>JAFMMH010000129.1 GCA_017851655.1 Flavobacteriaceae bacterium
AGCTGAGTCTCAAAGTAGTAATTGTGATTGTAATATATTAACTGTAAGAGAACTTTATGCTATAGGGCAGTTTACAACATTGAAAGAAAACTTAAAATGTTGTCTAAATTCTACGAATAAGCCTTCGTTGAGCGATACAAATCGAATGCGAGAACTTTTAACTTTAACTGCTATTGCAGAAGATGATATCGATTTAGCAATTAACTATCTCAATGAAATAGTAGCCTCAAATTCAAATTACAAGCCTGAAAATCAAAATATAGTTTTCCAAAAACTATTGAGTAGTGCCAAAAGAGAAAACCTGAGAGTAACCGTTTCATCAGTTTCTAAACGTCCAGAAGATCTAGAAACAGCTCCTGCAGTAGTAGAAATTATTGAAGCAAAAGATATTGTAGCTCGTGGTTATGTAGATTTAATCGATATGCTTTCTGACCTTGCTGGATTTGAAATTAGTAAAACCTATTCTCTAAACTATGCCAATATATACCAACTAGGTTATAGACAAGATGCTACAGAAAAAACATTAGTGATGATAGACGGTGTAGAGGAGAATGATCTCTGGTCTAACATAGCTTATATTTCACGCCAGTATCCGATAAGTAATATTAAGGCAGTGGAGATCTTATACGGTCCTTCATCAACTATGTATGGCCCCAGAGCATTTCTTGGAACAATCAATATAATTACTTATTCTGCAAAAGAAGAAGCCGGAAATTACTTTGAGAATGAAAAATTAGAAAAAGGAAGCCCTCTTTATTTTCATGGTAATTTTTCAGGGGGTAGTTTTAATTCATATGATGCTGATTTTACCCTTGGCAATAGTATAAAAGAGGGACAAATAAATTTTCAGATTACAGGTCGTTATTTCCGATCCGATGAGCACGACATGAGTGATCTTCCATTTTATAATTATTCACCTGGGGATTTGGATCAATTTGAATACGATCATTTAGGTCAAAATTTTAACACAAGTACACAATTAAATAATTTTTTGAGTTCTAATAACCTAAATGCGGAAAATCAATTCTTCAATATTGTTGGAAACAGTATTCAATTATCTGAATATGGCTTGAATAAGGCCTCTCAATATGATGAATTAGCCTATTTGGAAAAAGTGAATGGAAATTATCTGGGATACTCAAACCATACAGAGGACTATTTTATTGGTGGAAAACTCAACATCAAAGACTTGGTCTTTGGATTTCGAACTTGGAAACGGGCAGAAGGCTTAAACCATATGCAAGATCTTGATATTGCTCCGTCTAGAAATGGATCTGTTTGGGCTCCAAGAAATTCTACCTCTTATCTGAAATACAATCATAATTTCAACGATAATTTGAGTTTTTCAGTTCAAACCTCTATCAAGAATCATTCTCTAGACAAAGAAACAAATCGAGTCAACTTCAAACCATTTGGAGTTCCAAAATCTGGCCTTACTATTCGGGATCTAGTAAACTATAGCCCAGAGGATACAGAAAGTTCTGAAATACCTCATGGATGGCAAAATCAATTTTATTATTATCAGACTCTTCAAGGAAGAACAGAGGTTCGGTTTTTTTATAATTCTAATAATGTCAACGTCACTTTAGGTGCTGACCGTAGAGTAACCACAAGTCAAGGGGATTATTTTATTTACAGGGACTATAAAACAGAATTCTCAAATGAAAGTGATTATGCTGAATATTTAGAAAATGCATTCGCTCAGGAATTTGGAAGTTCTGCCGAATTCTCAGCGAAAAATAATGTATACAAGTTAAATGAGTTTGGAGGTTTTTTACAAGGAAACATCCAGTTAGATGAAAAGCTACATTTTAATATCGGTGGAAGATATGATAGACAATTGATCAGAAACACTGAGGGCTTCGAAGTATTTCAACCACGACTTGGTCTTGTTTTTAGTACTGATCGTCTCACATTTAAAGCAAATTACTCCAAAGGATTTCAGAATGTATCACTTTACACTAAATTTTCAACTGGTGGAAACCGTGTTCCTAACCCCACTTTGTTACCAGAAGAAATAAAATATATTGATGTCTCTGTTCTTGGAAGTAGTGAGAATCAAAAGTTAAAATGGAATCTAACAGGTTTTATTTACAATGTTGAAAATGCTATTGATTCAAAAGTTACATTACAAGGATTCAACCAAAATGTAAATGAAGATAACTATGTTACGATGGGAGGGATGATGAATTTGAAATACCGAACAAAATTTTTGAGATTTGATCTTAATGGCACCTTTTTAGATCCGTTCGAAGGAAGTTTAAACGCCCAAGATCTTATAAGTGAAATAATAGATAGTACACAAGTCAGTAATGAAAAAAGAGCGGGTGATATTGCACGTTTTAGATTCAATATGGGAGTTACTTCTTTTCTTAATGGAGAGTCATTTCAATCAAGCTTTAACATACGAGCAAATTATGTGGGTGCTAAGCCTGTAGGACCTGATACTACACAAAACCTAAATTTAGGACTTAATCAGTCCAATATGATCCCAGAATATTTTGTCCTGAACAGTAATTTTATTTTTGGATT
>JAFMMH010000130.1 GCA_017851655.1 Flavobacteriaceae bacterium
TTGAATCGTTAAGGGCGATTAAGTCAGCCGTTCTTCTTTCTGAAACTGCCAGTGGTAGCTCAGGAACGATGACTGATGAAGAAGCTATTAAATTGCTACAGCGTTTGGTAAAACAACGCAAAGAAAGCGCAAAAATATTCATTGAGCAAAACCGTCCAGACCTTGCAGAACCTGAGGAAGCTCAAGCTGCTGTGATTGAAACTTTTTTGCCCCCTCAACTTTCAGACGAAGAGCTTAACAAAGTTATCTTGGAGGTTATTTCCAGTTCTGGAGCTGAAGGAATGAAGGATATGGGGAAAGTGATGGGTATGGCTTCTAAACAATTAGCAGGTAAAGCTGATGGTAAGAGAATATCAGATTTAGTTAAGAAAAACTTGAGCACTTAGAGCCATAATTCTGAATCTCTTTTAGTCTCACATCTTCTGCATATTTTAAAGGGTTTCTTTTTTTGAGAAGCATTAAAACGAAACTCTTTGATTGATTTTTCCTTTTTACACAAAGAGCATTTTTGTTTTTCCATCAGTGCAATTTAAAAAAGTTTCTAAACAACTACTTTTAAATCAATTTAAGTAAGTTCGTTTTCTTTCATCTTATAAATAAAAAAAACCTCCTTTTTGAGGAGGTTTTTTAAATTACATTAATGAAAATTAATCGAGATAATCAACCAATCTGAAAATATCGGATGATTTTAATGTTCGAATTTGATCCATCTTTTTATTTGTATTGATTGCTTCTTTAGTCATTGCAGCTGTATTCGATCGAATTAAATAAACTTCGTCTAAAGTATCGTAGAAATCCACAGTCATATAATTGATTTCACGATCAGCACCAAAATGGTTTAGCACTTTAGTGAGTCCCCATGCTTTCATACCATTCTTTTTGTTAATTGGCATGAATGTTTTGAGTTCCATATTTTCATATTCATATGCTTTATACCAATTCACATTCATATAATTGATAACAGCGATATCAGCCGGTTTTGCTTCAGATGTAGAATTATTGAACCCTCCTTTATAGGCAACATCCACAGAGAATATTTTGGTAAATCGATCTAGATGATTTTCTCTGATCTGATCCCATGCAACTTGATCCATTCCTTCTGGGATTCCGCGAATAGAGTTTTTACTCTCTCTATTTTCTTTAGAATACATTTTTACATAAAGATAAGTAGTTTCTAAATCGTCATTGTAAGGGTTGATTAATTCCCACATTTCCCAACCAGAGAGCATTCCTGCATCTTTTTGTTGTTGCCACATTTCTTTAAAATACTTTTCATTTTTTAGATGCTCTTGAACATCTTGATTGCTGATTGTACCATACCACATATTAATTCTAAGTTCGTCCTGAGCAGTTAGTGATAAAAAAACTGAAAAGAATACAAGGGTAAATAATTTTCTCATTGTTTTGATTTATGATTAAAAAATAAATGTAGCTAAATTTATAATAATGATTGTTTCAAATAAGAATTTTTGATCAGTAAGTGTCTCATGTGCGTTTATATTTCCTCTAATGAATAAACAACATAGACAAACTGGGTTCCTTCTGGATTCCATGAAGGCACGTTAATCGTACCCTGCCCGCCGTAAAATACTGGAGTCAAATCAGTTACTTCTTTTGTATTTAAATCCAGTAACCGCAGTTTCACTTGTTTCCCGAAGGGATGTTGATTTTTTTGATCTTCAATGTAGCTTATAAAGACTGCATTCTGATTATGTGGTGCGATGTGTGCGAACCAATTTGAATAGTTATCAAAGGTCATTTGTTCTTTTTCAGAGCCATCTGCTAACATTCTCCAAATTTGCATTTTTCCTGTTCTAAAGGAGTTAAAGTAAATGTATTTTCCATCAGGTGAATATTCAGGACCATCATCTAAACCCTCAGCAGTGGTAAGTTTAATTTCTTCTCCACCATTCGAACTCATTTTGTAAACGTCGTAGTTTCCATTTCGAGCTGCACAATAAACGATGTCCTTGCCATCTGGTGATACCCCATGCCAATATGAAGGTGAAAGAGGGGTTAATAATTCAGGAATTCCTCCTTGAATAGGCATCTTATATATAAAAGAACTATGCTCCTTAATTTCATTTTTCCCACTAGATATGAACAAGGTTCTTCCGTCGAATGAAATACCATGATCATTATTGCATTTACTTATTTCGCCAGTATCTAAAACTTGAATCTTTTCTCCTTTTATTGAATATTTTTCAATTTTCCCACCACTATTGATTAACAAATAAGTTCCATTTGGAGCCCAATTGGGTGCTTCAAAATGTCTATTCTCTGTTGTTAAAAGGGTCGATTTTTTTTCGATTAGATCGTACAGATATAACGAACTAATCACTTTTTTACCTTCTGGGATCTGAGCTGAAATAAATTGAACACATAATATTCCGATAATGATTTTTTTCATTTTTAAATAATAGTTTTTATTAAGTTACATTTTAAAAAAAAGATGTTTTGCCCATAGGAATTTAGCATTTACAAATTAAAAAATTTGTTTCACGTTTCAATTGAATTATATGTAT
>JAFMMH010000048.1 GCA_017851655.1 Flavobacteriaceae bacterium
TGTAAGCTATGTTTGCAGATACAACGGGTAACAGGGTACCCTTTGTTTCCATTTCTGCATAAGACACTCCAAGTTTAGTGAGCCAATCCAAACGAGCCAATTCAAAATACTTTAGGTAATTACTGTGGTGTACAAAGTGCATCTGATCTGTTTCAGCGTAGCGAACTACAATAGGTTCAGTGTAATAGTGCATTTATATAAAAAAATTTTTATTAATTTTTAAGAAAATCATATCTTTAAAACGTAAATTGAAGAGACAGAATATCGACATAAAAAACAAAAAAATCAATAGTATTTTAATTTTTTTTTAATTTTTTTTACTCAATATTTGTTGAGGATTTTACAAACTAATAAACCATAACATTAACACTTTAACCTCACTAATTCTAAATGAGTAAATCAGCTTCAGCGGTTTGGGATAATTGCCTTTCTTTTATCGAAGATAATATTCAGCCACAAGCCTATAAGACATGGTTTCTCCCTATAGTTCCTCTAAAGATTAGTGACAAGGTTTTAAATATCGAAGTTCCAAGTAAGTTTTTTTATGAATGGCTCGAAGAGCACTATGTTAAATTACTAAAAACTGCCCTCCAAAAAGAATTAGGTCCAGACGCACGATTGATCTATTCTATCAGAATGGAAAATCGTTTTGGAAACAACAACCCATTTACTGAGAACATCCCAAGTTCAAACAGAGGAGGAATAATCCCACAACAAGTTGATGCACCTCTTCACTCTCAATCAGACCTAAAGAACCCTTTTGTTATTCCTGGAATAAAAAATCTCCAAATAGAATCACAACTGAATCCAAATTACAGTTTTGAGAACTTTTTGGAAGGTGATTCGAATAGACTCGGAAGATCCGCCGCGCTAGCAGTAGCTGCAAAACCAGGAGGTACTTCATTCAACCCTTTGCTTATTTTTGGTGGTGTTGGACTAGGAAAAACCCACTTGGCTCACGCTATCGGGGTAGAAATAAAAGAAAAATACCAAGACAAAACTGTGCTCTACATTGCTGCGGAAAAATTCACTCAGCAATACATTGAAGCGGTAAAAAAGAATACCAGAAATGATTTTATTCATTTTTATCAGCTTTTAGATGTTTTGATTATAGATGATGTTCAGTTTTTGTCTGGAAAAACAGGAACCCAAGATGTCTTTTTCCACATTTTCAACCATTTACATCAAAATGGCAAACAGGTAATTCTGACTTCAGACAAAGCGCCTGTAGACATGCAAGACATAGAACAAAGGCTTCTTTCTAGGTTTAAATGGGGGCTTTCAGCTGAATTACAATTACCCAACTACGAAACTCGTATTTCGATCCTCAAAAACAAACTTTATCGTGACGGGGTAGAAATTGAAGAGGATATTATCGAATATGTAGCTAAAAACATTAAAACAAATGTTAGGGAATTGGAGGGAGCCATTATTTCTCTTATCGCCCAATCTTCATTTAACAAAGCTGAGATTACCCTAGAACTCGCGAAAGAGGTTGTAATGAAGTTTGTTAAAAACACTAAAAGAGAAGTCTCTATTGATTATATTCAAAAAGTAGTTTCTGACTATTTTCAAATGGATGTACAAACACTTCAGTCCAAAACCAGAAGAAGACACATCGTACAGGCTAGACAACTTGCAATGTATTTTGCCAAAAAATATACCAAAGCTTCTTTAGCTAGTATAGGCAATCAGATCGGAAAAAGAGATCATGCCACTGTTTTACATGCTTGCAAAACAGTTGATAACTTGAGTTTTACTGACAAACAATTCCGTAAATACGTTGAAGATCTAAGTCAGAAACTTAGTCTTTAAATAAATTTATTGATGGTACCAGTGAAAATACTCATGGTATGTTTGGGTAACATTTGTCGGTCTCCTTTAGCACAAGGCATACTAGAGAGTAAAATAGATTCATCCAAATACACAGTAGATTCCGCTGGAACTGCTGCCTATCACACAGGGAATTCTCCTGACCCAAGAAGTATTGCCATTGCAAATCAACACGGAATTAGTATTCAAAATCAAAAGGCACGCCAATTTAGTATTTTAGATTTTCAAAAGTTTCACTACATCTATGTAATGGATAAAACCAACTACAGAGATATAATATCACTTGCAAGTTCAGAGGATGAAAAACGAAAAGTCAAACTAATTCTGGACAACGAAATGGAAGTTCCTGATCCTTATTATGGAGGAGAAGAGGGTTTCAAAAAATGTTTTACTCTTTTAGATCATGCTTGTAATCGTATCATTCGTATATTAGAAGATGAGTGAATCAGCAAGGGGCATACTATACCTTATTCCATCTCCTTTGGGAGATACCCCTCCTTTGGAAGTTCTTCCGCTTTCCGTAAAGAAAAAAGTTGAAGAATTAAATCACTTTATCATAGAAAACGAAAAGGCTGCAAGACGGTTCATCAAGAAAATTACACCTAACAAAAATCAAGACGGTTTACTTCTCTATCCTCTAAATAAATTCACTTCATTCGAAGAAATAGAATCCTACCTAGATCCCTGTTTAAATGGCGAATCTATGGGATTAATGTCTGATGCTGGAACCCCTGGCATAGCTGATCCAGGTGCCTTGATTGTTTCTAAAGCCCATAAAATTGGTGTAAAAGTAAAACCATTGGCAGGCCCCTCCTCACTAATTTTAGCGATGATGAGCTCTGGGATGAACGGACAAAGTTTTGCTTTTAATGGCTATCTGCCAGTAGATCAAAAACTACGTAAACAGGCAATTCAAAAATTTGAAAAAAAAGCTACCAGAGAAAGTCAATCCCAACTTTTTATTGAGACACCTTACAGAAGCTTGACTCTTTTTAAGGACTTATTGAATACTTTGCTGCCTTCAACACTTTTGTGTATCGCGTGTGATCTTACCTTGAGTACCGAATACATAATGACACTATCCATCAAAGACTGGAAAAAAGAAAAACCTCAACTTGAAAAACGTCCTTGCATTTTCATAATTGAAGCAGGATTTTAGCGGAATATTTTTTGTTTGTTGATCCAACGTACATATGCTTTTTTGTTAATGTTATGTTGGACTAATGTTTTTGCAAACAAATGGTAACCTGGCTTTTCAGGAGATGCTACGAAATATAAGTAGCTGTGTTTTTCTGGATTTAATACAGCCTCTATAGCAGAAAGATCAGGCATAGCAATTGGGCCTGGAGGAAGACCTTTAATTTTATAGGTATTGTATGGAGATTTTAAACGCAAATCTTTATATAATACTCTTTTTATTTGCTGATCAAAATTACCTGAGGCTTTTTTAATTGCAAAAATAACTGTGGGGTCGGCCTGCAACTTCATTCCCTTTTTCAGCCTATTTAGATACAAACCCGCAATCCTTGGTTGTTCTTCAACTTTAACAGACTCTTTATGTACTATTGAAGCAAGGATATAAACTTGCATGGGTGTTAAATTCAAAGCTGAAGCTTTTAAAAGTCGCTCTT
Source organism: Flavobacteriaceae bacterium (assembly GCA_017851655.1). Taxonomy (GTDB): domain Bacteria; phylum Bacteroidota; class Bacteroidia; order Flavobacteriales; family Flavobacteriaceae; genus MS024-2A. Next base: position 3,465 of record JAFMMH010000048.1, read on the forward strand.
TATTCCAAAAAATTTGGTAATTTTTTAGCATCAAATCCCTAAAAACCTCTGGCGATGCATCCCAAAATACATCATAAGAATTCGGCAAATACATTGTTAGAGCATTTTCTTTAGTAAAACCGTTTGATTTTAAAAACCCCTCATCGTAAAAAGCCTCCAACAGGGAAGTTTCATCAGGTTCTATTTGATCTGCTATTCGTTCTGCCAGATTCTCCAAACGTTCTTGGTTATTAAACACCACTTTTACGGTGAGACGTTGTGAACGAAGAATATTGATAATTTGATTATTCCCCAAATTAGGCGTCAGTTTGTATTTCCCAGGCTTTAAACGATCTGTATATCCTTTTTTATTGGCAGCTATCCGAAAACGGTCTACCGATTTTAAAAGTGGAAGGAGCTGAATATCAAGCGAATCAATAGTATCATCTCGATCAATAAATACATAAGAAGCCTCATTCTTAAATTGGGTATTGTCCCAGAAAAAAATTTGATAAAAATTTATCACAAAATAAGTTCCAATCAAAACCCCTATTAAACTAATGGTAAGGATAATTTTCTTTTTATACATCAATGAAGTTGTTTTAGGTAAAGATATTCGTCATGAAAACAACCATCATAAAAATTCCAGTCCTTTTTATGTCCTGCTTTAGAATAGTCTAAGGATTGAAACAACTGAATACTTGCTGCATTTTCTATCGCTATATTGGCGAAGAGTGTTTTTATGTTTAATTGGTTTTGAGCATAACTGCTTAACAAGATCAATGCTTGTTTACCCACCCCTTTTCTTCTGTAAGACTCAAGAATCAACAAACCCACTCCTGCCCTTCTGTGTATTGGTTCAAAGTCAAATAAATCGATAAATCCTAATACGTTTTTTTTAATATCAGAGATCACAAACCGCTTTTGCCTGACCTCAAAAATATCTCGATGCTGTTCTGCTATAAATTGTTTTAACGTATGTATGGAAAGAGGTTCTGTCTGATTAGAATAATTCCAGTAACTTATATCATTCTCAACCTTTTCAAGAATATCTATGTCTTCAGGTTCCAGAGCGCGTAGATGAATTTGTTTTAGGTTCATAATTGAATCGTCCCTGAAAAAACATGCATTGCAGGTCCTTTTAAATAAATCTGATAATAACGTTTATCGGAAACCTCAAAAGAAACTTTTAAATCTCCTCCTAATGCTTTTAAATCTACTTCTGTCTCTCCTTCTGATTCTCCCTTAGAGTGAATTGCTATGGCAGCAGCAACTGCACCTGTTCCACATGCCAAGGTTTCATTTTCAACTCCTCGTTCATAGGTGCGAATTTTATATTTTGTAATACCTTCTTTTTCTACAAAATTCACATTGATTCCATTGGGCATAAATGAGTCGGAGTACCGAATAGCAGCTCCCTCCTTTTGGACGTTAATAGCTTCTATATTATCTACTAACCTAATATAATGTGGAGAACCCGTATCTATCAATAAACCATTTTCAACTTCAATAATTTTAGTTACCTCTTGCATTTCAAGATGTACTTCAAGAGGACTTATATAACTAGCTTTATGTAAACCGTCTATGGCTGAAAAAGAAGTTGTTTTGTCAATGATTTTTTTGTCATAAGCAAAGGCAACGGCACAACGTCCGCCATTACCACAAAGCGTGCTTTCATTCCCGTCTGAATTGAAATATTGCATTTCAAAATCTGAAGTCGAAGAAGCATTGATTAAAATAAGTCCATCTGCACCTATTCCTTTATACCTATCACATAAAAATGCGACTTGAGCAGTAGATAAAGAATCGTAAACTCCTGTTTTGTTGTTGAGTATTACAAAATCATTCCCGGCTCCCTGATATTTATCAAATTCTATTATCATCATTCAAATATAATCAATTTTACAGGGTGTTAAAGACGCGTTAAAGGAATTTAACCTTTACAGAAAATCCATAATTTTGGTAAAAAAATTTAATCCTATGAAATCATTTTTCAAAACTTTAAGTATTGCACTACTCAGTGCCATTTGCAGTATTTTTATTTATGATCAGTTTTTTCAAACTGGAGAACAGATCAAAGAACCTACTCTTGAATCACCGAGGCTGATTCCTACGAACTATACTTTTAATAGCAACAGCATTGCTGCTGAGGCTACTGATTTTACAACTGCAGCTGAAAAAACAGTCAACGCTGTAGTCCACGTTAAAAACACCAGTACCTCAGGAGAAAACCTACCTTCTTTTTATCGCTATTTCTATGGTGAAGAAGATCTTCCCGAGAGAATCGGCACAGGCTCAGGAGTTATCGTATCACCAGATGGATATATCATAACGAATTACCATGTAATAGAGGATAATAGCAGTATTGAAGTCACAACCAATGATAACAAAACATTTAAGGCAAAAGTTATCGGTGCTGATCCTGACACTGATATTGCAGTTTTAAAAATTGACTCAGATAAAAAACTTCCCTATGTTTTTTTCGGAAATTCAGATGCGACTCGTATTGGAGAATGGGTGCTTGCAGTAGGAAATCCTTTTAACTTGAATTCTACAGTTACTGCGGGGATAATCAGTGCAAAATCCAGAGACTTGAATAAAAGGGATCGAAAAAACGAATCCTATATTCAGACAGATGCTGCTGTAAACAGAGGTAATAGTGGAGGTGCCCTGGTAAATACTAATGGAGAACTTATCGGAATAAATACTGCGATCTCATCCATAACTGGTGGATTTGTAGGCTATTCCTTTGCCGTACCTAGTAATGTCGCTAGAAAAATATTTGAGGACATTATTGAGTTTGGAGATGTACAGCGTGGTTTACTTGGTGTAATGGGTCAAGCTCTTGATGCAGAATTAGCTGCCCGATTTGAAGTTGATGAAACACAAGGCTTCTATATCACGGATTTAGAAGAAGGTTTGGGTGCTGATCTCGCTGGTTTAAAAGCAAACGATATCATCAAAAGCGTAGATGGAATTACAATCAACGAGTTTGCCGACCTTTCTGGATACCTCGCAAGTAAACGCCCTGGAGAGAAAGTAACTGTGACTTTTAAAAGAGATGGGAAAGAAAAAAAGGTAGCTGTTCGACTAGAAAAAATCAACAGAGCCTTATTTTATTATATGGAAGTCCGTGAGCTCAGTCCTGAACAAAAAAAATCCTTCAATACGGAGCATGGACTCTATATTTCAAATATGAATAACCGAAGACTATATCAAAGAGGAATTGATAACGGTTATGTCATCCTGGAAGTAAATGGTAAAAAAGTAGCTGCCCTAGAGGATATTAAATATATGGAAGTTCCCGACATTGAAGATATCTTATTTTTAAGTCCAGATGGAGAAAAGAAGATTGTTATGTTACAATATTAACAGTCAAATTAAAAAGTGTTGAAACAAAGTCGCAGTGCTGCTGCGACTTTGTTTATTTTTATACCCTAAATTATTGTGCTATGCGAATTGATATTCTGACACTTTTCCCTGAACTACTTCAAAGTCCTTTTGAAGCCTCCATTCTGAAACGTGCAATTCAATCTGGAAAAGCCTCCGTTCATTTTCATAATTTAAGAGACTATAGCGAGCACAAACAAAAGCAAGTAGACGACTACCCTTTTGGTGGAGGAGCAGGAATGGTAATGATGATTGAGCCAATAGACCGCTGTATTCAAGTACTCAAAAGTGAACGGGAATATGATGCAATCATTTATCTAACACCAGATGGAGAAACATTGAACCAACAAAATGCCAATCACTTTTCTACTTTAGAAAACATTATGCTCTTGTGTGGACACTATAAGGGTGTGGATCAGCGCGTTCGGGATCATCTCATCACTCATGAAATCTCTATTGGAGATTTTGTTTTGTCAGGAGGTGAATTAGCAGCAGCTGTTTTTTGTGATAGTCTGATAAGATTGATCCCTGGAGTTCTAGGAGATGAGTCCTCTGCCCTTACGGATAGTTTTCAAGATGGTCTTTTGGCACCCCCTGTTTACACAAGACCTGCAAGTTATAACGGCTGGAATGTCCCAGATATTCTAACTTCAGGCAACACTCCAAAGGTTGAAGCTTGGCGAGAAGAGCAAGCCTTAGAACGAACCAAAAAATTACGCCCTGATTTATTAGAATAAAAAAATATTCTAAACCTTTAGTAAGTTTATACTGACTTTGGATAAATTCATTGGTTGTATTGTGTACTTAAAAAATAAGTTTAATTTTGCACGACAAAAGATCAACCACTGACGAAAATCGTGAATGTTGGCTTTTATAAAAATTAATTATTATATAGATGGAAGCTTTACTCAATTTTGTTCAAAACGAATTTATCGAGAAAAAAGATTTTCCTCAATTTGGTGCTGGTGATACGCTCACAGTTTACTACCAAATCCGAGAAGGAAGTAAAGTACGTACTCAGTTTTTTAAAGGAGTCGTGATTCAAGTAAAAGGTCAAGGTCTTTCAAAAACCTTTACCATTCGTAAAATGTCAGGAACTGTAGGTGTAGAACGTATTTTCCCACTGAATATGCCTGGACTTGAAAAAATTGAAGTTAATAAAAGTGGAAAAGTACGTCGTTCACGTATCTATTACTTTAGAGAACTTCGAGGTAAAAAAGCAAGAATTAAAGAAGCACGTAGAGATTAATCCCTACCCAATCTTATAAGCATACCAAACCGCACATTTAACTGTGCGGTTTTTTTATGTGTAGAATACATAAATAATAAAAGCTAGACCTTATATTTGCACCCGAAATCAAATTTTAAGACAATGTCAAAAATAAAAGTAGCCAACCCAGTAGTAGAAATGGACGGAGATGAAATGACTCGCATCATCTGGAAATTCATTAAAGATCAATTAATCCTTCCCTATCTAGATCTCAATATAAAATATTTTGATTTGTCAGTGACCTCTAGAGATGCTACAGAGGATAAAATTACGATTCAAGCAGCAAATGCCATCAAAGAATACAACGTTGGAATAAAATGCGCTACCATTACCCCTGACGAAGATCGTGTAACGGAATTCAATCTCTCAAATATGTGGCGTTCTCCAAATGGAACTATCCGAAATATTGTAGGAGGTACCGTATTTAGAGAACCCATCATCATGTCTAACGTTCCTCGTTATGTACAAGGATGGACCAAACCAATCTGTATAGGTCGTCATGCTTTTGGAGATCAGTACAAAGCGGCAGATACCGTAACTACTGGAAAAGGGAAACTTACAATGACTTTTACTCCAGACGACGGAGGAACACCAAAAACATGGGATGTGTATCACTTCCAAGAAAATGGTGTAGCAATGTCTATGTACAATATCGATTCTTCCATCTACGGTTTTGCTCGTTCTTGTATGAACCGTGCACTCGATAAGGGATGGCCCCTTTACCTCTCCACTAAAAATACCATCTTAAAGGCCTATGATGGTCGTTTTAAAGATATATTCCAAGAGGTATTTGATAATGAGTTTAAGACCAGATTTGAAGAAGCAGGGATCACATACGAACACCGCTTAATTGATGATATGGTTGCCGCGGCTATGAAATGGAACGGTGGTTTCGTTTGGGCTTGTAAAAATTATGATGGAGACGTTCAGTCAGATACTGTTGCCCAAGGATTTGGTTCACTTGGACTGATGACCTCTACCCTTGTCACCCCAGATGGAAAAACAATGGAAGCTGAAGCAGCACATGGAACTGTGACTCGTCACTACCGTCAACACCAGCAAGGAAAAGAAACTTCTACTAATCCAATTGCTTCCATATTTGCATGGACTAGAGGGTTGGCACACCGAGGAAAACTGGATGACAATCAGGAATTGATTGATTTCTGTACCAGTTTGGAAGATGTATGTATAGAAACTGTTGAAAGTGGAAAGATGACCAAAGATTTGGCTCTTCTCATTCACGGCGAAGATTTGAATAGCTCACATTATTTAACAACACAGCAATTTCTCGCTGCCTTGAAAGAAAACTTGGATAAAAAGATTGGATAACTCCTTTCGATTCTTAACTCCTGAAAACCCCGGCCTTTTGGCTGGGGTTTTTTCGTTTTTGGCAATAGTTGTCATGAAATCCATCAGAAAAACACTGTTTTCGTATCTTTAACCTATGGCATTTCAAAAAATTACAGAAGCAGATTCCCTGCATTCCAACTTGGAACAAAAAAGCATCAACGAACTTCTCCAAGGCATTCATGAAGAGGACCAAAATGCTGTTCAAGCTGTTGGGAAAGTTTTACCTCAAATAGAACGATTGATTGAAAACGTGGTGCTTCAACTCAAAAAAGGGGGGCGGCTGTTTTACATTGGAGCTGGAACTAGCGGCAGATTAGGGGTTTTAGACGCATCAGAGTGTCCGCCTACCTTTGGAACCCCAGCTGAAAAAGTCATTGGCCTGATTGCGGGAGGTGATTTAGCCCTGCGAAATTCTATTGAAAATGCTGAAGACGATACCCAACAAGCATGGAAGGATTTGAACAAACATCAAATCAACTCCAAAGATATCATTGTTGGAATTGCTGCCTCTGGAACTACGCCCTATGTCGTTGGTGGGCTAAAACAATGCCAAGAAAAGGGGATACTTACAGGCTGTATTAGTTGTAACACCAACTCTCCTTTAGCAGCTGTAAGTGACTTTCCTATTGAAGTGATTGTAGGACCCGAGTTTCTAACCGGAAGCTCCAGAATGAAAGCTGGAACAGCTCAGAAACTAATCCTTAACATGATTACTACCAGCACCATGATCCAATTGGGGCATGTAAAAGGAAACAAAATGGTGGACATGCAGCTTAAAAACGATAAGTTAGTAGACCGTGCACAACGTATGGTAATGAACGAACTCAACGTATCTCTTGAAACAGCAAAAGACTTATTGGCAAAAAACAAAAGCATCCGCGAGGCCATTAAGGCCTTCCAAAACTCCTGAATTAATTTTTTTTTATCTTTGGGTAAACAGTTCCCAAATCTGTTTTCTACACATGAAATACCTACAGCTCATACCCGACAATCATCGTCAACAATTCTATTCAAGTGCTTCCTTTGCTGGATGTACTCCACATCCATTGCGGCATAGTTTTACAACTCATTTGTTAGAACAAGGTATCCGCTTGAGGCATATACAGGCTTTATTGGGGCATAGCAGTAGCAGGACAACTGAAATCTATACACATATTACAAAAAAAGGGTTTGAAAATTTAAAGAGTCCTTTTGATTCTTCAGGGTTTAAAAAAAACAATACCGTGTTGTTTAGCCATCCGAAAAAGGGAGCTAAACAACACTCAACATCATAATAAATGCGAAATAAACCACATATGTGGTTTATACAGTAGTTAGGCACAAGCTGAAAAAACATAATGGCAGATAACAACCAACTAACCATAAAATTCGGAGGAGACGGAAATATCAAAGTTGATACTCTGACTGAATTTCTGGACAATTACAAACAGCTACTTTACTTAATCAATAATGAGTTAGGTTACAATCCTGACGATATGATTATTGAGGTTTCACCACCTGAAAATGGAAGTTTCAAAATAAAGCTAAAATCAAAATACAAAGACTTGATTTTAGAAAAAATGGGAGATTTAACTGTTGGGACATTGGTTGGACTTCTGATTTTATTTGCTACAAATGCAACACAAAACAAAACAGAAGAAGAGATAAAACGGATTTTGAAAGACAAACAAATCGTTGACAAAGAATTGCCAAAAGTAATTTATAATGTATCTCAAAATTCTGGAGCAAATCAAAAAATTCAACAGACCTTTATAATCGTAAATAACGACGAAAATGTAAAGGACTTGAAGATAGAACGAGAAGAAAAAGAAATTATAAATATTAACCGAACTGACTTTCCAAAGCTGATTAACCAATCTGAAGCGTTGGAAATAGAAGAAATACCTGAATCGGATATTCTGACTGACGAAGCGACTTTAATAATAAAGACAATACATTTTGAGGGACACGCTAAATGGGCTTTTATTTTTAGAGGTTATCCGATTAAAGCATCAATTAAAGACAATGATTTTTTTGAGCGTCTAAAAAACGAGGCTTTCAGAAAAGGAGATGCTTTAAAAGTAATCCTGTCGAGAGAACGGAATTTTGACGAGGATTTACAAACATATATAGTTGACCAAAATAGTTATGTGATTGATAAAGTGACTGAACACATATCTAAAACGGACAATCAGATAATGGAAAGTCACCACCCTAATTATAAAAAGTAATATATTACAGTTTACAAA
>JAFMMH010000008.1 GCA_017851655.1 Flavobacteriaceae bacterium
GGGACCAACTGATTATGAGTCAGCTACTCTAACCAACTGAGCTATAGGACCTTTTTTTAGTCTTTAAAGCTTGAGGGCTTTTAAAAACAAGACTGCAAATATAGCACCTAAAATAACAAAAAAGAACAGAATATCTTAAAGAGTCGTGTGTTTGTATTCCCTAAGTTCTAAAAATTGCTGAAGAATAGATATCTCTTATCTTTGTAAAAAATGAAAATGAAAAAAAAGAAGCCCGATGCGGTTGTTTGGGACGAGAACGAACAAAGCTATTTCGCCAAATTATTGCCTTATGCGAGTAGTTTAAGTGGGCCAATTATCGAAGTGCCAAATATTGATGCTTTTAAAAAAAAGGGCGTAGATAAAGTGTCCAAACAGTTTCAAGCAGAACTTAATGATCTTCAAGAAAAAATTAAAGCGTTTGTAACTATCGCTTCTGAAACTCAAAAAGTATATAGCGCACATTTTAAGTTTGAACCCATTGTAGGAGAAATTTACCATTTATATCAAGGAAATTCACAAACCTTTCTTTCGCTTGTAGAACCTACAGAATGGAACAAAGAGCACTTAGGAAGCTTCCGTTTAAATAGCGATTATAAGTGGGAACGTCAATAAGCCCTTTTTTCTATGTAATTTTGTTCCATGGATAAACAAGAAACTCCCCGCCAACAGAAAATTAATACGGTCTTACAACAAGAGGTTGCTACCCTACTCCAACTTGCCATCCGAGCAGGCTCAGTAAAAAACTTATTGGTATCTGTCACTAAGGTTCACGTTACCTCTGACCTATCCATTGCCAAAATCTATTTAAGTATTTTTCCCGTCAAAGATGCCACACATTATGTAAGTACGCTTAAAGAAAACAGTTATCAGCTGCGTCATGATCTGGCTCAGCGCATGAAAAACCAATTGCGTAGAATTCCTGATCTCCAGTTTTATCTTGACGATTCACTGGATTATATTGAAGGAATAGATCATGAATTAAAAAAAGGAACAAACCCATTAACCCATCCTGAAATTCTTGCCTCTCGTCAAAAAAAATAAGACAAAACCAAACTCATGTTAGCTTATTCACTCAAAATCGCCTGGCGATACTTTTTTTCAAAAAGCTCTCAAACGGTGATTAATAGAATTAACGGTTTTGCCTTTTTTATGGTAGTCATTGCTACAGCTTCTTTATTTATCGTACTTAGTGCTTTTGGAGGTTTAAAAGCCTTTGGGCTCTCCTTCAGTGAATCTTTTGATCCTGACTACGAAATCAAACCCCTTCAAGGAAAATATTTTAATGTTTCCGATTCTCTCCTAAGTAAAATAGAATCGCTCCCTGAAATAATTGCCATTGCACCTCAGATTGAAGAAAAAGTTTTTCTTTCCTACGATCAAAAAAATCAAGTTGCATATTTAAAAGCCGTTCCTCCAAACTACACCAGTGTTGTAGCGATAGACTCTCTAATTGCATTAGGTGAATGGTTGTCATTTGATGGGTCTGATGTTGTTTTAGGGTTTAGTATTGCCGGAAACTTAAGTGTTGGTGTTTACGATTATACTTCTTTTTTAAACATTAAAGTTCCCAAAAAAAAGAAACAGACCCTATTGGATCAAAACCCATTTAAACAAGTAAATGCACTCACCGTTGGGCTTTATCAAATCAATGAAGAGCTGGATAAAAAATACGTTTTTTCAAGGCTAGAGCTTGCTCAAAATTTGTTAGACCTTCAGCCACAAGAATATACCTCTCTTGTTCTAAAAACCCAACCTACTCTTTCTAAAAGCGAGCTGGCTGAACTACTTAAGCCCCTGATAAAAAAGCCTATCCAACTAATTTCAAGAGCAGAACAAAATACAGCCCTATACAAAATGCTCAACATGGAACATCTCGCCATATATTTTATTTTCACCTTGGTTATGATTATTGCTTTGTTTAATGTCGTTGGCGCATTAATTATGATGATTATTGACAAAAAAGGGCAAATGAAAATCATTCAATCCATGGGTGCTACACCCAAAGGAATTTATCAAATCTTCTTTATACTTGGGCTTTTAATCTGCATTTTTGGAGGAAGCGTTGGTCTAGTATTCGGTGTTATAATTGTAATGCTTCAAAGCGCATTCCCTTTTATTTATGTCCCAGGAACTACCCTAGCTTATCCTGTAGTTTTTGAAGCGGAAAATCTTTTAATTGTAATTGGAACTCTTTTGGTCTTAGGAACTTTAAGCACTGCTTGGGCTACGCGTGGATTAGGAAAAGAGCTGAGAAATCAAACGATTTGATCCTCTGTAAAAGCTTCCATTATTTCATCAAAGACCTCAAATACTTTTGCAGCTTCATCCGAAGTAACCATTCGAGTTCTAAAGGGCTTAAAGTTTGGAATACCCTTAAAATAATTTGTATAATGTCTTCGTGTTTCTAATACACCTAATGTTTCTCCTTTCCAGTCTATAGCCATTTCCAAATGTCTTCTCGCGGCAGCAACTTTTTGATCAATACTTGGGGGGTCAAGTTTTTTTCCTGTTTCCAAAAAATATTTGACTTCATTAAAAAACCATGGATTTCCGATACTGGCTCTTCCGATCATAGCTCCGTCAATTCCGAATTCGTCTCGCATTTTAAGTGCTTGTTCAGGAGTATTAACATCCCCGTTCCCAAAAACAGGAATATGCATTCGGGAGTTGTTCTTAACAGCTGCAATTTGAGTCCAATCAGCATCCCCTTTATACATTTGAGCACGTGTCCTGCCATGAATTGAAATAGCGGCACAGCCAACGTCTTGAAGGCGCTCTGCGACTTCTACAATATGAATAGAATCATGATCCCACCCCAATCGCGTTTTGACAGTTATAGGAAGGTTAGTATGTTTTACCATCGCTTCGGTCAGTTTTACCATCAATGGAATGTCTTTTAATATTCCTGCCCCTGCCCCTTTGGAAACTACTTTTTTTACAGGACAGCCAAAATTAATGTCAATAATATCTGGCTTTGACGCCTCAACAATCTCAACAGATCGAACCATAGATTCTAAGTTGGCACCAAAAATTTGTATACCAACTGGGCGTTCTTTTTCGTATATATCAAGTTTTTGAACACTCTTGGCAGCATCACGAATAAGCCCCTCGCTTGATATAAATTCCGTGTAAACAACATCTGCACCATTTTCTTTACACAAGGCTCGAAAAGGAGGGTCGCTGACATCTTCCATTGGTGCAAGAAGCAAAGGGAAGTCATTTAACGCTATGTTACCTATTTTAACTGCCATATAATGCGAACAAAATTAGTGTTTTTTCCCCTTTTATGAACAGGAACCATTTTCCCGCCCTTCTTTTGCTTGAGATAAATCGCAGATTCGTTCTTCGCTTCTGAAAATTTTATGTTTTTACTCGAATCCCTTTATGATGTTTAATTATGCTCCTAATAAATTAAAATAGTTTCATACAACTCTATTTAACTCCATCTACAACACTATCTTTGCAACTTTAAGAATGCCTCCTTGGCTATGAAAAACATTCGTAATTTTTGTATTATTGCCCATATAGATCACGGGAAAAGCACCTTGGCAGACCGTTTGTTGGATTTCACTGGTACAGTAACAGAACGTGAAAAACAAGATCAATTACTTGATAATATGGACCTTGAGCGTGAACGCGGAATCACGATAAAGTCACATGCCATCCAAATGGAATACCAACACGAAGGGGAAACCTATGTCTTAAACTTAATCGATACTCCTGGCCACGTTGACTTTTCTTATGAAGTATCTCGATCCATTGCTGCCTGTGAAGGTGCTTTACTTATCGTAGATGCTGCGCAAAGTATTCAAGCACAAACGATTTCTAACCTCTATTTAGCTCTTGAAAATGATTTAGAAATTATCCCTGTTTTAAACAAAATAGACCTCCCTTCCGCAAATCAAGAAGAAGTTACAGACGACATCGTAGATCTTTTAGGCTGTCTCCCTGAAGATGTTATTCCTGCCTCTGCCAAATCAGGTATTGGAATTAAAGAAATTTTAACTGCCATCATTGACCGCATACCTCCGCCAGCAGGGAGTGTAGAAGAGCCCTTACAGGCGCTTATATTTGATTCCGTGTACAATCCTTTCAGAGGAGTTGAAACGTATTTTCGTGTACTAAATGGTAAAATAGAAAAGGGTCAAAAAATTCAGTTTATCGCTACACAAAAGACGTATTTCGCAGATGAAATTGGAACACTTAAACTTAAACAAGAGCCTAAAAAACAAATATTAGCAGGAGATGTTGGCTATTTAATCACCGGTATAAAAGAAGCCAAAGAAGTTAAGGTTGGTGATACAATTACAGATCCATTGAATCCAACTCAAAATGCAGTAGACGGATTTGAAGAAGTCAAGCCCATGGTCTTTGCAGGAATCTACCCTGTTGACACAGAAGAGTACGAAGAGCTCCGAGCCTCTATGGAAAAACTACAGCTCAATGATGCTTCATTGGTGTTTTTTCCTGAAAGTTCAGCAGCATTAGGTTTTGGATTTCGATGCGGTTTCCTAGGAATGCTCCATCTTGAAATTATCCAAGAGCGATTGGAAAGAGAATTTAATATGACGGTAATCACTACTGTGCCAAACGTTTCTTACAAAGCTTATACTAAAAAAGACCCCGACAATTTTATTAGTGTCAATAATCCTTCAGACTTGCCAGACCCCTCTATGTTAGACCGTGTTGAAGAACCTTATATAAAAGCTTCTATTATCACTAAAGCAGACTTTGTGGGGAATGTGATGTCGCTTTGCATAGAAAAAAGAGGTGAGATTACAAACCAAACCTACCTTACCCCAGAACGTGTTGAGCTAAATTTTGATTTGCCATTAGCAGAAATCGTATTCGACTTTTATGACCGCCTCAAGACCGTTTCTAAAGGATATGCTTCATTCGATTATTCGCCTATAGGAATGCGTGCCTCAAAATTAGTCAAAGTGGATATTTTGCTAAACTCCAATCAGGTAGATGCTCTTTCTGCTCTGATTCATACAGATAACGCATATACTATTGGTAAAAAAATCTGTGAAAAGCTCCGTCAACTTATCCCTCGTCAGCAATTTGATATTCCTATACAGGCAGCCATAGGAGCAAAAATCATTTCACGAGAAACAATTAAAGCCCTTCGAAAAGACGTTACCGCAAAATGTTATGGCGGTGACATAAGCCGAAAAAGAAAGCTTTTGGAAAAACAAAAGAAAGGGAAAAAGAAAATGCGACAGATTGGGAACGTAGAAATTCCTCAGCAGGCTTTTATGGCTGTACTTAAGCTCAACGATTAAGGAACGCTATCTTATTCCCACAAACATTGAATCCGTTTGCTTATTGGGTTTTTCCGTGTATATTTGAGGAAAACCAAGACATCAATGGCATTCAACTCGTTTAAAAAACTTCTTTTTGGTTTTGCTTTTTCTCCCTCTTTGAAAGCAAATGTTTTTGAGGTTACACGACTAGCTTCATTTTTAGAAGCTTCTTTGGTTTTTGTTCATGTTGGGGAAAAAACAACAGAAAAAGAAACGCTTTTTAACGCCATCCTAGAGGAATGTCCTGATAAGCCAAAAAATGTTGAGCTTCATTGGAAAACAGGGAATCCTGTGGAAACTTTAATAAAAATTTGCCAAACATTTGAAATCGACTTGTTGCTTTTAGGTGCTCTAAAGCGCGAGAAAATGCTTAAATATTACCTTGGGTCTATTGCCCGTCAAATTACACGAAAAGCTCCCTGTTCCGTTTTGTTGATGCTTAATCCCTCTATCATAAGGCAACCGTGTAAATATATCGTAGTAAATGGTTTTGATAGCCCTCAAACACAAGACACAATTGAAGCTGCCTTTGAAATGGGTCAGGCTTTAAAAGCTGAAAAATTGACATTGGTTGAAGAAATCAGCGAAGCCCGCGTTGCGATTGCAGTAAACGATGATCGAAGTTTAAGAAAAGCAACCTTACGCAAAGAAAAAATTAACCGAGAAGAAAAAATGCGGGTTCATGATGTTATTGATAAAATTCCTGCACACAAACTAGAAGGAATGAACTGGTCTACCCAAAGTATTTTTGGACGGAGAGGGTACTCTATTGGCCACTATGCTCGTGTTGTTCGCGCAGACCTTTTAGTTATGAATGCTCAAGAAAAAACTTCTTTTTTTAGCCGTTTTTTTCCAAAAGATTTAGAGCATATTTTGGCCGAATTACCAACCGATGTTCTTATCGTACTATCTAAAAATAATGGCTAAAAAAACTGGATTTACCGAATCAATAAAGTCATTGCCTCAAAACATATTTTCAGGTTTTGTAGTGTCATTGATTGCGCTACCCTTAGGCTTGGGTCTTGCAATAGCCTCAGAAGCCCCTCCACTAGCAGGGATTATTGCTGCTGTAGTTGGAGGTATTGTCGTTTCTGTTTTCGGAGGTTCTCATGTGACTATAGCAGGGCCGGGGAATGGTCTAGTAATTGTTTTACTAGCTTCTATCACGACCCTAGGAGAAGGAAATCTTTTTGAAGGGTATTTATTTACACTCGCTGCCATTATTATTTCTGGTGTTTTGCTTTTTCTTTTTGGTGTGTTTCGCCTTGGATCTATGAGTGAGTTTTTTCCTGCTACTGCCCTTCAAGGGATGTTGGCCGCTATTGGTATTGGAATTTTAGCGAAGCAGTTTCATGTCATGCTAGGTATTCGAAGTGTAAGCGGAGGAACAATTGATCTTCTAAAAGCAATTCCTGATTCAATACTTAACTTTATTGCTTTCCATCCTTTTTCGGGGATGTTGGGGTTTTTAAGCCTCATTTTCCTCTTTTTATACAGTAGAATACACAACCCTTATTTTCACTTAATTCCTGCTCCTATGTGGGTTGTAGTGGGGTCTATTGGTGTAAGCTATTACTATAATTTAGTGCTCAATCAAGTAGCTCCAATAGACCCTGGTCTGTTAATTAAAATTCCAGACCAACTCTTCTCTAATATCCCTCGACCTAACTTTAGTAAGTGGTTTGATATAAATTTTATTGGTGTAGTTATCTCCATCACTCTTATCGCCAACATAGAGTCCCTTTTAAGCATTAAAGCCGTTGACAAATTAGACCCTAAAAAAAGACGATCCAATGTAAATAAAGACCTTCGAGCTCTTGGTTTGGCAAGTATAGCAAGTGGCTTTCTTGGTGGTTTAAATGTTGTTACAGTAATCGCCAGAAGCTCTGTAAACGTAAATAATGGCGGAAGTAATCGGTCTGCAAACTTTTTTCATGCTCTATTTTTAATCCTCTTCGTAATCTTCTTAGGCGATCAAATTCAGCGGATTCCTTTAACGGTTTTAGCAGCAATTTTAGTCTATACAGGGTATCGTCTCGCTTCTCCACAAAACTTATTCAGCGTTTATAAAATTGGTCCAGAACAAGCGCTAATATTCATGGTAACACTCGTTACAACTCTTTACACTAGTTTAATTGTAGGGATCCTTATGGGGATTCTGTTCACTTTTATTGTTCATTTGGTGCTTAGTAAAAGCTTTTCGTTGTTTTCAATCAATATTTTTAAACCAAATGTGCTGATGTATCTGGAGGAACAAAGCGGAAACTATTACGTAAGTGTCAAAAACTTTTCTAGTTTTCTGAACTTTTTTAGACTAAAAATTCGACTCGATCAGATTCCCGAATCTGAACACGCTATCGTAGATTTCTCTCTGTGTGAATTTGTAGACCATACAGTAATGGAAGGCTTGCATGAATATCAGCGTTCTTTTGCCCGTAAGGGAGGGGTGTTTGAGATCATCGGCTTGGATATTCACGCTGCGGAAACACAACATCCTTTTGCTGTCAGAAAAAGCCTCCCAGTTCATCTGCTTCTAGGGCTTAATAGCTCTCTTACAAATCGGCAGAAAGACTTAAAAGCGTTTGCAAATCATTTAAAGTGGGAATACACTTCGGAAATAGAAAATGCTCCAGAAAAATTGGATACATTTTTGTTTTTTGAAACAAAAACGATCAATTATAGAATCAACCATTTACAAAATACAAAAGGTACTTTTTCTATGTTTGATTTATCTTTTTCAGAAGGGGCCTTTATTACAAAAGAAGATTTAAAGGCCACCTTCCTCCTCTTTAATGCTCCAACAAAACTCCCTGTTTTCGTTTTAGACAAAGAAGATTTTAAAACAACGCTTTATCAGTGGGCTGGTTTTGATGATATAAACTTTAAAGAATATCCTGATTTTTCCAAGCGGTTTCACCTGAGCGGTAACGATTCAAAGGCTATTCGAAAACTTTTTACTCCAGATCTTCTTTACTTTTTTGAAAGTCATCCTGTTTTCCATATTGAATCAAATGGGAAAGAAATCTTGATAAAAGGGAAAGATCGGTTGTCAAGCATTCAAGAAATTAAATTAATGCTCACTTTTGCTAAAGACCTTGCAATACATTTGTCGATTGCTCCAAAAAATTCAAACTAAGCTTTCTCCATATTTTGTAACTTGTTTCAAAATACCTGCTCTTATGAAATTAAAGCTCTTGTTAATACTGATTTGCAGCACTTTTGCTTTATCTGGACAACAGTCTATCGGATCTATTGAGGTTCTAGATCCTTTAATGGAAGAACTAATCTCCCCCTCTGAAAGAATGGAGATCTTAGCAGAGGGATTTAAATGGGCAGAAGGACCTTTATGGGTTCCTCAGCTCAACGGTTTACTGTTTACAGATGTTCCCGAAAACAAAATATATTTATGGACAGAGAAAGAGGGACTCAAACTCTTTTTGTCTCCTAGTGGAATGACAAATCATGCGCCTCACAGCACTAATGAAGGGGCAAATGGACTTGCTTTAGATTCGGACGGTAAATTAGTCCTCTGTCAGCATGGTAATCGCGCTGTAGCTCGATTAAAAGATTGGAATACAGACAAACCTGAATTTGAGTTTTTAATTGATCATTACGACGGAAAATGGTTAAACAGTCCTAACGATTTGGCTTTTGACAAATCTGGGAAGCTGTTTTTTACTGATCCTCCCTATGGGCTTGGTTCACAAGATGGAGACCCGATTAAAGAATTGGATTTTAATGGAATTTATAGCCTAACTAAAAGTGGTAATGTACAACTCCTAGATCGATCGCTAAAAAGACCCAATGGGATCGCTTTGTCTAAAGATGAAAAAACTCTTTATGTTGGAAATTCTGATGGACAAAACAGTATCGTTGCAGCATTTGATTTGAAAAATGGAACGCTAGAAAATAAACGAGTGTTTTTCGATGGAAACGTATTGGGAAAGACCAGAAAAGGCTTGTTTGATGGCTTAAAAGTACATTCATCTGGAGTAATTTTTGCCACTGGACCTGGCGGTGTTTTGCTACTTGACAAAAATGGAAAACATCTCGGAACAATAATGCCTGGTAAAAGCACTGCAAACTGTGGCTTTGATCCTGATGAAAAATACTTATACCTAACCGCTACAAACGTTTTAGCACGTGTGAAACTGAAGTAAAATGAAACTATACCCTATTGAGGCCGGTAACTTTAAGCTCGACGGTGGTGCCATGTTTGGTGTTGTTCCTAAAACACTCTGGGAACGAACCAATCCAGCAGATGAAAAAAATAGAATTGAAATGGCAACTCGTTCACTTCTTATTGAGGATGGGGAGCGTTTAATCCTTATCGATACAGGAATGGGAAATAAACAAGACGACTCTTTCTTTCAACACTATGGCTTATGGGGTGATTTCAATCTCGAAAACTCACTAAAAAAAGTTGGGTTTCATCCTGATGAAATCACAGATGTGTTTTTTACACACCTTCATTTTGATCATTGTGGTGGGGCAATTAAAAAATCTTCCTCTGGATTACTCGTTCCCGCTTTTAAAAATGCTTTGTTTTGGGTTCATAAAGAACATTGGAATTGGGCAACAAAGCCTAATCGTCGTGAAAAAGCTTCTTTTCTTCCCGACAACATTCTTCCAATAAAAGAAAGTGGACAATTGCGTTTTATAGAAGGGAAGGGTCCGCTTATCAAGGAAACCCCTTTTCCCTTTGAGATACAATTGATCAACGGACATACCGAAAAACAAATGCTTCCGCTTCTCAACTACAAAGGGGAAAAAATCCTTTATGCAGCAGATCTTATCCCCACAGTAGGTCACTTACCTGTTCCCTATGTAATGGGCTACGATACGCGCCCATTATTAAGTCTTCAAGAAAAGGAAACAATATTAGAGAAGGCTTTTTCTGAAAACACCTTGCTTTTCTTACAGCATGATCCTTATCACGAATTAATTTCTTTACAAAGCACGAACAAAGGAATCCGTATGGAAAATCATTTTAAAATTAAATCTTACTTTGGCAAATAATTTAAAACTCATCCTGTGAAATCATTACTTTTTACCCTTTTATCTTTATGTATTTGCACTCTATCAAGTGCACAGTACTGGCAACAACATGTAGATTATACGATGGAAGTATCACTCGAGACTGAATCTGCTCGTTATGAAGGCATCCAAAAGCTAGTCTATACCAATAATTCCCCCGAAACACTTCACAAAGTCTTTTATCATTTATACTTCAATGCTTTTCAGCCCGATAGTGAAATGGCCGTTAGATTAAAAAATGCAGGAGATAAAAACCGCCGTTTTAAAGTTGATCTAGATACGCTATCAATTGCTCAGCAAGGATTTTTAAAAGTTGCAAATCTAACTCAAAACGGAGCCGCGGTAAAAACCCAAGAATCTGGGACCATTCTTGAAGTCCTCCTAAATGAACCTTTGAGTCCAGGTCAAAGCACTCTACTTGAATTAACATTTGAAGGTCAGGTTCCTGATGTAATACGTAGAGCAGGTAAAAACTCTTCAGAAGGAGTTGCTTTTTCTATGGCACAATGGTATCCTAAGATGGCAGAATACGATGTTGAGGGGTGGAATACAGACCCTTATACGGGTAGAGAATTTCACGGTGTATGGGGAAATTTTGATGTTAAAATCAAACTAGATAAAGACTATACGGTCGCAGCGAGTGGGTATTTACAAAATGCTGATGATATAGGAAAAGGATATTCGGACAGGAAAAAAGCTAAAGCCAAAAAAGGACTCATTACTTGGCATTTTATCGCTCCTGAAGTTCATGATTTTACATGGGCAGCAGACAAAGATTATGTACATGACACTTATCCTGGACCTAATGATGTAACCTTACATTTTTTCTATAAGAATGATCCAGAAATCATTGAAAATTGGAAAAAGTTACAACCACATACTGCAAAAATGATGGAATACTATAACACGAAATTAGGACCCTATCCATACAAACAATACAGTGTCGTGCAAGGGGGTGATGGAGGTATGGAATATGCCATGTTAACGCTGATCACAGGTGGACGTAATTACGGTTCTTTGTTTGGTGTAACCGCTCATGAATTGGCACACTCTTGGTTTCAACATGTTCTTGCTACCAATGAAACAAAACACGAGTGGATGGATGAAGGGTTTACTTCGTTTATCTCTGCTTTGGCATCAAATGAAATCTTAGAAGAAAACAAAGAATTTCCTCTCGAAGGATCATACAGAGGCTATTTTAACCTCGCTTCATCTGGAGTTGAAATGCCCCAAAGTACAAATGCAAACCGTTACGAACACAACTATGCCTATGAAAGTACTGCTTACAATAAAGGAGCTGTTTTCTTGGGTCAATTAATCTATCTTGTTGGAAATGAAAATTTTTGGGAAATTTTACAAACCTATTATAAAGAATGGCAGTTTAAACACCCACAGCCAAATGATTTTAGAAGAATAGCAGAGCGTATATCAGGATTACAATTACAATGGTATTTGACAGACTGGACCCAAACAACAAATAAAATAGATTACTCAATAGAAAGTGTTGATTCTTTGAATGAAGGAAGTATAGTCCGGCTCGCAAGAAAAGAATTAATGCCGATGCCTTTGGAATTACTTGTGGTATATAAAGATGGTATTTCTGAGCTTCATTATATTCCAATTTCTCTAATGCGAGGAGAAAAAGAAAACCCTTATTCGATTGAATGGACGGTCCATAAAGATTGGACTTGGGCAAATCCGAAATATAATTTAGAGTTAAACCAGAAAAAAGAAAATATTGAGACCATAATTATCGACCCTAGTGGACTTATGGCTGATATAGACAAGTCAAATAATTACTATGTCGCGCCAGAAGAATAAACTTCCTGTCTTTCGATTAAAAGGAAAAACAACCGTTGATTTTCTCTTTGAAAACGGAACTCAGACCTATACAAAATCACTTAATCTTAAAACAGTTGTTGAGGAACAGATAAACAAACTTAATGTCGGGGTTTCCGTTCCTAAACGTTCTTTTAAAAAAGCAGTTGATAGAAACAAAATAAAACGCCAATTGAGAGAGGCCGTTCGTACTCTTCCTGAAAACCTTCTTTTTTCGGGATATGCAATGGTAATTTACAAGGGCAAAACGCTTCCTTCATCAGATGATTTGAATGCAAATGTTTTAAGCCTTTTTGAATCATTTAAAAATAAAACAAAATAGTAAAGCAAGTGTGCTTATTTTTTCAATAACATGGCTATATGAGGAATTCCATCCTCTAAATACTCTTCACCTATAGATGTAAAACCATGCGTATTATAAAATGGAACTAAATGAGATTGGGCAGAAATTTTTATTGTTTCTTTAGGATACAATTCTTCAGTCTTTTGAAGGCTAATATCTAAAAGCCTATGGCCTATTTTTTTTCCTCTTGATTTGGGCGAAACAACTATTCTTCCTATCGCAGGGTATTCTAAATAAGCGTTTCCTTTTGCTAATATTCTAGAATAAGCAATTATTTTTTTTTGATCATTAAATCCAATAATATGGATCGCTTCATGGTCTTTTCCATCAATATCCTGATAGACACAATTTTGTTCTACAACAAAAACTTCCGAGCGAAGTTCCATAATGTCGAGCAATTCTTTCGTTGTTAATTCATTAAATTTTTTAGATTTAAAAACGATCATTAACTACATGGTATTTTTTCTATTCTTCCTTGATGGCGTCCTCCCTCAAATTTGGTGTTTAAAAATGTTTCTACCATTGTTATTGCTTGAGGTATAGAAACAAAACGAGCAGGAATGCTCAAAATATTTGCATCGTTATGTGCTCTTGATAAAGCAACTATTTCTGAATTCCAACAGAGAGCGGCTCTAATTTTTTTGTGTTTATTTGCCGTCATGGCAGCACCATTACCACTACCACAAATAATGATCCCAAGGTCTACGGTGTTATTAGACACATCATTTGCAACAGGATGAATAAAATCAGCATAATCTACACTATCTAAAGTGTCTGTTCCATGGTTATTTACCTTGTGCCCTTTCTCTTCTAAAAACCTTACAATTGCTTCTTTATATGCTGGTCCTGCATGATCATTTCCAATGCTAATTTTCATAATATTTTGTTTTTGTAAAAATAAGAAACCTTTTTACTGTGTTTATAAAGTGTCAACTACTTTATTCATTATTTGTTTACAAAAGGAAATAAAAATAGTTGTGTATGTTCTATATTTTTTATGATGGTCGAATATTATTAATATGGATTGTTTTTTAAGATTATTTATAAATCAAAAATTGACAATTAAAGTTTAGTTATCAAATAAAAAAGGATATTAATTTCACACTAGTTATTTACAAAATAGGTTATAAACAAGAAATTAATAAAAGACCCAACTAGTTGATTTTAATAATATTGATTTGTTAATAGCGAATTATAAATTGTGTGTATTTCTTTATTTTGATAAATTCAAAATAGAATGAAAAATATATATAGACACTATTAACAAGCTATATACATCATCATATTTTAAATTAAATAAAAATAAAAATAATTAAATATGTTTATAATGTTCATATGTAAGCGAAAACGAATATTGTACCTTTGACAGAAGTAATATTTATGTCTAATAAAAAAAAGAATCTCAAACGTTTAGAATCACAAATTCTCTCACTTTTTAGAAACAGTGTTTCCTCAGTTTTGAATTATAAGCAAATTGCCTCTAAATTAGATATACGCGATACAAAAGGTAGAAACGATATTATTCGTTTACTCCACCAACTTCACAATAAGAAACAACTAATAGTAAAACAAAGGGGACAATATCAATATAATAAAATTAGTGTTCCAACCCAACGTGCTAAATTAACCATTATCCCATCTGGCAAAGGTGTCGTTAAAATTGAATCTCATGAGGATGAAATTATTGTTCCAAAAAAGTTTTTAAACAAATCTTTGGATGGAGACCTAGTAGAAGTAAGTATTCATAAAGACGGTAAGTTTTTTGAAGCTCATGTTGATTCTATTGTAGAACGATCAACCAAAGAGTATGTTGGAGTTTTAGATAGACAAAAGGATTTTGGTTTTGTTGTATGTAAAGGCAGCAAAATTTACACTGATTTTTTTATTGAAAAGGAAGACTTAAAAGATTTTAAAGATGGTGAAAAAGTTGTGGTTGTTTTTAAAAGCTGGAAAGAAAGAAAAGAGGCACCTCATGCAACTATAGTCAAGAGTCTAGGTTTGCCAGGAGAATTAGACACTGAGCTTCATGGTATTCTTCATGAGTATGGTTTACCCTATGAATTCCCCTCAGCCGTATTAGAAGAAGCAGCATTCTTTTCAGATCAGATCAGTTCTCAAGAATTAAAAAATAGAAAAGATTTTAGAAAAACGCTCACATTTACCATTGATCCAAAAACAGCAAAAGACTTTGATGACGCAATTTCATTTAAAGATTTAGGAAACAATCGCTATGAAATAGGAATACATATTGCAGATGTTTCGCATTATGTAGAACCAAAAACAGAATTAGATAGGGAGGCGTATGAAAGAGCCACATCTGTATATTTAGTAGATAGAGTTGTACCCATGTTACCTGAAGTTTTATCTAATGGCCTTTGTTCATTAAGACCTCAAGAAGAAAAATTAACTTTTTCTGCAGTTTTTGTATTAGATGACTCAGGAAAAATACATGATGAATGGTACGGAAGAACTGTCATTTTTTCAGACTATCGTTTTGCCTATGACGAGGTTCAGAATATCATTGATCAAGATAAAGCAGAAGTTGAAGCGCAGTATTCTTTGACAGGAAAAAAATATGCTGTGCCAAATGAAGTATTTGGAGCTATAAAAAACTTGAACAAATTAGCTAAAACATTAAGATCAGACAGAATGAAAAAAGGAGCGATTTCCTTTGATCGTGTAGAAGTAAGTTTTCTCTTAGACGAAGAGAACAAACCAGAATCTGTTTATTTTAAAAGTTCAAAAGATGCCCACAAATTAATAGAAGAGTTTATGCTGCTTGCCAACAGAAAAGTTGCTTCTTTTATTGGCAAACGCGCAAAAAAGCATGCATTCGTATATCGTATTCATGATGAACCAAACGAAGAAAAACTTGTCAACTTAAAACAAACAGTACGTTCTTTTGGTTATTCCTTTAATCTATCTGAAAAAAATATAAATAAAGAAATCAATGGTTTATTGTTAGCATGTAATGGCACAAAAGAGCAAAATTTAATTGACACTCTTACGCTTAGATGTATGTCTAAAGCCGTATATACTACACAAAACATAGGCCATTATGGTCTAGCCTTTTCTCATTATACACACTTCACTTCTCCTATACGCCGATATCCTGATGTTATGGTGCATCGTCTTTTACAAAAATATTTAGACGGAGAATCTTCAGTGTCTGAGAGTACTTTAGAAGAGGCATGTGAACATAGTTCACAAAGAGAACAATTAGCAACAAAGGCAGAAAGAGATTCCATCAAACACATGCAGATGGTATTTATGGAAGACAAGGTTGGAATGGAGTATGATGCTGTTATTTCGGGTGTAACAGATCGCGGTATTTATGTTGAAATTATAGAAAACAAATGTGAAGGAATGATCCGTATTATGGACATTAAGGGCGATTATTTTCGTTTTGACATGGATAAGCATGCTCTTGTTGGAGAACGTACGAAAAAAACCTACCAGTTAGGAGATGAATTACGAATTAAGGTTAAAAAAGTAAATGTAATTAAACGCTTTTTAGATTTTGTACCTTTAAATTAAAACTGCAATTCCAGCAT
Source organism: Flavobacteriaceae bacterium (assembly GCA_017851655.1). Lineage (GTDB taxonomy): Bacteria > Bacteroidota > Bacteroidia > Flavobacteriales > Flavobacteriaceae > MS024-2A. The sequence goes on from JAFMMH010000008.1 coordinate 16,080, forward strand.
ATGCTTCAAAGAACGGTTTTTTCTGTTTTCTATTTATTCTTAGGTCTCTTAATTTCCTGGGCCCAAGATATTGAGAATAAAACACTGACAACTAGTGTTTTCAACGGTATCAAGATTTATTCAGGGCTTCATGTAAATTTAATTTCATCAGATGTAAACAAAGCAGTTGTTTCTGGAGCTCAATCTGATGATGTGATATTGTCTATTAAAGACAAAACACTTACAATCAAACTAGCAATTGGGAGTCTTACAGCATCAGAACCCACAAAAATAGATTTGTATCATAGTCGTAATCTTAATAAAATTCAAGCGTATAACAAGTCACTAATTAAATCTCAAGAAAAAATAAATCAAACCAGTATCATTATAGAATCTAAAAGCAATGCGCTTATTGATCTCCAAATAGAAACAGAACGGTTAGACCTTTTAGCAAGTCTTGGTGGTAGAATAGCACTAGAAGGAAGCTCAACAGCACTTAATTTAAAGGTGAATTACGGCGGTAGTTGTGAAGTAGAACAGCTTAAAACAGATCAGATTAATGCTCAACTTATAGGAGGAGGCTACGCTTATGTTACTGTTCGTCAGTTAATAGACGCTGTTGTCATTGGAGGTAGTGTCTTACGTGTGTATGGGGATCCAAACAAAAGGATTTACCAAAAAAAATTAGGAGGGAAAATTTTCTTTAAAGATTAAAGAGGCATCGAGCGGATTCGAACCGCTGTACAAGCTTTTGCAGAGCTCTGCCTAGCCACTCGGCCACGATGCCATGGGTCAAAAGTACTAATTATTAATCGAATTTTATAGCATCACGAGCTAGTTCTCTATTAATAGCAACTTCCTCCACATTTCCACCAATTGGAGGGTTTTTCTTTGCCACTTTAACTTTTGCAAATGTAACCGTTGTGTGTTCTTTTAAAATTCTTAAAAGAATTCGTGTTGCGACCTGTTCCAATAGTTTTGATCGTATTGCCATCTCATCTTTTACAATGGAATTCAGCGCTACATAATCCACAGTATCTTCCAAACGATCTGTTTTTGAAGAAAGAGAAAGATCGGTTTTTACCATGAGATTTACTACATAGTCACTTCCAATTTTTCCTTCTTCAACCATACAGCCATGATTGGCATATACCCGGATGTTTTTTAAATAAATTTTTCCCATTTCGAATGCAAATATAAAGAGTGTTTCCGCTTTTATTTGCATGATTGCATTCATTATATTTGTCACAAACAAAAACGATGGAGCGGTCCTTACATTTTATTGAACACATTATAGAGGAAGATTTAAAAAATGGTTATTCTGCAAATCAGCTACGCTTCCGTTTTCCTCCAGAACCAAATGGCTATCTTCACATAGGACACGTAAAAGCAATTTGCTTAAATTTCAATTTGGGAGAGCGCTATAATGCGCCTGTAAATCTTCGTTTTGACGATACAAACCCAGCAAAAGAAGAACAACAATATGTAGATGCGATCAAGGAAAACATAAAATGGCTAGGCTATGATTGGGAGAAAGAATGTTACGCTTCTGATTATTTTGATCAACTCTATTCATGGGCTTTAGATCTTATTGATAAAGGGTATGCATACATAGATTCACAATCTTCAGAAGAAATTGCCTCTCAAAAAGGAACACCAACGAAAGAAGGTACGGAAAGTCCCTTTAGAACAAGATCCATATCAGAAAACAGACGGCTTTTTGAAGAGATGAAAGCTGGATTGCATGCTGAAGGTACTCATGTGTTGAGAGCTAAAATCGATATGGCATCACCCAACATGCTTCTCCGCGACCCCGTTATGTATCGTATTTTGTATAAAACACATCATCGTACAGGAGATCAATGGTGTATCTACCCTCTTTACGATTGGACTCATGGTCAGTCAGATTATATCGAACAAATTTCACATTCCCTTTGTTCGCTTGAGTTTAAGCCTCACAGAGATTTATATGAGTGGTTTTTAGAGGCTTTATCACCACTTTCAACCCTTCGTCCAAAACAAAGAGAATTCGCCAGGATGAACCTTTCATTTACCGTTACAAGCAAGCGTAAATTAGCAGAGCTAATAGAAGGAGGTCATGTTTCAGGTTGGGATGATCCTAGAATGCCTACAATAGCAGGTTTGAGAAGAAGAGGATACACTCCCCTTTCGCTTAGAAATTTTGTTGATGCTGCTGGTGTCGCAAAAAGAGATAATGTGATTGATATGTCTTTACTAGAGCATGCTATACGAGAAGACTTGAATAAAACAGCGCCACGTGTAATGGCCGTTTTAGACCCTGTTAAACTGACGATTGAAAACTATCCTGATGGGCAAACAGAAACCCTAGAGGGTGAGATTAATCCAGAACAACCTGAAGCTGGAAGTAGAACAATTCCATTTTCCAAGTTTTTATATATAGAACGAGAAGATTTTTTAGAGGTTGCAAACCGTAAATTTTTTAGGTTAACTCTGGGCAAAGAAGTGCGTTTAAAAAACGCTTACATTATTAAAGGGGAATCTGTGATCAAAGACGAAGCAGGAAACATCACTGAAATAATTTGCTCTTATGATCCTGATAGTAAAAGTGGAAGTGGCTCAGAAGCTAGCCAGCGTAAAGTTAAAGGCACCTTACACTGGGTTAGTATAGAACATGCACTTCCTATAGAAGTTCGTTTATACGACCGTTTGTTTCAGTCTGAATCACCTGATCAAGACAAAGAAATAGACTTTAAAACTTTTTTAAACCCAAATTCATTGACTAAACAACAGGCTTACGCAGAACCAGGATTAGAAAAGGCGAATCCAGGGGATCGATTTCAGTTTCAGCGGTTGGGTTATTTTGCTGTAGATCCTGACAGTACGTTAGAGAAAGTCGTTTTTAATAAAACCGTAGGTCTAAGAGACAATTGGTCTAAAAAAAATTAGTCTTTTTGTTTGGTATCGTTTTTTAGTGTTTGAGCCTTCATCGCTTCACCAATTTGATTACTTGCAGTAAATGATGCCACCATATTGTTTAGCATATCACTACCTGCTTGTGGAGAATTTGGAAGTAAGATCAAATTACTGTTTGTGCTTTCGCCTATAGATTGAAGCGTATCGTAATGTTGAGTAACAACGATAAGCGCAGAAGCCTCTTGAGAGTTAATACCAACTCCATTTAGGACATCTACCGACTCTTCGAGACCCCGAGCTATTTCTCGTCGTTGATCTGCGATACCCTGTCCCTGAAGACGCTTGCTTTCTGCCTCAGCCTTTGCTTTTTCTACGATTAAAATTCGTTCTGCATCACCATCGTATTGGGCAGCTACTTTCTTTCGCTCTGCAGCGTTGATTCTATTCATTGCAGCTTTTACCTCAGCATCCGGATCAATATCAGTAACAAGGGCTTTGATGATATCGTATCCGTAATTTGTCATTGCATCATTAAGCTCGGTTTTTACAGCAATTGCGATATCGTCTTTCTTTTCAAAGACATCGTCCAATTTCATTTTGGGGACTACCGCTCTGACAACATCAAAAACATAGGAAGTAATTTGATCTTGAGGAAAATCTAGCTTATAGAAGGCATCGTAAACTTTTTCTTGTACAACTTTATATTGAACAGAAACCTTAAGTTTTACAAAAACATCATCTTTTGTTTTCGTTTCTACAATCACATCTAGTTGCAAAATTCTCAGGCTAATACGACCCGCTATCTTGTCAACCAATGGAATTTTAAGATGCAGTCCAGACTGCCTAATTACAATAAATTTTCCGAAACGTTCAACAACTGCTGCAGTTTGTTGTTTTACAACAAAAAGACCTGAGATTAATAGGAGTATTGCTAGTCCAATGATAATGTAAGTGAGCATAATGATTAGTTTTTTAGGTTAAAATGAGAAATGGCACGTTCTATTCGATTTAAAGTTACATCTTTCCCTAATACAAGGCAAATTTGAAATAAGTCTGGACCGGAAAGCTTGCCCACTAAGGCAATGCGTAAAGATTGCATCATGACTCCCATCGGTACCTCATTTGCTTTTGCCCAACCCATTAGTATTTCTTTCAAATCATTTAGTTGTTCCGTTTCTTGAATAATTTTTGAAACCTCTTTTAGAATTTTTTGAGGGTCTTTAGATTGTAATTTAGAGGATGCTTTTTCATCATAAGGGGAGGTTTCTTTTACCCATGAAACTTCTTCCTCAAAGTCTTCTAATGTAAATAGTCGTTCCTTAAGCAAGTCAATGATTTCTATATGTTTCTCTGGATCTATTCCTTCTAACTTCTCACGAATACTTTCTTGTTCGTAAAGTTTAGCAGCACTCATTTGCTGAATATGTTGGTGATTTACCCATTTAGCTTTTTCATAATCAAAACGTGCACCTCCTTTCTGTACCCCTTTGATATTGAATAATGTTTCAAGTTCCTCTAGACTAAAAATTTCTTGTTCAGTCCCGCTATTCCACCCTAATAAAGCCAGATAATTGATAAACCCTTCTGCAATAAAACCGTTTTCTTTAAAACCAGAACCGTTCTCTTCCCATTTCATAGGAAAGACAGGAAAGCCCTCTTTATCTCCATCTCTTTTTGAAAGTTTCCCCTTCCCAGAAGGTTTTAAAATCAGAGGCAAATGCATGAATTGGGGAGCGGTCCAGCCGAAAGCATCGTATAGAAGCTGATGTATTGGTAATGAAGGGAGCCATTCCTCTCCGCGAATTACACAACTTATTTTCATCAAATGATCGTCAACAACATTTGCAAAATGATATGTAGGCATGCCATCACTTTTCATTAAAATTTTATCATCCAGTAATCCTGAGTCTAAATGAATTGCTCCACGAATTTCGTCATATACAGAGATTGTTTTTCCTGGATCGACCTTGAGGCGAACCACATAGTCCCTATTCATCTTTTCAGCAATTTCTTCTTTGTTTGATTGAAGACTATTATCAAAATTTAATCGATTCTGAGCTCCATATAAAAAGGTTTTTCCGTTGCTTTCAGCTTTTGCTCTTTCTTTGGTCAAAGTATCTGCATCATCAAATGCATAATAAGCTCCGCCTTTTTGAATCAGTAAGTCGATATATTCTTTATAAATATCCTTTCTATCACTTTGTCTATATGGCCCATAATTTCCGCCATTTGAAGGCCCTTCATCGGGAATCATGCCTACCCACTCTAATGACTTTTGGATATATTCTTCACTCCCTTCAACGTATCGGTTTTGATCCGTATCTTCAACACGAAGAATAAAAGCCCCCTTATTTTTCTTTGCAAACAGATAGTTGAATAAGGCTGTTCTTAGCCCACCAATATGAAGAGGTCCGGTTGGACTAGGCGCAAAACGAACGCGTGTTTCCATTTTTTTTCTGCAAAGATAGTAGCTTATCCTCATTTCCCACTCAAGAGCTTTACAAATACTTTATATTTGCAAAAAACTATAGTCATCATATATTATAACGACATACCGGATTTTTTAAATGAAGATAAAATCACTTCTGTTCTCAAAGAATATATAACGCGCTTTGGTTTTTCTATTGACACCTTATCATATAACTTTGTTTCTAAAGACAAAATGCTTAGTCTTAATCAATCTTATTTAAATCACGATACCCACACTGATATTATTAGCTTTGATTACAGTTCTCGAGAATCGCTTAAAGCAGAATTTTTTATTTCCATGTGGGCTGTAGCACACTCAGCACAAACAGAGTCACAAACTATTGAAAATGAGACTCTTAGAGTCATTGTTCACGGTGTTTTACATTGTATTGGTTATCAAGACGACACAATTGATAAAAAAACTGAGATGCGACGTCTCGAAGATGAATTTATTCAAATGTTCCACGTGAAACAAAAACCGCATGTTTGATTCTAAGTTTGATGTAATAGTAGTTGGTGCTGGTCATGCAGGATGTGAAGCTGCAGCAGCAGCTGCGAACCTTGGGTCTCGCACCCTTCTGATCACGATGAATTTGCAGAATGTTGCGCAAATGTCTTGTAATCCCGCGATGGGAGGAATTGCTAAAGGACAGATTGTCAGAGAGGTAGATGCTCTCGGAGGATATTCTGGCATTGTTTCAGATCGAAGTGCGATACAATTTAAGATGTTAAATCAGTCCAAAGGACCAGCAATGTGGAGTCCTAGGGTCCAATCTGATAGAAGCCTTTTTACTCTCGAATGGAGATCCTTACTTGAAAAGACACCAAATCTTGATTTTTATCAAGATACTGTGGTGGATTTAATTGTAGAAAGCGAACAAGTTATCGGTGTTGTTACTTCTCTTGGGCTCAAAATATATAGCACCACTGTAATTCTAACAAATGGAACCTTCTTAAACGGTTTAATCCATATAGGAGAGAAGAATTTTGGCGGTGGACGTGCCGGCGAAAAATCCTCTCTAGGATTAACCGCAGCCCTAGAATCATTAGGTTTCACCGCTGGTAGAATGAAAACGGGAACACCTCCACGAGTAGATGGAAGGTCTTTAGATTATTCAAAAATGGTAGAACAGCCTGGAGATCTAAACCCCTCTAAGTTCTCTTTTTCTGATCGTACAGTTCCATTAACAAAACAAGTGAGTTGTCACATCACTCATACCAATCAAGATGTACATGATCTTTTGCGCACAGGTTTCGATAGGTCACCAATGTTTAATGGTTCTATAAAAAGTACTGGCCCTAGATATTGTCCGTCTATTGAAGATAAGATCAATCGTTTTAGTGATAAATCTCAGCATCAAATTTTTGTAGAACCTGAAGGCTGGAATACCGTTGAAGTATATGTTAATGGCTTTTCTACTTCGTTGCCTGACGACATACAATTCAAAGCCTTAAAACAAGTGCGTGGTTTTGAAAATGTTAAATTCTTTAGACCAGGCTATGCTATAGAATATGATTACTTCCAGCCCACACAATTGTTTCACAGTTTAGAAACAAAGGGAGTCCAAAATCTTTTCTTTGCAGGCCAAATAAACGGAACAACGGGCTATGAAGAGGCTGCAGCTCAGGGCATAATGGCAGGAATCAACGCTCATCTTAAATGTAAAGATGAAACCCCTTTTGTCCTTGGTAGAGACGAAGCCTATATTGGTGTTCTGATAGATGACTTGATTTTAAAGGGCACAGAAGAACCTTATAGAATGTTTACCTCTAGAGCAGAATATCGCACCTTATTACGTCAGGATAACGCTGACCAAAGGCTTACGCCTAAAGCCCATGCTCTTGGATTGGTATCAGATAAGCGGCTTAAACAAGTTGAGCGTAAACAGCATTTAGGAGCGTTAACAGTTTCACACTTAATGAAAACCAGTTATGATTTGGAAATCGCAAATCAACTCCTTAAAACGAAAGATGATGTTACAGTCACTCAGACAGATAAATTTTCAAAATTATTGAGCAGACCAAATATCAAACGACAGGATTTGCATCAATTTGAATCTGTGACAAAGTTTCTTTCCGAGAATAAAATAGACGACACGATTTTTGAGCAAGCTGAAATTCAAATCAAATATGCAGGCTATATTGAAAAGGAAAAGCGAAATGCGGATAAATTGAATCGTTTAGAAAACATCAAAATCCCCTCAGCTTTTGATTACGATAGGCTTGCTTCATTATCCCACGAAGCAAAGGAAAAACTAAGCAAACTAAAGCCAAGCACTTTGGGTCAAGCATCAAGAATTAGCGGCATAAACCCAAGCGACATCAGTGTTCTCTTGGTCTCTATGGGACGTTAATCAAAATGTTTCACGTGAAACATCTATGAAGACAATTCAAAAAAAAATTACCGTTAAAGATCATCTTGTTTCTGGAGAATCATTTGAAATTTTGTGGGATTCCGAAAAGGCCTACGCTCAGACGAAGGTAAACCCCAATATTAATTTAGACCAGTATTATCCTCCTGAGAATTACGCATCACATGTAACCAAACGAACCAATCCAATCGCGTTTATATACTCTTTTGTAAAGTCGTTTATGCTTCAATACAAAACACGCCTTATTAAATCTAATTGTAAAGGGAATAGTTTGCTTGACATTGGAGGAGGAATAGGAAGTTTTGCTGCACATATAAAAAAGAAGGGATTTAAAGTTGCCGTTGTCGAACCTAATCTCAAGGCAAAACAATTCTGCGAATCAAAAGGCTTAAGCTGTTTTTCTAAGATGGATGAAATTGAAGAACACACGAAGTTTTCCATTGTAACTCTTTGGCATGCATTAGAGCACATTGCTGATCAGGAAGCTTTTTTTAAAAAGCTTTCCGAGTTGCTTACATACAATGGGTATGTAATAATTGCCGTCCCAAGTTACAGCAGTTATGACGCACAATATTATGCAGAAAATTGGGCAGCTCTTGATGTACCAAGACATTTGTGGCATTTTACCCCAGAAGGACTTATAAATAAATTAAAGGCGTATAATTTCTCCTTGGTAAAACAATCACCTCTTTGGTTCGACGCCTTATATATCTCTTATTTATCTGAAAAGTACAGGGGTAGTAAAATGCCATTTATAAGAGGTATTCTTATTGGAATATTCTCGAATACAGTAGCGCTTTTTAGCAATAATTATTCTTCAAATATTTTCGTTTTCAAAAAAATGAGCTAGCTATTGGGCTGATTTATTAACCTTGTAAGTTGAAGTGCCATTTCCGCAAAAAGCATTTTTGCATTGGCATTTCGCTGAATAAAATAATAATGTTCTTCAAATAGATTAATTAGTGGTATTACATTTGAACTATGAACATATGGAGCGAGTTTTTCAATTTTAAACCCACTTCCAGATTGATAATGAACCAAGTTTGATGTATTGTAATTGGTTAAAAATGCATCTCTAAAGAGTTGAATACCAAAACTTAAAAAAGATTTTTGCTTCTCTCTACCCAAAACCGCAATATCGCCGGACCATTTCATTAGATCTACAACAACAGCCTTATTTCCTTTTGCTTTAAAAGCATAGCGTAATCCTTCTAAAAGAAGTGTCTCATACTCTTTCTCTTCCTCATTTCCCATAAGTTTATAAAGCTTTCTTAAGCTTCCATTCGCTTGAATGAGTAATTGTCTTTTGCTGGGATTGGTATCTGAAATTTCCTTTGCTAAAGCCGCTTCCTCAATGGGTCCTAAACTAATTTCCTGACATCTAGACAATACAGTGGGGAGCACGTTTTCTATAGATTCCGCAAGTAATATAAAATAGGTGTTTTGAGGAGGCTCTTCTAGCAACTTCAGAAAGGCATTTGAAGCTGATGCATTCATTTTCTCTAAACCCCAAAGAACACAAATTTTGTTTCCTCCACTAAATGTTTTCAAGTAAAGTGTATGATGTAATTTTTCAATCTCTGAAACTCCGATCATACCTTGTTTGTTTCCAACGTCAATAAGGTCAAACCAATCTGTATAATTTCCGTAGGGTTGCTGATCCAAAAATGCGGTCCACTCACGAGCATAATCTTGAGAGGTTGTAATCTTTTCAGATCCTCTTTTTACGACTGGATAAACAAAATGTAGGTCAGGATGTTGAGCGGATTTACCGAGCTTAATTTGTTGATCAGGATTGATATCAGTTTCTAATAATCCTAAACAAAATTCAATAGCAAGTGGTAGGCCTCCAAATCCAGAAGGAGATATAAAGAGCTGTGCATGAGGAACTTGACTCGATGAAATTAGGTATTCCAGATGTTTTTTCGTGTGTTCTTGCCCGACAACGTGTTTCCAAACCATGAGTAAAGATACACTTACTCTTTTGTTTTTTAAAAACGTATTTAAGTTCTTTCAAAATTCTAGTAGCAAGCATTGGCAATATTGTATTTTTGTAAAAAATTTTAACCAATGCGCCTTTTACAACATATAAATTTTCAAAATCAAAGAGCAATTATTCGTGTGGATTTTAATGTTCCCTTGAATGATAATCTTGAAGTAACAGACAAAACCCGAATTGAAGCGGCAAAACCAACAATAGACTATATCCTATCCCAAGGCGGTAGCTGTGTACTTCTATCTCATCTTGGTCGTCCGAAAGGAAACGACCCCCGCTTGTCTTTAAAAAACATTGTTTCAGATGTTTCTCAGATTTTGGGAGTCCCAGTAGAATTCAGCGAAACAGTAGTAGGAGCTGAAGCAGAAGCCAAGGCAAACGCATTACAACCAGGACAAGTGCTGCTTATGGAAAACTTGAGATACCATGAAGAAGAAACTGCTGGTGATGTCTCTTTCTCCAAACAACTAGCACAATTAGGCACTATTTATGTCAATGATGCTTTTGGAACAGCACATCGTGCGCACGCGTCGACTACGATTATGGCACAATATTTTAACGAAAACAAATGTTTTGGAGCACTTTTAGCCAAGGAAGTCGAAGCGATTGATAAGGTTATGAAAGATGGAGAATCCCCAATTGTTGCAATTCTTGGAGGCGCTAAAGTATCTTCAAAAATTACAATCATTGAAACTCTTTTAGATAAAGTAGACCATTTGATCATTGGAGGAGGGATGGTCTATACTTTTACAAAAGCACTTGGTGGAACAGTGGGAAATTCTATTTGTGAACCAGATTATTGTGACTATGCATTGGAATTATTAGAGAAAGCAAAACAGAAAGGAGTTACGATTCATTTACCAGTTGATGTTGTAGCAGGAAATGATTTTAGCAATGATGCAGCACAACAAATTTTTGATAGTAATGCTATTCCCGAGGGATGGGAAGGACTTGATGCAGGTCCAAAAAGTAGAGAGCAGTTTAATGAATTGATTTTAAAATGCAGAACGATACTTTGGAATGGTCCTTTGGGGGTATTTGAATTCCCTAACTTTTCAAAAGGGACTATTGCAATAGGAGATTCTATCGGTGCAGCGACCAAGTTAGGTGCTTTTTCTCTTGTTGGAGGAGGGGATTCCGTAGCAGCAGTAAAGCAATTTGGATTGGCCTCTAAAATGAGCTACATTAGTACTGGAGGAGGCGCAATGCTTGAAAGCTTAGAGGGGAAAACTCTTCCCGGAATTGCGGCACTGAATGTTTAAATGGAACCATTAGTACAAAAAAAGATCTATTATGAATAAGATGTTTACTCTTATAGCATTCGTTTTTTTGTTTTGGAATTGTCAAAATGAGGCAAACCAAAAAGACGCTTATGTGCCTGAATCTAGTGGTAAATTAAATCACGTCAATGTCGTGATGCCAGAGAAAGACTGGAATTCAAATTTGGGGAATTCGGTACGGGAAACGTTACAGCAAATTTATGAAGGACTTCCTATAGACGAACCGCAATTTTCAGTGAATTATTTAAATCCCAAAACCTTTACTGGTTTTGCTCGCCAAGGAAGAAATGTGGTTTGGTTTCAGAAAGATTCAACAGCTCGATTTCAATTGGCTCAGAATCAATTTGCACGGCCACAAATTTTAGCTCAAATTACTGGCGAGGATACTGAAATTCAGCAGTTTTACTTTGAGGAAAATGCATCATTATTAATTCGATCATTTAATGAAAATGAGCGGAAAGAAAAACTGAGAAGAATTAGTAAATCCTTAACGACAGAAAAAACATTACTGAATCGTTTTGGAGTTGAAATGGACTATCCATCCGCATATGAAACAGTTAAGGATACTACAAACTTTGTATGGATACAAAAACCCGTTCAGAAAGGACATTTAAACATTATAGCCTACACTCTAGGGCAGAGCGCATTAGAAGGAAAGTATTCAGAACGGATTTTAGACATTCGGGATTCTATTGGAAAACTATTTGTTCCTGGACGTTTGAAAGGAAGTTATTTCATTACTGAAAGAGCATTTTTGCCCTATTTTTATAAAACGGAACTAGACCAGAAAAAAGCGTTTTTAACGAAAGGGACTTGGGAAGTTGCAAATGATTTTATGGCAGGACCATTTGTAAACTATGCAGTTCAAGACACAATCAGAAAAAGATGGATTGTAGTAGAAGGATTTGCTTTTGCCCCTTCAGCAAACAAAAGAGAGTACATGTTTGAATTAAACACAATACTTTCTACGCTAAAGCATAAGGAGAATTAATCCTTATTTTTTTCCTCTACTTTAGGCTTTTCTTCCTCTTCTTTGGTGGCATTCTTAAATTCTTTTATTCCGCTACCTAAACCCTTCATGAGCTCAGGAATTTTACGTCCTCCGAAAAGCAGAAGCACCACTGCGATAATTAATATAATTTGTGGACCACCGATCATACCTAAAAATGTTAAAGACAACATCATTGAATTGTTATTTGAAACAAATGTACAGAAATATTTAGTTTCATATACATGAAATTTTAAAGACAAATATTGACCAGATAAAGGATTCCGTATCTTTGTTTTGATTATGGATAAAAAAGAGAATAAAAAAAAGAAATTATACAAACGATTAATAAGCCCATACCGTATGGTCATTATTAATGAAGAAACGTTTGAAGAACGAATGCAGTTTCGGGTTTCTAAGTTATCATTACTTCTTTTATCGACTTTTTCCCTGATTTTTTTAGCGGCAATGTTTTTTATATCTATAGCCTACTCTCCACTTAAAGAATTTATTCCTGGTTATGACTCTTCTGAGTTAAGGAAAAAAGCGGTTCAAAATCTTTTTATCACAGATTCTTTGATCACTTTATACAACCAAAACATTCAATATTTAAATGCTGTTAAAGCTGTTTTAAATGAAGAGGTGCGTTTTCAAGACCCAGAATTTTCTTCAGATGGATTATCAACAGAAGATCCAGAACCCCCCACATTTTTTTCTTCTATCCCTGAAGACTCATTGCTTCGTGCTTTTGTATCACAACAAGACAAATACAATCCAGACTCAACAAATGGAGAAATTCCAATAGAAACGCTTCTTTTACCGCCTGCATTTGGACCAATTTCCCAAGAATATTTACCCCAAGAAGAGCACTATGCCGTTGATATTGTTTTGGAAGAAAATACTCCTATAAAAGCTATTTCAGACGGACGTGTTATTTTCGCTGAATGGACAGCAGAAACCGGATATGTGATTATTCTAGATCACAATAAGGGGATTTTATCTGTGTACAAGCACAATGCAGCATTGAGCAAAAGTCAAGGAGATATAGTGCAAGGAGGAGAAGTAATTGCACTAGCTGGAAACACCGGAGAGTACACTACAGGATTTCATTTACACTTTGAATTATGGATTGAAGGTTATCCAATGAATCCCATGAATTTTTTTAATTTTTCGGGGGAATGATCAAAGAATTAGGGGCAAAAGTCTTCGCGGCTATCATACATAAAAAAAACAAAAAGTGGATTCGAGCTCCATTTAAAGCCCAACAAAAAGTCTTTAAGGAGTTAATTCAAAAGGGGAGAGTTACTCAGTTTGGTAAAGAACATCATTTCGAAAAAATCAATTCTATAGAAATGTTTAGAGCTCAAGTCCCAATTCGTGATTATGAGGATCTTCGGCCGTATATAGAATCTGTAATCGATGGGAAGCCAGATGTTTTATGGCCAGGCAGACCCCTTTATTACGCTAAATCGAGTGGGACAACCTCTGGAGCAAAATATATCCCCATTACTGCCGACTCTATGCCACAACATATTCGTGCAGCAAGAGAAGCGTTATTAAATTATATGCATCAAACAGGAAAGACATCTGCTTTAAAAGGCAGGCATATTTTTTTACAGGGCAGCCCTGTTTTGGAAGATAAAAACGGAGTAGCATTAGGACGCTTGTCTGGAATTGTAGCGCACTATGTTCCTTCTTATCTTCAAAAAAACAGATTACCAAGTTGGGAAACCAATTGCATTGAAGACTGGGAAACGAAAGTAGATGCAGTTGTAAATGAAACAATGGAGGAGAACATGACCATTATTGGCGGAATTCCCTCTTGGGTTCAAATGTATTTCGAACGCCTAATTCATAAATCAGGAAAATCAGTCGGTGAACTTTTCCCTAACTTTTCTCTATTTGTGTACGGTGGAGTTAATTTTGAGCCTTACAGGGGTGTGTTTAAAAAACTCATTGGGAGAGTTCCAGATAGCATAGAGTTTTATCCCGCCTCCGAAGGGTTTTTTGCATATCAGGATGCACAAGACGACCGAGGCTTATTGTTATTGCTGAACCACGGTATATTTTATGAATTTGTCTCAGCAGATACTTTTTTTGAGAAAGAACCTAAATTGTATTCGCTTGAGGAGGTTGAGCTGGGAATAAATTATGTAATGATTATTTCTACAACTGCTGGATTATGGCGTTACAATATAGGTGACACGATTCAATTCACCAGCTTAGCTCCGTATAAGGTCATTGTAAGCGGTAGAATTAAACATTTTATTTCGGCTTTTGGCGAACATGTGATTGTGAGTGAAGTAGAGCAAGCGCTCCAAGAAGCAGTAGCTGCAGATGAAGCAGATGTGATCATCAGAGAATTTACAGTTGCGCCTCAAGTAAAACCCGAAACAGGACTCCCTTATCATGAATGGTTTATTGAATTTGATCAGGTCCCAAAAGATATGGAAGCATTTTCTTTGAGGACTGACAAGGCGATGCAACAAAAAAACATTTATTACAATGACCTAATTACAGGGAAGGTACTCCGCCCTCTTGTAATACGGAAGGTATTCAAAGACGGTTTTAAAAATTACATGAAAAGTATTGGAAAATTGGGAGGCCAAAATAAAGTTCCAAGGGTTTCAGACAATCGCAAAATTGCGAATGCCTTAAGTTCCTTTCTAGAGCCCAAAAATGATTTCAAATGAATGCTGAGAAAATAACCTTGGTATACAGTTTAAAAAACACTTTTGTTTTAAAAGATATCGCTTTATTAGAAGAAATGGGTTATCGCGTTTTGACCCTACAATCAAGACCTTATAAGGGAATTCTTGGATTTTTTTGGAACAGAATTAGAGAATTTTTTATTGGATTTTTTCTGGTCTATCAATCTCAAGTAGTATTCAGTTGGTTTAATGACTACCATACGACAGCCCCTTTGTTTTGGGCAAAAATATTTAGAAAACCTTTTTGTATAATTGTAGGCGGATATGATGCTGTTTCATCAAGATCGTTGGCATATGGTATTTTTTTGAAGAAAAATATAAGGCAAGCCTTAGCCAGATGGAATTATCAACAAGCAGATCAAATATGGGTAGTTCATAAAAGTTTGGCAAAAGGGTGTCCTCAGGCCAGAACTCAGGACGGGACAATTTCTGGGATACAAATGTTTATACCAAATTTAGAAACGACTATTCTAGAAATCCCAACAGCTTATAATCCAAGTTTTTGGAAAAAAAAGTCGGTCAAAAAACCTAAAACCATTCTCACGGTTGCTAATATTTCTGATCAAAGAACCTTTGATAGAAAAGGAATCCCTTTATTTTTAAGTTTGGCCAGGGAATTACCTGATTATCATTTTACGATTGCAGGAATAAAAAGTGTAGCACAGTCTGATGAATACCCCGAAAATGTGAACTTAATTGGAACGATAGACGCTTCAGCTTTAGTAACCCTTTATAGTCAACATCAATTTTACTTTCAAGGGTCTAAAATTGAAGGATTACCCAATGTGTTATGTGAAGCAATGCTATGTGAATGTATTCCAATTGGGTCTAATGTCTTTGGAATTCCAGACGCAATCGGATCAACAGGCTTCGTTTTTGAAGGATTTAATGGGCTTCACACTATAGCTTCTTTTTTAGAAGGTTTTGATTTAAATTCAAAAGTAGGTGAAAAGGCCCGTAAAAGAATCAAAAATAAGTATAGTGTAGAGAAAAGAAAAAACGCTTTCAAAACGTTTATCAATCAAGGAATCAATGTTTAAAAAAACAGCTGTTTTAGCTTATCCAAGATCGAATAATTTGGGAGATTTTATTCAAAGCATTGCTGCATCTCATTGGATAAAAGACGGTCAGCCTTTCTATTTAGACAGGGATCAACTTCATCGCTACAATGGTGAAAAAGTAAAGCTGATAATGAACGGATGGTTTATGGAAGCTCCTACACATTGGCCTCCTTCTAAGAACATTGAGCCCCTCTTTATTTCTTTTCATTTGAACCCAACTGCCGAAAAAGGCATGTTGACTCCTGAGGGGATAGCTTATATAAAACAATACCAACCCATTGGGTGTCGGGATTTTTATACACAAAGAACACTTGAAAAGCACGGAATTAAAACCTATTTTTCAGGCTGTTTGACGCTGAGTCTTAAACGAGAAGCATTTTTAAAAAAGGACATAGAACGGACAGGAATTTTAGTCATTAGTCCATTGGAAAGACTTCTCCCTCAGGGAAAAAATCAAGATTCAAATCTTTTGAAACGTCAGTTTCTAAATGGGGTACGACAAATTAAGCAACCGTTTAAAAATCAAAGATATAAGCAAGCGACAAAACGCTTGAATGATTTTTTAATACAGTTAGATGAAGAGATTCAATACCATTCCCAATTACTCGATCCGCAGAGATACTCTGAAACGGAACGAATTCAAGCTGCCGAAGAGCAATTAATGAGAATTGGGTCAGCCAAAATGGTGATCACCTCAAGAATTCATTCTGCACTTCCAGCGGTAGCATTTGGCACACCGGTACTTTTTCTTTCAGATGGACTCGAACATCCTAACCAAAAAAGCAGACTGGAAGGGTTGGAATCTTTTTTTAGGATATTAAATACTGAAGCGTTGGTTAAGGAGTCAAATCATATTCCAAATCCAACAACAATTCCGGTTGCTATAAAGGAAAGGTTTGAAAAGGAGATTCGCCAGTTTTTAAAAGAGTAATAAACGGATAAAGAGAATGGACATTAGTCATTACCTTTGCAAAAATAAATCGAAATGAATGTACTGGTTATCGGAGCAGGAGGGAGAGAGCATACACTGTGTTGGAAATTAAAACAAAGTTCTAAATGTGGAAGACTTTATGCCGCTCCAGGGAACGCAGGAACAGCATCATGTGCTACAAACCTTTCTATTAAAGTAAATGATTTTGAAGGAATTAAAAAGGCAGTAATTGAACATGAGATTAAATTGGTTGTTGTTGGTCCAGAAGAACCCTTGGTCAATGGTATTCACGACTTTTTTCTGGAAGATCCAGAATTGGCCTCAGTTGGGATCATAGGCCCAGAAAAAGCTGCAGCTACTTTGGAAGGCAGTAAAGCTTTTGCCAAAGAGTTTATGATAAGACACCAGATTCCAACAGCTGCCTATGCAGAATTTACCGCAGGGACTGTTTCTGATGGAGAACGTTATTTGGAGTTGAGTAAACCGCCATATGTTTTAAAAGCAGATGGTTTAGCTGCTGGAAAGGGAGTTTTGATCTTGGAAGATTTGGAAGAAGCAAAAGCAGAATTGCGAAGAATGCTTTTGGAAAAAAAATTCGGAAATGCATCTAGCAAGGTTGTCATTGAGGAATTTTTATCTGGAATAGAGTTATCATGCTTTGTCCTTACTGATGGCAAATCTTACCTTACATTACCTATGGCGAAAGATTATAAACGCATAGGAGAAGGTGATACTGGATTGAATACTGGTGGAATGGGAGCAATATCACCAGTTCCTTTTGTTACAGCAGCATTTAAAGAAAAAATAGATAAGGAAATTGTAAAACCAACCGTAGAAGGGCTTCAAAAAGACGGGATGCCTTACAAGGGTTTTATTTTTATTGGTTTAATCAAAGTTGGTGATGATGCTAAGGTCATTGAGTATAATGTGAGATTAGGGGATCCAGAAACAGAAGTTGTGATTCCAAGATTGAAATCGGATCTATTGTCTCTATTCATTGCAGTACATGAAGAACGATTAGGGGAATTTATATTAGACGTTGAGCCACAAACTGCAGCTACTGTGATGGCTGTTTCAGGAGGTTATCCAGAAGCTTATCAGAATGGGAAAACTATTTTAGGTTTAAATGAAAATGAAATGATTTTTCATGCTGGGACATTAGATTCTGGATCAGAAATCGTCACAAATGGAGGGCGTGTTCTGGCCGCTACTTCTTTTGGAGAAGATTTTAAAGCTGCGGTGGAAAGGTCTTATCTTACCTTAGAAAAAATCAGCTTTGAGGGAATGTACTATCGAAAAGATATTGGATTCGATTTATAAAAAAGAATGGGCAGAAGGATCTTTGTCTTCTTCTCCATTTTTATCAAACAAGTTGAGTTGGAGAACCCAATAAATCAAGGCTGAAAAGCCAATAATTAGAAAAATCCAGTTAACACTATTTGCCAATAGCCAAGAAGTTTGCTCTAACTCTCGTAATATATTATAAGGGAGGAATAAAATTTCTTCAAATAACCAGGCGATTCCTTCAAAAAAAGCTTTCATAAAATTGATATCTTAGTATGATTTATAAATTCATGATTACAAAGATATTTAAAAGGCTTTCGATTTTCTCTTATATCGTCTCTTTTTTTTTGACCCTAGCCGTTAATCTTTTTGATTTGTACAGTAGAAATGCTGCTGAGATTTATCCAGGACTATTTCAGCGAGCACTTACAATTAGTTCAGGGCTAATAATCATAATTGTAATGGTTTCCTTATCTGCCACCAAGAAAATCAACACAAAATTTGGGGCAGAACACCTTTTGTCTTTTCCAGTCTGCCTTTTATTGTTTTACCAAGATGCAGGGCTGAATTATCAGAAATTTTTTTTAGGAATCATATTAGTGATTGCACTGAATATTTTTTCAAAAGATTGGAGTAAAGGAAATTCCAATAAAGCTCTTTTTTCCCTTGGATGCTTATTTACGATTACAAGCTTTATAAACAGTTATTTTTCTATTTTTTTCATTTCAACACTCTTAATCATCATCCGATTAAATAATAAAAGAAGTGCGATATTTTCTCTCTTGATAGGTGTATTTATGACGCTTCAATCATTAGCCATAGTCACCTATTTATTAACAGGAAAGTTTTTATACGCACCTCCTGCTAAATTTTTGGAGAGTATTCCCTTAAATAGGATAATAAATGGGACAGAATTGGTTTGGATTATAATGGTCATTTTGGCTTTTATTTCGGCATTTTATTTAAAAAGGGTCAAGAGAAGAGGATCTCACTTCATTCGTTTTGAGGGAGGAGATAATTTTATGCTTTTTTGGTTGGTAACAAGTGTGGTTTTTAGAATCTTTAACCTATATGTGGGAGGTGGAATTTGGCTACTTAGCTTTATTCCAACTGCCTTTTTTATTGGTAAAGCATATAAAACAATAAAAAAGGACGCTATTAAAGAGGTTTTGGTTTTGTTACTTGTTTGTTTTGGGATTGTTTTTAAACTCTATGAAAATGGAGTATTTATAAACTAACCTATACTTCATCAAAATCCAAATGAATTTGATCCGTCTGGGCGATAGCTTGACAACTTAAAACCAGTCCTTCTTCAACTTCTGAATCGGTAAGAATTTGATTTGTAATCATACTTGCCTTTCCGGTCTTAACTTTGGCAATACAACTGCTACAAACCCCACCTTGACAAGAATAAGGAACTTCTAATTTTGCACTTAAAGCGATGTCTAAAAGGGTTTTCCCTGACACTAATTCTAATTCATGAGTCACTTCATCGCAAGTCAAAGTGAAGCTTCCTTTTTCAACTTGATTCTCGATCTCTTTTTTGTCGGTACTGGAGGTAAAGAGTTCAAAATGGATATTCTCTTTAGAAATATTTTGCTCTATTAATAGCTCTTTTGATGCAAGAATAAGAGGCTCAGGCCCGCACAGATAAAAATGTTCTGGTAATTGGTTTTTTTGTTTGAGTGCAAAATTTAGAACGGACGCATCAATTCTTCCAAAAAGAGCTCCTTCATGCGAAGATTGACTAAAGACCCAATGAATTTTAAAATGATCGGGATGGTTTTTCTCTAATTCAATTAATTCCTTGTAAAACATTGTCTGTTCAGGCGATTTATTTCCATAAACCAATACAAAGGAGCCGTCCCTTTTTTTATTTAAAAAGTCATTTATGATAGAATAAATGGGGGTGATTCCACTTCCTGCAGCAATGGCCATTATGGATCCGTTTTGTTGGGCGGTATCAAAAACAAACCGTCCTTCAGGCTCACTTACATTTAACTTTTGGCCAACGTTCAAATTTCGATTTATATAAGTTGAAAACGTTCCATTTGGCACCTCTTTTATTCCTACACGGAGGGTATCTTCAAGAGGGGAAGAACACAGAGAATACGAACGGCGTATCGCGGCACCTTCAATTTCTGTCTCTAGGGTTACGTATTGTCCTGGAATAAATAAGTAATTTCTTTTAAGAGCATTGGGAATCTCTAATGAAACGACAACAGAATCAGAATTGAGTCGCTCAATAGCAATGACTTTAAGAATATGGAATGAAGGCATTTTTTTTTGCAAAGGTAGAAAATAAGTCTTTACTTGACAGTCCCAATTATTCAATTACATTTAAAATGAATTTTTTTAGACTTCTGGACTATTATAGACTTGCAAAAAAAAATTTTTTTAGAGCTCCTCAATGGGAATTGAAATTGGCTATTCAGATTTTATTGGGTTTTCTCGTGCTTTATTTTTTAGCGGTATTTTTATTTTTAGGAATAGGGATTTACTTTCTTATTAAAAAAACAGATCCTACAGCAAATGCTATTTTATTTTTGAATCAATACATGATATATTATTTTAGCGCCGATCTTTTGGTACGTTATTTTTTTCAAACGCTCCCCGTCACAGACATTAAACCTTTGATGACCCAACCCATTCAAAAAAAAACTATTGTTAGAGGAGTTTTGTGGCGTTCGTTACTTTCAGTTTTTAACGCTTTCCCTCTAGTTATTCTTTTACCTTTCTGCATTGTATACAGCTTACAAGAAGGAATAGACCTCTCTGTTTGGGTTTGGTTTATTGGAATTTTATTTTTGTGCATTGGATCTAACTTTCTGATATTTTTAGTCAATAAGAGCAAAAAGTTTACAATTCTTTTTGTGGGGATTTTTGGTATTTGCTATGCTTTAGAAAAAGTCATTGAGTTTCCGATACTCTCCTTTTTTGGGAAAGGATTTGATGCTCTATACCAAGAATCATATTGGATATTTGTTCCCATACTTTTTCTAGTATTCATTATCCGCTATGCATCAATTTATTTGAAACAACAATTGTATTTGGACAAGGGATTGGGCAAAGAAAAAGGAAGGATGCTTGGAGAAAATCTAAACGTATTTGATCGTTGGGAAGAGATGGGTTTTTTCCTCAAAAATGATATTCGTTTAATTCTAAGGAACATCCGCCCAAGGCAGATGGTTTTGGTGGGGAGTTTGTTTTTATTTTACGGTGTAATTTTCTTTACTCAGGAGCAATATGCTGAGATGCCTACCATACTTGTGTTTTCAGGATTGTTCATTTCTGGAGGTTTTATGCTCACTTTTGGACAATATGTTCCCGCCTGGGATAGTGAATATTTTAGTTTTTTGATGTGTCAAAACTTGCCCTATAAAAAGTATCTGAAATCAAAACTATATTTGATGATGTTCTCTGTAGTTTTGAGCTCAATCTTATCCCTTCCTTATTTGTTTTTCGGTTTGAATGTAATGCTCATAATCTGGGCAGCATCCTTATTTAATTTTGGTTTTGGAGGAATGATAACATTATTTTCAGGCGCATATAATACGACCCCTCTTAAACTGAATATTAAAGCAAAAGCTTTTGAAAACACACAGAATTTTAGTTTTACCCAAATGCTTTTTATTCTTCCCAAACTGATTTTGCCGTTAGTTGTTTTTTATGTGCCTTACCGTTTTTTTGGTTTTAATGGGGGACTTACTGGGCTTGCATTGACAGGTGTCTTTGGATTATTTTTCCAAAACCGATTATTAAACCTTATAGTAAAAATCTACAGAAATAAAAAACATCAAACCATTAGCGCTTTTAATAAATAAAAATTATGATTTCAGTTCAAGACCTTTCTAAAAAATATGCAGGACAACTTGTTTTGGACATTCCAAAATTGGATATTCCAAAAGGCCAGCGTTTTGGGCTGGTAGGAAATAATGGCGCAGGGAAGACCACATTTTTTCACCTGATATTAGACCTTATTGAAGCGAGTAGTGGTAGTGTAAGTATAAACGACATTGATGTTCAAAAAAGCGAGAATTGGAAGACCATTACGGCAGCTTTTATAGACGAGAGTTATCTCATAGGATATTTAACCACAGAGGAATATTATCATTTTATAGGAAATTTAAGAGGAATTTCTAAAGCTGAAATCAATAGTTGGGTTCAGACATTTGAGCCATTTTTTAATGGAGAGATTTTAGGCCAAAAAAAATATTTAAGAGACTTTTCTAAAGGAAACCAAAAAAAGGTGGGAATTGTAGGTTCTCTCATAGGTAATCCTGAAGTTGTCCTTTTGGATGAACCGTTTGCAAACCTTGATCCAACTACACAAATAAGACTTAAAAGCTTGATCAAGCTGGAAGCTGAAAAAAACGGGACTACATTTTTGATTTCTAGTCATGATTTAACCCACGTGACCGAGGTTTGTGATAGAATTGTATTATTGGAAAAAGGCAAAATGATTCAAGACATTGAAACAACGTCAAAAACTTTAAAAGAACTGGAGCAGTATTTCTCTAATTAATGCCACGCATTATACTAAAAAAGCGGTTTTTTAGTTATTAACCTACAGTATTTAAGGATGTTTAAAAACGCAAGTTCAATTTGGTTTCTGGTCATTTTTATAGGGCTTCAGTTTTCGTGTAGTACCACCAAGAATCGTTTCTTCAATAAAGAATACCACACCTTGACCACAAAATACAATGTTTTGTTTAATGGAAAGGAGGCCTATTCTATAGGAGAGTCAATTCTCAATAAAGCATTTGATGAAAATTTTTATGAATTTTTACCCGTAGAACCAATAAGTTTACGTGGCGAAAATTTTGACGAAACAACAATAGTACCTGGCTTTGATAGAGCAGAAGAGAAAGCGGTAAAGGCAATCCAAAAACATTCTATAAAAATTGATGATCAGCAATACAATCGTCAGATAGACGAAGCTTATCTCCTATTGGGTAAAGCGCGTTATTTTGACAGAAGGTTCTTTCCCGCATTAGAAGCATTTAACTTTTTATTAGAGAGCGGGGCAAATCCAAGGGTTTATACCGAAGGGAAAATATGGAGAGAAAAAACGAACATTCGTTTGAAGAGCATAGAACTTGCAATTGAAAATTTGGAACCCTTAGCCCGGTCATTATCTCCAGAAAACAGGTTTTATCCGCTTGCAAATGCCACCTTAGCAGATGCCTTTATACAATTAAAAGAGATCGATTCTGCTGCAGTTTATATTCAAAGGGCAGCTGCGCAAGAACCCAAACGCAAAAACAAGGCGCGTTATCTATTTATAACAGGACAGTTGCTGGAAGCTCTTGAACTCAGGGATAGTGCAAGAGGCATCTATAAAGAAATTGGGGCACTCAAACGAAAGACTCCTAGAAATATTTTGATTCAGGCAAAAATTAAAGAAACTATTTTAGAAGCTTCCCTTGCTTTTGAAGACCAAATAGACCAATTAGAAGACTTGCTCAAAAATTATGAAAACCAAGCTTTTGAACACCATATTGAACGTGCTTTAGCTAAAGTTTATTTGCAAAAAGAACAAGACAGTTTAGCACTTGCCTCTTTTGATCGTTCTCTTGAGTCTTCTTTTTTGGATTCCTATACTGAAATCCAAAACTATGAAGATTTAGCAGCATATTATTTCGATATTGGATCGTATCTGAAAACAGGAATTTATTTAGATAAATTGCTCCCCTTTTTTGATGAATCAACAACAAGATTCAAAAGACTTAAAAGAGAAAGAGAGAATTTATCAGATGTCATAAAATATGAAGAAACCGTTCAGCAAACGGACAGTATATTGGCTCTTCTAGCCCTTTCAAAAACGGAACAATTAAATTATTTCGAATTATTTATTGAAGAAAAACAAAATCAAGCCAAAAAAGAATTAGATGCATTAACTGAAAAAAAGCGGTTTCAGATATTAAGCAGATCAGAAACATCGTTTTATTTTTATAATCCCCAACTTGTGCTTCAAGGAAGACAAAATTATTTAGCTAAGTGGGGGAACCGTCCAAATGTAGATAATTGGCGAAGTGCTCAGGCAATAGAGAGCATTAATCAAGAGGTGACAGCCCTAACAACTGAAGCAAATCAAACAAACACAATTCTTCAGGAAACTCCTGAAAGCTTCGTTGGAGCATTACCCAAAACGATAGGTGCCCGAGACAGCATCATGAAATTGAATCATAAAGCCTATTTGCAATTAGGAATGATATATAAAGAGAAATTTAACAACTTCTCTTTGGCTCGCGAAAGATTAAAACATCTTATTCTTCAAGATGCCGAACCAGAGTTAAAAGTTCAGGCGGTTTATCATTTATATCGGATGGCTGAATTGGAAAATGAATCCATGGCTGAACAGTACAAAAAGGAATTATTAGAGGACTATCCAGAAACTCCTTTTGCAAGGCTAGTCGCTGATTCAGAAAACTTTGATAATTCTCAATTAATAACCCCAGAAGTGCTTTATGCAAAAACATTGAAATTATATCAAAATCAAGAGTTTGCTGAATCTTTGGCCTCTATAGAGCCTTTGCTTGTTTTAGCCAGTGGAAGTAGAATAGAACCCAAGGCAGCCTTATTGAAAGCACATATAATAGGAAGGCTCAATGGAGTAGCAGAATGGAAAATAGCATTAGCAGAGGTAGCTTCAAATTATTCTGCTGTAGAAGAGGGAATAAATGCAAAGTCCCTACTAGAAGAAATCGAGACCTATGACAATTTAGAAGAAACAGGATTAGTCTATAAAAATTATAAATGGATTTTTCCTTTTGCTTCAAAAGAGAAAGAACGGATCACAGCTTTTTTTGAAAACATGAAACAAATTCTGAACACATCAAAGCGAAACTGGACAGTAAGCATTGATCCATTTAATGAGACTCACACCTTTGTTGTTATTCATGGTATTCGGGATGTAGAGGAAACTCAAAATCAGAAAGCAAATCTGGGAATATTGGCACTAGTTGAAGAAAACAAAGAGAATTTTGTAGCTTTAGCCTCCAGATATCGATCGATTATTAAAAACAAGAATTGGAAAAATATTCAAGATGAAAGGAACAGATACTAGTGGTCAATACAGTAAAATTGACCAAAACACATCCTTAAACGGTACAATTAAAGCGAAAACCGACATTAGAGTAGATGGTAAGGTTGAAGGAAAAGTTGAGACAACAGGCAAAGTTATTTTAGGAAAAGAAGCTAAAGTATTGGGAGAGATCCGTTGTGTCAATGCAGATATTGAAGGTATTTTTAAAGGTAAACTTATGGTTTCAGGGATTCTAAACTTAAAGTCAACAGCGAACGTTGAAGGAGAGGTATTGACTCAAAAGCTTATCGTTGAGGCTGGAGCTACATTTAATGCTCAGTGTAAAATGCATTCGGCAGAAGAAGGAGTCAAAAAACTAACCGAAACACATGAAAAAACAGCCTAATAAGTGGCTTATTTTTTCAAGTTTGGCGATTCAAATCGCAATTATAATGTATGCAGCGGTCAAAATAGGAGCGCTTATTGATTCTTATTATAGCTTTTCTCATCACACAGGATCTCTTATATTATCTGGACTAGGTTTGGTCATGATTCTATGGTTAATTTATAATCAAAGCAAAAAATTTTGGGACAGCGAATAAAAACTATAACCCGTTTTCTGATTCCCCTTTTTGTTCTTATGGGACTGGGGTATATCATTCAGGTCCAATTCAATCTCGGAGCTAAAAACTTTCTGCAACAGAGTTATGCTATCAATTCTTTATTAGCACTTGCTGCATTGCTCTTATTGGAGTGGGGTATTCATAAGAAAAAAGATAATATTGCGGTTTTGTATCTCATTACAGTAGCCTTAAAGTTTATCACTTATTTTCTTTTTTTTCACCCGAGGTTTTATTTGGATGGGGTTTTAAATCGACAAGAATTTTTTATTTTTTTTGCGCCCTATGCAATTGGTCTTATTTTAGAAATAGTTCTTTTGGCACGCCGTTATAGATAGGTTTAAGGGAAGCAATCCTATTTGAATAAAGTCTTTTTTTGATCCCAAATCGAAGAAGTAAATAAAAGAAATTCAAAAAAGCCCATAATTGTTTCTTTATTTATTCGAAAGCCTTACATTTGCAGCGCTAAAAACACCTTTACTAAATTCGTTTTATGCCGTCTGTGCTGAATAAATTTCTTTTATTATTTGTCTTATTGACAACAATCTTTTCAGCACACAACACTCTGTATGCAAAGGAAACGGATTCTTCAAAAGACTTAAAAACAGAAATTAAAGATTACATTTCTCATCACCTAGAGGATGCTTATGACTTTAGTTTGTTTTCATATACAAACGATGATGGAAAACATGTTTATATAGGAATTCCATTACCTGTAATTTTATGGGACGGTGGACTTCAAGTTTTTTCCTCATCCAAACTACATCACGGTGAATCAGTAGCCCATGTAGGAGACAACTATTATAAGTTAGACCACGGAAAAATTTATAAAACAGATGCCCAAGGAACAATTACGTATGATGAAACAAATCATGCCACGAATATTGCTCCTCTTGATATTTCCATTACCAAAGGAGTTGCTAGTATGATACTTATTGCACTTTTGATGTTTTGGATTTTTAGATCTCTTGCTAAATCCTATGTCGAAAACAAAGGAGTTCCCGCAGGAATTGGACGCTTTTTTGAACCTATTGTGCTGTACATCCGAGACGACATTGCTCGCCCTAATATTGGAGATAAAAAACACGGCAAATACATGAGTTTCCTCCTAACGGTGTTTTTCTTTATTTGGTTTCTAAATCTTGTCGGATTAACTCCTTTAGGGGTTAATGTTACAGGAAATATTGCCGTAACTTTTGGATTAGCACTACTGACTTTTGTCATCACTAATTTTACAGGAACCAAAGATTATTGGCTTCATATTTTTGATCCTTTAGGCTCCTCCATGAAGTGGTATGCTAAAATTCCATTGTACATTATTTTAATTCCCATTGAAGTTTTGGGAATCTTTATCAAGCCATTTTCACTTCTGATTCGTTTGTATGCTAACATGCAAGCTGGACATATAGTATTGATGAGTTTAATTGGGTTGATGTTTATTTTTAAAAGTTGGTTGGGAAGCCCTTTATCCTTTGGATTAGCTTTTGCAATCTCCCTTATAGAATTGTTAGTGGCTTTATTACAAGCCTATATTTTCACGATGCTTTCAGCGCTTTATTTCGGTTTTGCTGCAGAGGAACATGAGCATCATTAAAAGAAAACACAATAATGTGTAGAAGAAGAATGTTTAATTTAAATTTATAACTATGGAAATTCCAGTAATGGTAGGTGCCGGTTTAGTAGTAATCGGTGTAGGTATGGGTATCGGTAGAATCGGTGGTTCTGCAATGGAGGCTATTGGTCGTCAACCTGATGCTTACGGTAAAATTCAAACAGCGATGTTAATTGCTGCAGCCCTTGTAGAGGGAATTGGTTTTGCTGCTTTATTTGCAGTTTAAACAAATACCGCCTTTCGAGGTACTTTAACGTAAAGTTTTAAAAGATGGAAAAATTAATTAGTGAATTTTCTATAGGCTTGTTTTTTTGGCAATCAATGATTTTCATTGGGTTGCTTCTCCTTTTGCGTAAATACGCATGGGGGCCTATTTTGAATGCTGTCAATGAACGTGAAACGTCTATAAAAGACGCGCTTGCTTCAGCAGAAGCTGCTCGTACTGAAATGGAAAATTTACATTCAGATAATCAGCGGATTCTAAAAGAAGCCCGAGCGGAAAAAGAAGCCCTTTTAAAAGAGGCGCAGAGCACTCGTGCTCAATTGATTTCTGCAGCCAAAGAAGAAGCACAAACAGAAGCACAAAAAATTCTTTCACAAGCACAAGAAGCCATCCAAAACGAAAAACGTGCTGCAATCAATGAGTTGAGAGAGCAAGTAGGCTCTATTGCCATGGATATTGCTGAGAAAGTACTAAAGAAAGAATTGGAAAGCAAAGACAAACAAGTACAATTGATCAATCAATTGCTTCAAGACTCTGATCTTAAATAATGAAAGGAACTCGAGCATCACTTCGTTACGCCAAAGCCACTTTAGCATATGCTCAAGAAGCTAAGGCAGCACAATTAGTAGCTGATGATTTTACATCATTAGCTCACTTGTTAAGTGAAAATGAAGAATTGTATTCGGCCCTGGAAAATAGGATGTTGCCAGCCAGCAAAAAAGAGGAAATATTGAAGCAACTGCTTCCTGAAGCATCTGAACAAACGCAACAGTTTTTTAAATTGTTAGTTCAGAATAACAGAATGGAATTATTGATTCCAACTTGTGAAAGCTACCTTCTATTATATGCAGACTACCAAGGAGAGGTAAAAGCAACGGTAACTTCTGCAGTCGTTTTATCTCCAGAACTTGAAGAAAAAGTTTTGTTAGAAGCAAAAAAGCTTTCTGATAAAAAAGCGATTCTTGAAAATATAATTGACCCTTCCATTATTGGAGGATATATCCTAAAGATTGGTGATATGCAATATGATGCCAGTATAGCGCAGCAGTTGAAATCAATCAAAACAACATTAACAAAAACGAATTCGATTTAAAGACTAACCATCATGGCAGACGTAAATCCCGCTGAAGTTTCAGCAATATTAAAAAAGCAATTAGCCGGTTACAGT
>JAFMMH010000049.1 GCA_017851655.1 Flavobacteriaceae bacterium
TAGCAATCCCTTTTTTACCTGTATAATCAAGAGCAATAACGCCACAGTTACTCAGTGGAAGTTGGAGCTCTCCAACACATTGCTGTTGGGCTACTCTTCCTGTAACACAGCGATCTACTTTGTTTGTTAACCAGTCTTTACATGCTACAGCCTCCAATTGCAATACCTGTTCAACATATGCTTTAATTTGCTTTCCATTGAAACTAATTTCATTGAAATCAGCTTGTTTTGTTTGATCCTCCATTATGGTTTTAGGAGCGCTTCCAAACAGAGCGGAAAGGGATAAGTCTACTGGTTTTTCATTTGTTTTTTCAGAGACAAAACTAAAATGATGGTCTTCTGTAACCTCTCCTACAACATAAAAAGGAGCACGTTCGCGTCGTGCAATTTTTTCTAAAAGACTTGCATCTTCGGGAGCTAAAATGAGACCCATTCGTTCCTGCGATTCGTTGCCAATAATTTCTTTTGCAGAGAGGGTAGGGTCTCCTAAAGGGAGTGCATCGATTTGAATGGTTCCTCCAGTATCTTCAACTAATTCTGATAAGCAGTTCAGATGCCCACCAGCACCATGATCATGGATAGAAACTATAGGGTTGGTTGGTGCCTCTACCAGTGCACGGATCGCATTGGCAACACGCTTTTGCATTTCAGGGTTTGAGCGTTGAACGGCGTTAAGTTCAATGGCACTTCCAAAAGCTCCTGTATCTGCTGAAGACACAGCTGCTCCTCCCATTCCTATTCGATAATTATCACCACCTAAGATGATGATTTTATCCCCTTTTTTAGGGGTTAATTTTTGGGCTTGCTCTTTTTTACCATATCCAATACCACCCGCTAACATGATGACTTTGTCAAAACCCAACTTTTTAGAATTTTCTTGGTGCTCAAAAGTAAGTAAAGATCCTGCTATAAGTGGCTGTCCGAATTTATTCCCAAAGTCAGAGGCACCATTAGATGCCTTGATGAGAATATCAATTGGTGTTTGATATAGCCAATTTCTTTCTGGAAATGGACTATTCTTTCTTTCTTTTTGAACTCGTGAGTATGGGGTCATATAAACGGCAGTTCCTGCTAAGGGTATAGACCCTTGACCTCCGGCCAATCGATCTCTGATTTCTCCCCCTGATCCAGTTGCTGCTCCATTAAAAGGCTCAACGGTAGTAGGGAAGTTGTGTGTTTCTGCTTTTAATGAAATTACACTTTCTGTTTGGTTTTTCTTGTAACTACTTGGTTGGTCTCCTTTTTGAGGCGCAAATTGTTCAATAGTAGGACCTGCGATAAATGCGACATTGTCTTTGTAGGCAGATACAATTGTGTTTGGGTGTATTTTAGAGGTTTTTTTTATGAGCTTAAAAAGACTTTCTTTTTTTGTTTCCCCGTCGATAACGAATTCACCGTTGAATATTTTATGACGACAATGCTCTGAATTTACCTGAGAAAATCCAAAAACTTCAGAGTCAGTCAGAGGTCGGTTGAGTGATTTTGATATCTGGTTAAGGTAGTTCACCTCTTCATTACTCAGAGACAATCCTTCTTGTTTATTATATCCAGCAATATCCTCAATTTGTTGGATTTCTTCGGGGAGTATATCAACATCAAAAAGATCTTGTTTTAAAGTTATAAAAGAAGTGACCAGCATCGGATCAGCATTTTTAACCAAATCTTTGGCTATGTAGGTCTCGATTCGTTCAATACCTTCAAGCCCCATGTTTTGTGTGATTTCAACGGCATTGGTGCTCCAGGGCGTGATCATAGTAGCGCGAGGCCCAAAAAATTCACCGGATATAGTTTCAGCCTCAATTAAAGGCCGCTCAGCAAATAACCAGCTTAACTTTTCTATATCTGAAGTGGAAAGTAAACTACTACATTTTACTGCAAAAATTTGGTCTGTTGAATCACCAAAGAAGAGAATCATGCGCATAAAATTAAAGCACAAAAATAAGGCATTCCTTTCACATAGTAGACCCCACCATGGGCTAATAAACTTAAGTTATCTTCTTTTTATTCACACTTATTTTTTTGTGTCCAACAGCTTTTTTTAGGCATAATACTCTTGATGATGATAAAAGCATGATTTGAAATACATTCAATAAAAAATGATTAAATTTATTGTGTAAATCTTATTTTGAAATGCAAATGACGTATAATGATCACAAGGATATCCCTGGAAATCCATCAACAGCTAAAAGTAGTAGTTTAAAACTGAGGGATTCAGCAGATGCAAATAGTCTTAAAGTTTTAAGTATAGAGGATTGGAATTTTTGGCTACACAATGGTTATGTCGTGATTAAAAATGCGATAACTAGAGAACAAGCCAAGAAAACAGCAGAATTTTTATGGGAATTTGAAGAAAAAGATCCAAATGATCCGAGCACATGGTATTCTTCGCCAAGAGCTGAGATACAAATGAAAGAACTCCAGGGTACTGGAATGGTTGAGGTTTACAATCATCAATACCTTTGGGAGAATAGGCAAACTGAACGTGTTTACAATGCTTTTTCTGATATTTGGGGAACTGATAAACTCTGGACTACTATAGATCGTGCCAATTTAAATTTTCCAATTCAACCGGGATTTGATTATAAAGGCTTTATTCATTGGGATTATGATCCGGAAACTAAACCTCAAAATGTTCAAGGAGTCATTGCTTTGGAGGATCAATTGGATCCAGAAATGGGTGGTTTTCAATGTATTCCTTGGCTTTACAGAAATTACGAAACATGGAAGTTGTCACAACCAAAAGATCGAAATCCATTTCAGCCAGATACCAAAGGTTTAGAAGAACATTTTGAGAAGGTACTTTTAGAAGCAGGAGATTTGTTAATTTTCAATAGTCTCCAGCCTCATGGTATTCGGCCAAACAATTCAAAAAACAAGATAAGAATAGCACAATATGTTTCAATGATGCCAGCAGAAGAAGACAATTCTTCACTCAAAGAATGGCGAATCAATTCTTGGAAAAATAGAATAGCTCCTGAAGGGCATGCCTTTCCTGGTGATCCTAGAAAATGGGAACAAACCCGTTACGAAACAGCATCTTTGAGTCCTTTAGGGGAGAAATTGTTGGGACTTAGTCCTTGGGTTTAAACAAAAAGCATAATAAGCGTAAGTAAAGCTCCTGCTAGTGCAAAATACATCCCTTTTTTAAAAACTGGCATTTTTGGAGTAAACATCCAAAAAGAGGACAACACAAAAAAGAGCAGTGATGCACCAAAGAAAAGATTTAGATAGTATAAAGGGCTCGCAGTAGTAGCTTTATGAATTTTCTCCATCTTTTCTAATAAAAGAGGAAGTTTCATTTTTTTAACCTGAGCAATACCGGATTCTTCATCATAATTTCCTTCCTTGAAATAGATGATTGAACCTTCTCTTTTTTCAACTTTCACTCCAATCTTTAGCGATGAACTTAATTCTCCGATACTTAGTTTAGTACCTAGTTGTTGTTGCTCAATGACTTCTTTCTTCAAAAAATTTGTCTTTCTAAAAACCATTAAAGAGCCACTAATTGCATACATAGCCATAATTCCTGCTAAAAAATAGCCTAAATAGCGGTGGATGATTCGAACTTTTAAAGAGAGTGGTGTTTTCTGATTACTCATAATATGATTTTCAAAATATTTTTACGAATTTAATGTACGTTAAAAAAATAGAAGTAGATTTTTCATTTTTTTTGTAATCTAGCTAGGTAAAATCCATCAGAATTAGTCTGATGAGTTAAAAAAGTTTCTTCTTTTATTAATTCAAACTCTTTACCTATTTCAGACTCTAGGAAACGCACAATTTGCTGTTGATTCTCGTTCGGAAAAATTGAACAGGTAGCATAAACTAAAGCACCTCCTTTTTTTACTAATGGAGCATTTTTTTGTAAAATTTCTTGCTGTGAAATCTCAAGAGCCTTTATTTTATTGGGATTCATATGCCATTTTGCAGCTGGATTTCTTCGTAGAACTCCGAGACCACTACAAGGAGCATCTACGAGAACTACATCACCTATTTCATGATGTTCGGTAAAAAATTCTGTATTATCGGTTGTAGATGTTTGAATATTAGATACTCCATTTCTAAGGGCTCTTAAATGGAGTTGCTTCAATTTTTTTTCGTTTGGATCCAAAGCAAAAATGGTTCCTTTATTTTGCATTAGTGCTGCTATATGAAGGCTTTTTCCTCCGCTTCCAGCACAAGAATCTACTATGATATCTCCAATCTTAGGATTCACCCAATGTGCTACTCGTTGGGAATTCTCATCTTGAATTTCAAAAGCACCTTCAAGATAAATTGGATTTTGACTGATTTTTATGTGTTTTTCAAGGACTAAAGTTTCGGGGATTTCCTTAGATTGAATAGTCTGAATATCAAATTCTTTTATTAATCTATTTTGAAGTGTTAGTGGGTCTTGTTTTAGAGTATTACAGCGTAAGACTAGTGGAGCAACAGCGTTTAGAGCCTGACTTTCTTTTTCCCATATTGATTCTCCAAAAGATTCAACCCCTAACGAATCCAACCAGTCAGGAATAGACTGTTTGATCTTACGTTCTGTAGTTTTTGGGTTGAGGGGCCATATAATTTTTAACTCTTGAATCTCAGAAAATTCTTCCCAGTTAGGAAGGGACATATTTTTAGTGATCATCCATGTGCCCAGTAAATTCCAATAGTAGTTTTTAGAATCAACTTTTAAATCAGCAGAGTTAGTGTAACTTCGTTTCCATCTTATGATATCCAAAATAGCTTCCCCTAATTGTCTGCGATCTCTTGATCCCCATTTTCTATTTTGTTTTAAGATCTGACTTAGTGTAGGACGAAGGGCTTCTTGTTTTTCTAAAATTCTTTCGAGTCCATCAACAATTCCTAGCGCAATATTTCGGTATAATTTCACAATAGCAAATGTATTCTTTTATTACTAAATGCTATTTCTTTCTTTCTTTTGATTGGTTTCGAATACGCTTGAACATTTCTTGATCAAATTCTTTTTCCTGATGAAGAATTCGAAGAACTTCTTTAGGACGAATTACTTCAAGTAGTTTTTGATTACGCTCATGCTTGATAGTCATGCCGAGCTGTTCAAAATGATAATATTCATTGATGTATTTGGAGGCACTTTTTGAAGAGATCGTATCAAAAGCTTTTATAATTTCTTTTCGCACTTTACGTTTTAAAATCCATACTTCAGAGTGGTATTTGTTTTCAGATTCATCAAAAATTGAAGTGAAAATTTCTTTTTCAGCTGAGGTTAAATCTGTATTCTCTATAATGAAATCCAATTTCATTTTTTTGAATTCCTCGAACCGTGTATTGTTTTGTCCAAAAGAATTTACACTCCAAAAGAGCGTCATCACAAAGAATAAAATTTGAATTAAGGGTTTCATAATTTATGGTTTTAGTTCAGGTGCTATGGTCAATTCTATTTCGGTATCCTCCATCATAGAAAGCATATCATAACTATCAAAATTTTCAATGTAATAAGTTTCAATAAAATCATTAATTGCTTGATCATTTTCAAGTTCTGTTGGAGATGTTTTTTCAAAAAGTGTGATCAGTAAAATTAAACTTGCAGCAACTGCTGAAAACTTCAATAATAAGTAGTTTGAGGTTGATTTTTTTTCGGTCTTCTGAATATGAAGTTTTCGGTAAATTAAATCTTCTAGGTTCTCGAAATAATTTTCAGGTGTACTGAATGGATTCAGTTTTGAAATAGAATCTTCTGAACTACAAAGTTGTTCTTCAAGTTCATCAAAATAACCTTTTGGAACTTTGAAAGGATTGTTATTTTTAAAATCAGTCATTCAATTCATTTTTAATTTTTTTTACGGCATGGTGATAGGATGCTTTTAAAGCACCAACACTTGTATCTAAAATCTCTGACATGGCTTCATAATTCATATTGTCAAAATATTTCATATTAAAAACAATGCGTTGTTTTTCTGGTAATTGTGCTACCATTTTTTGTAATCTGAGTGCAGCTTGGTCACCGTCAAAGTAGGAATCAGCCATCAGTCCATTTGCTTTTGCTTCTATCCATTCTTGATTTTGCAAGCCCATTTTGGAGGCTTTACTATTGATGAAATTCAAAGACTCATTTGTAGCAATACGATACATCCAAGTATATAATGAGCTATTTTCCCTAAACCTATCAATATTGAGGTGAATTTTAATGAATGTATTTTGAACCACATCATGGGCATCATCATGATCAAGTACTAATTTTCGAATATGCCAATACAAGCGTTCTTTATATTCAGAGACTAGTTTTTTGAAAGCTTCCTCTTTAGTCAGAGGATTTCTCAATGCTTTTATAAAAATAGATTGCTCGTTTGGCACAAAAATGATGTTTTCTAAATAGACAAGTGTTAAAGATAAAAGTTTAATCCATACGTTGAATTTCAACCCAGCTTTTATAATCTTTGCTGGTCTTAAGAAGCTTTTGGTGTGAGCCTGAGGCGACAATTGTGCCGTTTTTGAGGACTAAAATTAAATCTGCTCTTTGGATTGTTGATAAACGATGAGCAATAATTAGAGAAGTTCTATTCTTCATTAATTGCTCTAAAGCACGCTGAACTTCTTGTTCAGCTTCAGTGTCTAATGCTGAGGTTGCTTCATCCAAAATCAGAAGTTCGGGATCTTTAAGTAAAGCTCTTGCAATAGTCAAACGCTGCTTTTGTCCACCAGAAAGTTTATTTCCTGAGTCTCCAATACGTGTGTTATAGCCCTGTGGAAGCTTTTGGATAAATTCATCTGCATTTGCCGCTATAGCTGCATCTTGTATTGCTTCTTTTGTAGCTTTAGGATCTCCAAGCTTTAGATTGTTGTACACAGTATCGTTAAAAAGGATGGACTCTTGAGTGACCATTCCGATTTTTTTATAGAGGCTTTCTTTTTTGATTTCATTAATAGGAATACCATCTATGGTTAGGCTTCCTTCGTTAATATCATAAAATCGATTAAGTAAATATGTTAATGTTGTTTTTCCCCCACCAGAAGCCCCTACCAGAGCAACCATTTGACCCTTAAATATTTCAAAGGAGACATTCTCTAAAACAGGGGTTTCTTCATATCTAAAAGCAACTTTATGAAAAAGAATGCTTTTTGAAAAGGTTTTTAAATCTTGTGCATTTGGAGCATCTTTTAATTGGTCCTCTGTATTCAAAATTCCAAGAATTCTCTCAGCAGCAGCATTTCCTTTTTGAATGCTGTAACTTGCTTTACTTATGGCTTTAGCAGGAGTAAGGATATTGTATGCTAATCCCATGTATACAATGAATGATGTACCAGAAATGCTCCCCTCTATCAAAACCATTTTACCCCCAAACCATAGTAAAACCCCTATGGCTACAATTCCTAAAAATTCACTTGTGGGACCAGCTAAGCTTGCGCGATGCAAAAGTTGATTTGAAAAATCATAAAAGCGTGCAGTGGCTGCTTTAAACTTTTCTTTGAAATGATCTCCTGCAGCAAACGTTTTTATTATTTTCTGACCATTTACTGTTTCATCTATAAGGGATAAAAAGTCACCTTGTTCCTGTTGTATTTTATCTGATTGACTTTTAAGCCTTTTTCCAATCCTTGAAATAATTAAACCTGAAATGGGAATGAAAAAGAGAACAAAAAAAGTAAGTTTAACGCTAAAAAAAAGCATAGCTGCTAAAGAAAAAAGAATGGTGAGAGGTTCTCTGACGATTAATTCTAAAATGGATAAAAACGAAATTTGTAATTCTGTGACATCGCTTGTGATTTTTGCCATTAAATCCCCTTTCTTTTTCTCACTAAAATAAGAAATAGGCAGCGAAATGATTTTCATATAAATGGCATTTCTGAGATCTTTGATGATCCCATTTCGCAAAAAAGTAATGAAATACAAAGCGAGGTAATTACAAATGTTTTTCAGAAAAAACAAACTTAAAACTAATCCTATAACAAGAATTAAGGTACTTTCAGGATCTTGTTCAACTTTAGATGCAATGTAAAAGTTTAGACTGTCCTTGATGTAGTGATGCAGATTAAATATACCCTCATATTTTGCGGGTTGAATTTGTTTTTCAGTAGTTTCAAAGAGTACATTAAGCATGGGAATCAGAGAAACAAAAGACAAAGCACTAAATAAAGCATAAAAAGCATTAAATAGAATGTTTAGAAATGCATAACCTTTGTATTTCCATCCAAATTGCAAAATATTCTGAAAAGAAGACTTCATGAAGGTACAATTGATAAAACCAGTTCGTCCAAACGTTTTTCCAAAATTGATTCTTGTTCTTTCCAAGAAAGCTGAGAATCAAAAGACTGATTAACACTAAAATAATATTTTATTTTGGGCTCTGTTCCGCTGGGTCGTAACGCAATTTGTGTTCCATTTTCGAGCTTAAAAATGATGACATTGGAAGGACTGTAATCCAAGACTTTTTTTTGCTTTAATTTAAAATTATAAGAAGTTAAATTGAGGTAGTCCTCTAGGACTGAAACTTGAGAACCGCCAATATTTTTTGGAGGATTGTTTCTGAAATCCTCCATTTGTTGAGCAATATAAGTAAGTCCAGTTCTCCCTTTTTTAGTAATGGATACTAATCTTTCCTTGTATATGCCATATTTTGCATAGCACTCTAGCAAGAGTTGGAAAAAGCTACTCTCATTTTGTTTAGCTTCATTTGCAATTTCACAAGCTAAAAGACTAGCGGAAATGGCATCTTTGTCTCTGACTGAATCTCCAACCAAATACCCAAAACTTTCTTCTCCTCCTCCAATAAATTGAAGCTCAGGAAAATCTTCGATTAGCTTAGCAATCCATTTAAATCCAGTTAAGGTTTCTTTGTATTGGACATTGTAATGATTTGCTATTTTTTTAATTATTGGAGAAGAAACTACGGTAGAGGCGATAAAACATTTTGCATTTAAATTATTTAGATCCGATTTTTTTTGAAGTAAAAAATCCGTTAAAACTGTCATTATTTGATTTCCATTCAGGTAATACCATTCTGATTCAGTGTCTTTTACTACTAATCCAAATCGATCTGCATCTGGATCCGTTCCAATAACTATGTCTGCTTCTTTTTCGGTTGCCAATGTAACAGCCATCTTCAGAGCTTCCTGTTCTTCAGGGTTTGGAGAGATAACCGTAGGAAAATCACCGTTAGGTTCAGTTTGTTCTTTGACAATAAAAAGTTTGTTGTAACCTGCATTTTCCAATACCTGGGGTAATGCAGTAATAGAAGTTCCATGTATGGGAGAAAAAACAATTTTGAGAGGTTTGTTTGTTCCCTTATTAAATAAGGCAGAATTTAGAACATCTTGTTGGTAGGCCAAATCAATTTCTTTGTCTATGAATTGGAGTAAATCTGAATTTCCCTCAAACTTGATTGATTCAAAAGGCGTTTTTTGAATTTTCTGACTTATAATTTCATCTTGAGGAGGTACAAGTTGTCCGCCACTTTTTCCGTACACTTTATAACCGTTATATTCTGGTGGATTATGAGAGGCAGTCAGTACAATTCCACAATGGGCATTCAAATGTCTTACAGCAAAAGAAAGTTCGGGTGTTGGACGAAGGTCGCTGAATAGATAACAATGAATACCATTTGCCGTAAAAATATCTGCGCATATCTTTGCCAATTCTTGACTTTGGTGTCTGCAGTCATAAGCAATGACTACTTTAATCTTTTCTTTGGGATATTCGCTCAACAGATAATCTGAAATTCCTTGAGAATTTTTTCCAAGAGTATATTTATTAATCCTATTGGTGCCAACTCCCATAATGCCTCGCATACCTCCAGTTCCGAACTCTAAATCCTTGTAAAAAGCATCTTCAGCTTCTTCAGGTAATTTTGAAAGTTGACCTACTAGAAATTGGGTTTCTTTGTCAAAAGGAGGACGCTTCCATTCTGCTAAGCGATTTTGAAAATCCATCAGTTTATACTGTTTCTTTTATGTTATATCTACTGGCTTGTCTTCCATTTCTCAAGACCAATTCCCCTAGAAATCCGGCTATAAAAAATTGACTTCCCAAGAGCATTAATGTTAAGGCGATATAGAATTCTGGGCGTTCAGTAATTAATCGTGCATTGATATCAAAAAACAACTTGTCTATCCCTAGGTATATTGTAAATCCAAATCCTGAAAACAACATTATAGTCCCCCAAAGACCGAAAAAATGCATGGGTCTTTTTCCAAAACGGTTAACAAACCATAGCGTTATGAGATCTAAGAATCCTTTAAAAAATCGATCTGCACCAAATTTTGTTTGACCAAATTGTCTAGCTTGATGTTGAACGACTTGTTCCCCAATTTTATGAAATCCTTCTTGAGAAGCCAATAGGGGAATATAGCGGTGCATTTCTCCATGTACATCAATATTTTTTATGACCTCATTTCGATATACTTTTATCCCACAGTTAAAATCGTGTAGTTGAATTCCAGAGACTTTACGTGCAGCCCAATTGAACAGTTTTGAAGGTAAATTTTTAAAAAGAATAGAATCAAAACGCTTTTTCTTCCATCCAGAGATTAAATCCAAACCTTCGGATTGAAGTGTTTCAATCATTTGAGGGAGTTCTTCTGGAGAATCTTGTAAGTCGGCGTCTAAAGTTGCAACAAATTCTTTTTTTGCTATTTCAAAACCAGCATGAAGTGCCTGAGATTTCCCATAATTTTTAGCAAATCGGATACCTTGAACTTCGGGGTATTTTTTCGATAGAGACTGGATCGTATTCCACGATCCGTCTGAACTTCCGTCATCAATAAAAATCACTTCATATGAAGAGGTTTTATCTTTCAAGGCTTTTACAATCCATTGATGAAGTGGAATCAAAGATTCTTTCTCATTGAGAAGTGGAATTACAATAGAAATTTCAAAGCTGTTCTGCATCTATAGCAAAACTACAAAATTTGACTTACTCAGGCCTTGATTTCTTTATGATTAAACCACCTATAAGGGAAATGATAAAACCGATAAAAAGGGATCCAATGATCTGGAAGGCTGAACGAATCAAAGGGGAAGAAAATTTTTCTTGCATTTCTCTCATTCCAGCGATCTGATCTGAGGTTATTTCAGGATTTTCCATTCTTATTTTTTCAATCTGAAAATCCAATGCTTTATCCATCATTCCAGGATCTAAAAATTCTGTCAGTATATAGGTGTAAACTACACCAATCAATGCGGCTACTAAAGATATTCCAAGTCCAATCTTTAAAGCTTCTGATAAACTAAGATAGCCTTCATTTATTTTTTTGAATTGAATAAACGCATATATTAAGATTGCAATCATGATAATAATTCCAACAATTCCTGCCTCTTGGGATTGTTGGTAGTGCATGTCTAGAAAGTAGAGCATTAGATTAAATGCAATAGATATTGCAGATAAAATAAGTGCATTGGAAATGA
>JAFMMH010000050.1 GCA_017851655.1 Flavobacteriaceae bacterium
TGATCTACCACTTTACTCCCTTCAATTTTCAAACAATGGGAAACTTCTTCATCAGAGGTTTTCGTATGGGTTTCTATGTGAGCAATTGCAGCAATAGAAGCTAGTGCTTCGCCTCGAAACCCTTTGGTAGATAATGCAAATAAATCTTCCGCTACTTTTATTTTAGATGTAGCATGTCGTTCAAATGCAAGTCGGAGATCGGTTGCACTCATCCCCTCACCGTCATCAATTACCTGAACAAGGGTCTTTCCGGCATTTTTAATTACAAGTTGAATTATTTTAGCTTTTGCATCTACAGCGTTTTCAAGTAATTCTTTGACTACAGAAGCTGGTCTTTGAATAACCTCTCCAGCTGCAATCTGATTGGCAACATGATCCGGTAAAAGCGAAATCTTTGCTGACATCAATTCTGAAACATAAAAAGAGAGAGATCAAAATCTAATATGTAAAGTGCTATAAAAACAAGAATAAGAATGATGAGAAGTAGCCGCATAGAAAGTGACCTGTTTTTTCTTGTACGCATTTGCATCCGGGCTTCTTTCCATTGTTGTCCAAAATCATTACTATTATAAGTATCGCGGTATTTTGAAAACTTGGAATCAAATTCATACAAATTACCCTCCTCTTTTCCTTTGTAATAACGGGGAGTGTAATTATACCTTCTGTTTTTTCTGAGCTTGAATAAACTGGACTTTAACATAACCCAAAGGTACAAGAAAGCAACAAAAATCTTGGCATCTTAAAGTGAGAAAGTTCGCTAGTTTGTTGCGCGAAGTTTACTCATATGTAAAGCAGTTACAGCAGCTTCTGTTCCTTTGTTTCCATATTTACCACCGCTTCTATCTTCTGCCTGTTGTTTGGTGTCATCTGTCAACACACAAAAAATAACAGGAACTTCTGATTGAATATTCAAGTCTTTTAAACCCTGAGAAACTGCTTGACATACAAAATCAAAATGCTGGGTTTCTCCGCGAATTACGCTCCCTATAGCAATTACAGCATCCGGATTATATGATTGAGCTTTTTTTGAAGCGTAGATTAATTCAAAACTTCCAGGTACATTCCAAACTTTAATGTTTGACTCTTTTACGCCATGCTTTTTTAAAGTTTCCAACGCTCCTTCACATAAAGATGATGTGATGGATTCATTCCATTGTGATACTACTACATGAATTTCAAAATCGCTTCCGTCAGGTGTTGAACTTAGATTGTATTTTGAAAGATTTTGATTGGCAGTTGCCATTTTTTTAGGGATTCAAATGTTCCAGTTTACCTTTCTGAACAGCTACCCATTGTGCTTCTTCAGATTTAGGAAATTCTTTTTCAATTCTATCTAAAAAAGAAATTGCTTGACTAACCTTACCATTTTCAGCACCCAACATCGCAGCTTTATAAAGATATTTGGGTGTAGAATACATATTATCGTTTGTTTTTGAGGCCTCAACATAATAGTTAAAAGCAGCATCAATTTGTCCTAATTGTGCATAAGCATCTCCAATGGCTCCTTTGGCAAGGGCGCTTAATAAAACGTCATCAGCATTAAAATCATCCAAATACGCAATGGCATTATCAAATTCCTTAAGGTTTAGGTATGCCATTCCCGCGCTATAAGTAGCTAATTTGGCGGCTGGTGTCCCTTCGTAATTCTGAATAATGTCTAAAAATCCGTATTTTCCTTCTCCTCCATTCAGAGCTCTTCTATAAAGAGAATCAGAATCGACACTATTCACTGCTAGTTCAAAATAATATTGTGCTTGATTCAACTCACTCACAGCCTCTTGTGCTTTAGGCTCAACTACGAAATTTTTATATCCTAAATATCCTAGCACGCTAATCGCAACTAAACCGATAAATCCTAAAATAAAATTTTGATATTTAACGACAAATTCTTCCGTTTTATTTGCGGTTGTATCTAGGGTTTCAAAAACTTCTGCAGTAGTGCTTTCCTGAACTACTTCGTTCTCTTTATTAGGAGCTATTGATTTTTTTGCGCCTCGTTTTTTGTATGTTGCCATGGTAACCTATTTTAGCGCGTAAAATTAGTCTTTTTATTCTAATTCAAAAAGTCCAAAGCTAGCATCTAAGTTATTATTTTTGTATTTCATGCTTTTAAAACAACTTACACTCACACAATACAAGAACATCACTTCTAGAACATTTGATCTCAACCCGAAGATTAATTGCTTCGTAGGAGACAATGGTGTAGGAAAATCAACAGTTTTAGATGCCATCTATCATCTGGCTTTGGGAAAAAGTTACTTCAATCCAATAGCGCTACAGAACATTCAGTTAGGCAAAGATTTTTTTGCTCTAGAAGGACGTTTTCAAAAAGATGACCGCGAGGAGAAGATTATATGCAGTTTAAAAAAAGGACAAAAGAAAATTATTAAACGTAATGGAAAAGTTTACGACAAATTAGCTGACCACATTGGTTTAATTCCGATGGTAATTATTTCTCCTTCTGACAGAGACCTCATTTCAGAGGGCAGTAACACACGTCGTAAATTCATGGACGGAGTGATTGGGCAAACCGATATGACCTTTTTACAAAACTTGTTAGAATACAACAAGATTCTCTCTCAGCGCAATGCATTACTTAAATACTTTGCTTTAAATCAAACATTTGATCCACAAACTCTTGAGGTATATAACGAACAAATGATCGAACGAAGCAGTCCCATTTTTGAAAAAAGAAAAGAATTCATGAAAGCATTTATTCCAATTTTTACCTCAAGGTATAAGGAAATAAGTGGACAAGACGAATTTGTTAATCTCGAATATGAAAGTCAATTGCATTCAGATAAACATGAATCGTTACTAAAAATAAATTTAGCAAAAGACAGAACTATACAGTTTACAAGTTCAGGTATACATAAAGATGATATCCTTTTTTTAAAAGAAGGCCAACCCATAAAAAAATTTGGTAGTCAAGGACAACAAAAAACTTTTCTTGTAGCACTCAAATTAGCACAATTTGATTTTTTAAAATCCCAGACTGGTGGAGCACCTATTTTATTATTAGACGATGCCTTCGATAAGTTAGACCAAAAAAGGGTTTCTCAAATTATTTCATTAGTAGATCAAAATGATTTTGGACAAATTTTTATCACGGATACCCACGAGGATCGAACCTTGAAAGCAC
Organism: Flavobacteriaceae bacterium; assembly: GCA_017851655.1. GTDB lineage: Bacteria > Bacteroidota > Bacteroidia > Flavobacteriales > Flavobacteriaceae > MS024-2A. Next base: position 3,143 of record JAFMMH010000050.1, read on the forward strand.
TAGAAAATACACGTGCTGGATATGAAATTTTTAAACTTTAACCATTGAAAAAACATTACCTTCTTCTGTCCTTTCTTTTTCTTACAAGTTGTGAACCAACGAACATTATCAATATTAATGATTTGAATGGATATTGGGAAATTGATTACATTACCCAAAAAGGAGAAACATTTAAACCGAAACAGAGTTCTCCGTTATATGATTATTACCTTCTCAACCCCCCTAAAGGAATTCAAAAAAAACTAGCTCCCTTGTTCGATGGAAGTTTTGAAACTTCTGCAAGTACTCTGGAGTTTGAAATAATTCAAAAAGATCAAAAAGTAGTACTTCGTTACAAAACTCCTTGGGAAACATGGGAAAAAATCGTAGAACTACTGAATCCAGAAAAACTGGTTTTATTTCACGAAGAAAAAAAATATTATTACAAAAGACCTCTATTATTTCTAAATTCACAGACAAATGAGTGATTCGAATAACAAATTTGACCCCAAACCGATCAAATCCGTCTTGGATGATATCATTGCTCAAAAGCCTCTTAAAAAAGGAATGCAACAGATTCGGATTTGTAATGCTTGGGGAGAGATAATGGGAGAAAACATCATTCAATATACTGAAGATGTTCGCTTTTCTCACAACAATCTGTACGTTACACTTCGCTCCGCTCCATTAAAAATGGAGCTTAGCTATGGTTTGGATTCCATTGTTAAACGAATAAATGACCACCTAGGGGGTAGTTTTATTCAAAAAATAGTCTTGGTTTAGAAACATTCTCTTTCAGCAAAATGAAATGCAGCTTCAATAGCAGCATTCTCATCGCTATCAGATCCATGCAAAGCATTTTCACCCATGGAGGTGGCATATAACTTTCGAAGGGTTCCTTCTGCAGCTTCAGCTGGATTGGTAGCACCAATTAAAGTTCTAAAATCACTAACAGCATTTTCTTTTTCTAAATATGCAGCAAGAATAGGACCACGTGTCATAAACGCAACTAATTCTCCAAAAAATGGGCGCTCTTTGTGAACTGCATAAAACAACTCTGCATCCCTTTGAGTGAGTTGAGTCATTTTAAGTGCTTTTATTTTAAAACCAGCTGTGGTTACTTTTTCTAAGATATTCCCAATGTGTCCGTTTTCGACAGCATCTGGTTTGATCATCATTAAGGTTTTATTCGTCATTTTTTTTTGCGAAATTACTAAAACGAACTCTAAAGTTTTGACATCACACCATTAAAGATTCAAAATTCAAAAAATTAGCATTCCTTCTTGGCATGACATAAGCAATATAGTATCTTGCATGACTATGAATAAAGACTTTATTGCAGGACTTCAAGAACGACTCCACAGCCCTCAAAAAATTGTAATCATCCCTCATAAAAATCCTGATGGTGATGCCCTTGGCAGTACATTAGCTTGGATGCACTTTTTGAGAAAAAAGAACCATGATGCCTTAGTAATTTCACCAAATGATTATCCTGACTTTTTAAAATGGTTACCCGGAGAAGATCAAATTCTAATTTACAATCATAATGAAGAAACCGTTAAAGAAAAAATTCAGAATGCTGACTTAATTTTTACCCTAGACTTTAATAGCCTTGGAAGAATTGATCAACTCAATCCTTTAGTTTCGGATGCTAAAGCTGAAAAAATAATGATCGATCATCATGAAGAACCTGATCATTATGCAACGTTAATGTACTCAGACCCAAGGATGAGTTCTACATGTGAAATGGTTTACAAACTCATTGAAACTCTAGACTCAAGTGCTTTCACACCTGAAATAGCTAGTTGCCTTTACACTGGTATAATGACAGATACCGGATCGTTTAGATTTCCGTCTACTACAGCAGAGACCCATAAAGCGATCGCACATTTAATTAAAGAGGGTGCAGACGGAACCGCTATTCATCAAAACATTTACGACAGTTCATCCTTTAATCGACTTAAGCTTCTTGGTATTGCACTCTCAAACTTGAATCAAATACCAAACCTTCCTATTGTCTACATCCATCTCACTCAAAGAGAACTTAATTCTTGTGACTATAAAAAAGGAGATACAGAGGGGTTCGTAAATTATGGACTCAGTTTGAATGGAGTTCTTTTTTCATGCATCATGATAGAAAATGAAAATGAGGGCAAAATAAAAATGTCTTTCCGTTCCAAAGGAGATTTTTCTGTAAATGATTTTGCACGAAACTACTTTGATGGAGGAGGACATCACAATGCTGCTGGCGGAATGTCCACAGACAGTATTGAAAAAACAATTATACGTTTTAAGCAAGCTGTAGAAGAAATTAAAAATCAATTTCAATAAATGAAACACAAAGGTCTTTTTTTTATCCTTGTATGCTTTATTTCATGTGCTCAAGTAGAACCGCGTTATCCACTAAACAAGGAAAAAACAATTTTCTTAAACAGTTCAGCAGAAAGGAACAAAAAATTAATTCTTGAAGAAGAACGCTTATTACTTCAAAGTGCAGCAAAAGATACTGAACACAAATTTCAACGCTCTGATGCTGGCTATCTCTTCGCCTTCGAAAAAAAATCTTCAACAGACTCTAAGCTCCCTAAAAAAGGGGACCTGGTCCGATTTCAATATCAAATTCAAGACCTAAACAATAACATTCTTTATGATAAACAGACTCTGGGCATTGTTGATTATGCTGTAGATCAAGAAGATTTACTCCCTGCCCTTCGTGAAGCAATGAGAATCATGAGACCCGATGAAGTTGTCGTATTTCTTTTTCCTTCATACCTTTGCTATGGCTATCAAGGAGATGGAGAAAAAATCGGAATAAACCAGCCTCTTAGGTTCACAATAGAACGCCTTAAAAGCCCCTAATTTTTTTAATTCAAAACACATCAAATGAAGAAAATTTTTATCCCTATCATCATACTTACCATACTTATAGGATGTAAGTCACAACATCCTGATCTAGAATCAGGTATTTACGCAGATATCATAACCAATAAAGGCTCAATATTACTCAAACTTGCATATGATAAAGCCCCTATAACTGTAGCAAATTTTGTTTCATTAAGCGAAGGAGAAAATCCAAAAGTTAGTGAGGAATTTAAGTCTAAAAAATATTACAACGGTCTCAAATTTCATAGAGTTCTTGCTGATTTTATGATTCAAGGAGGTGATCCTACTGGAACGGGTTCAGGAGGACCTGGATATCGTTTTGATGATGAATTCAGTGACTTGACTCATAAAGGTCCGGGAATACTTTCCATGGCAAACGCTGGTCCTGGAACGAATGGAAGTCAATTTTTTATTACACACAAGGCAACACCTTGGTTGGACGGAAAACACTCAGTGTTTGGTGAAGTTATCTCAGGCCAAGAAGTCGTCGATAGCATTCAGCAGAATGACACTATCGAGGAAATTAAAATAATTCGTAAAGGAAGTGAAGCTAAAAAGTTTGACGCAGCTGAAGTTTTTGTAAGCTACTTTGATCAAAAAGACATTATTGCAAAAGAACGAGAAGCAGCCAAAAACCTCATTAAAGAAAAAAATGCTGTAAAATTTGATGCCCAAAGAAGCACTGCTAAAACAACTCCTTCTGGACTTCAATACCTTATTACAGCTCAAGGAAATGGAACTTCAGTAAAATCAACGAACAAAGTTAAAGTGCATTATGCCGTTTACTTTGCAGATGGAGCCCTTTTAGAGACCAGTAAAGCAGAGATCGCGGAATTCAATGAAGTACTCAATATACAACGAAAGAATGCAGGACAATACCTCCCCATTGAAGCTTCTGTAGGTCCAGAAGATGGAATGATCGAAGGGTTTAAAGAAGGTTTAAGACTTTTAAACGAGGGGGATAAAGCTACCCTATTCTTACCCTATACATTAGCTTATGGTGCAAACGGTGTCCAAGGCATACCACCTCAATCCGATTTAATTTTTGAAGTCGAGATTGTAGAAGTTCAATAATATTTAGGGAAGCAATAGCTTCCCTTTTTTTTACAATATGAAAAAAACAGCTTGGATACTGATTCTTCTTATTCCAATTCAATGGTTGTTTTTAAATAGGATCAAGAATCATTCTGATTGGGTTGAAAACTATTATAGTCAAAAATTGTATCCTCTTATTTTTGATTCCCAAAGATTTTTCTTTAAAATCTTCCCCATCTCGCTGGGAGACCTCATCTATGCCTCCATCATCCTATCACTAATCTGGAGTGTGATACTATTCATTCAAAAAAAAATAAAATTCACTACTGTACTACTATACTCTCTCGCTTCTTTATCCATTATTAGTGGATTATTTTACATCAACTGGGGACTGAATTATCATCGTATTCCACTACATCAAAAATTAGATTACAACCTTACTTATACGGAAGCTGAATTAGAAAAAACATTAAGTAGATTAATCACTTCATCCAACCTACTTCATGAAAGACTAAGTAATTCGGATACAATTCCAATTAACATTTCCTATTCTAAAGATGAAATTCTAAAAATGGTTTCGTCTGAATTTGATTTTAATTTATATGATTTTAAGGTTAAACCTTTTGCAAAAAACTCCATGTGGAGTACTTTGTTAAGCTATATGGGCTATGCAGGATACCTTAATCCTTTTACTTTAGAATCTCAGGTGAATTCTAAAATACCAAAATTGACCTACATAACAACGACCGCACACGAGATGGCGCATCAACTAGGAATAGCTTCGGAATCAGAAGCAAATTTTGTAGCCTACTATACCATCTCCAAACATTCTGATCCCTTTATTCGTTACGCTGGAGCCATTTTTGCCGTACGGTATTGCTATTCTGAACTTTATAAGGCCAACCCAAAAGCAGCAAAAGAGCAGCTCTCGAAATTGCATCCGGGTATTATTAAAAATTTTAAACAACTTTCTGCCTTTTGGAATAAATATCAAAATCCATTAGAGCCCTATTTTAAAAAAGGGTATGACTCTTATTTAAAGGCTAATGGTCAAGCCAAAGGCATTCAGAGTTATAATGCTATGGTTGCAATGGTAATTGCTTACAGTTTAAAAGAACAGTAACTGTCTTCCTAATTTTTATTGCTTTCTTTGTTGAAGAAACTGATCTAAAGACATCTAATTAAAGTGAAATACTTATCGAGCATTAAAAACCCAGAAATTAAACGTTTACGACTTTTAACTCAAAAATCAAGAGAGCGTAAGAAACTTGATTTGTTTGTGATAGAAGGGCAAAGAGAATTAGAGAAAGCTCTGTTAGGTGGATATAACATCTCCTCTCTTTTTATAGAAGAAAATCATGAACTCGAACTCAATGAGCTCATCGGAAAAATACAACAGAGTGAACAATTTCTGATTTCAAATAATGTTTTTAAGCAAATTAGTATTCGATCTGGGTCTGAAAAAATATTGGCAATAGCGCATTCTAAAAAACACGATTTTTCTTCATTAAAACTAAAATCCGATGCATTAATTTTAGTCATCGAAGCTCCAGAAAAACCGGGAAATATTGGTGCTCTTTATCGAACAGCCGCCGCCGCTCAAATGGATGGTGTTATCATTGCAAATCCTAAAACTGACTTTTACAACCCAAACAGTATTCGTTCAAGTCTAGGCTGTCTTTTTACATTACCTACAGCTATTGCCTCCACCAAAGAAGTCATCAATTACCTCAATAAAAAAGGCTACTTCATCGCAACAGCAGCATTAAATCATGAAGCAGTAAATTATAGGAATTTTGACTACAAAACACCTTGTGCCTTGGTTATGGGAACAGAAAGTGTTGGGTTAAATAAAGAATGGCTGGAGGCCTCTAATCAACACCTTATCATCCCTATGTCAAATCAAGTAGATTCTCTCAATCTTTCTGTTTCGGCAGGAATTTTGATGTATGAGGCAAGAATGAAAAAAATTGAACGAGAGAAGCATTAAAATCTTTAGTATATTACTTCTGAAATGATTGTTGACCCAGAAATAGAAAACAAAGAAATTGCAAAGCAATACAAAGAGTTGCTCCGCATTAGCTATCAAACATTAAGCGAAAAAGACAAAAAAATGATTCGTTTAGCTTTTGATACAGCAGTAGAAGCGCATAGCGAACAACGAAGAAAGTCTGGGGAAGCCTATATCTTCCACCCCATTAATGTTGCAAAAATTGTAGCGCATCAAATAGGTCTTGATGCCACCTCAATCTGTGCTGCACTTCTTCATGATGTAGTAGAAGACACCCGCTTCTCGCTCGAAGATATTGAACGATTATTTGGAAATACTGTAGCAAAAATTGTACACGGTTTAACTAAAATATCTAGCCTTAAAAAAGACAAAAATATTTCTCTTCAGGCTGAGAATTTTAGAAAAATGCTTCTCACACTAAACGATGATGTACGGGTAATCATCATCAAAATTGCTGACAGACTTCACAACATGCAAACCATGGATTCCATGCCGGAATACAAACAAGTAAAAATTGCATCAGAGACTCTATACATCTATGCACCGCTTGCTCACCGTATTGGTTTGTACAATATCAAAACAGAATTAGAAGACCTTAGTTTAAAATATACAGAGCCTCAACGCTATCTTTCAATTAAAAATAAAATTGAAGAAAGTAATGAAGCGCAATCAGACTATATCGAAACTTTTTCGAAATTTCTTTCAGAAGAACTTAACAAAGAAAGAATCAATTACACGATTAAAGGGAGAAGCAAATCTATTTATTCTATTCACAGGAAAATGCTTACCCAAAACATCCCCTTTGAAAAAATATATGACAAGTTTGCGATGAGGATTATATTCCGGAGTAATCGTCCGAAAGAAAAACTGATGGCCTGGAAAATATATTCTATCGTAACAGATCATTTTACGCCCAACCCAACCAGACTACGTGATTGGATTTCTGCACCCAAATCTACAGGTTACGAAGCCTTACACATTACTGTTATGGGCCCAATGAACAAATGGATTGAAATTCAAATTCGATCTGAAAGAATGAATGAAATAGCTGAAAAAGGCTATGCGGCACATTATAAATACAAACAAGGGGAACAAAAAGATATTGGTATAGAAAGTTGGCTCAATCGGTTACAAGAAGTTTTGGAGAACAACACTGGAAATGCAGTTGATTTTGTTGAAGATTTTAAACTCAATCTCTATGCGAAAGAAATTTTCGTCTTTACTCCAAAAGGGGATTTAAAATCTCTTCCTCAAGGAGCCACTGCACTGGATTTTGCCTTTGCAATCCATACTGAAATTGGAAAAAAAACAAGAGGTGTCCGTGTAAATGATCGTTTGGTTCCTCTGAGTAGGGAACTCAAAAGTGGAGACCAAGTTGATGTTATTACTTCTGAACAGATTAAGCCCTCTCAAAACTGGCTAGATTTTGTAATAACTTCTAGAGCGAGGTCAATAATTAAGTCCGCACTAAATGATGAGAAAAAAGATCGAGCAGAAGAAGGAAAAGAAATCCTAAGAAGAAAACTCAAGCAACTTAAAATCACAATGAATGATAAAACCATTCAACAAATGTTATTGTATTTTAAGTTTGAAAGCAGTCAAGATTTATTTTATAGAATGGGAATTGGAACGCTTGATAACAAAAGACTCAAAGATTTTGCAAACGTTTATCAAAACTCATTATTAAACTTCTTTAAACGTAGAATAAAAACTCATAAAGGAGACGCTCCCAAAAGTTCGGATAAAATCACTGAGAAGTTTGATCAGTTGGTTTTTGGAAAAGAAAAAGAAACTTTAGCACATAGTTTTGCAAGTTGCTGTAATCCCATTCCAGGTGATTCCGTATTTGGTTTTATTACTGTTAATGAAGGAATCAAAGTACATCACAAAGAATGTCCTAATTCACTCGCCCTTCAATCAAACTATGCCTATCGGATTATTCCAGCAAAATGGATCGACTCTTCTGCAGAAGTCTATTCCGCTGTAATAAAAATGAGTGGAATTGATCGTCAAGGACTCGTAAATGAGGTAACAAAGTTGATCTCGAACAATAAAAATATTACTATTAATAAAATCAATTTTGATTCAGAAGATCAATTCTTTACTGGATTGATTCACGTAAACGTTCAAAATAAAACCATACTCGAAAAATTGGTTAAAAATTTATCCAAGATAAACGGCATAGACAAAATTGTCAGAGAGTAAATCAATATAACTATCTTTGCAACGATATGATTGTAAATAAAACAAATCAAGAGGTTGTTAAGGATGTTTT
>JAFMMH010000051.1 GCA_017851655.1 Flavobacteriaceae bacterium
AGAGTAGCTGACTCATAATCAGTTGGTCCCTGGTTCGAGCCCAGGTGGGACCACTAGCAAAAACCGTAATAGTCTATTTTACAGATTGTTGCGGTTTTTTCTTTGCCTTATTGGCAACATATTGGCAACAAATCATGTATTTTCCGTCAAAAAACAAATGCTAAAAGTTTTCATCCCTTCCTCATTTTCTAAAAGAGGGGGTGGGTTTCATGGATTCGTTTTCCTATATAGAGTTAGTTGTGTGATATAGATATAACCCAACTGCAATTTTCCAAATAAATGATTTTCCTCAATAGATAACCTCATCAGAAGGTAATTTGGGCAAACCATAGGCTCCAAACTCAATGATGGAGTTGAGTTTAGGGCTTAATTCTATCTCATGGGATAAATTTCGTTTCGACTGAAAAACAAAGACTTGCTCTAAAGAAGGGAAATTCGATAAAAGCTGAAGAAATTCAGCGTTTAGTTCTGTTTCAACCAAATACAGCTGTTTCAAGTGTTTACTGCTTTCTAAAACTTGTATCTCTTCCCCAGTTATTTGAGTGTGGTTGAGTTTAATTTGTACTAGATTGGGAAATCCTGATAACAGTTCAAAAATAGAATCGTTTACTGCAGTATAACTCAAGTCAATGCTAACGATATTCGATCTAATCCCATCAAGAAGCTTCATGTCTTTGTTTTCAAATTCTGGAATGTTCAATGCGCTGATTTTGATCGAGTTAGATTCTCGATTAATGGGTGCAATCAGAAGGTTCTCCGCAATTAGGGTTTTTATGGTTTCAGGGTTTGGAGCATCGAGCTTTAGCTCAGGATAAAAGCGATTTTCTTCTTTTGAAAAAAAAGGTTCGATTAAAGCACGCGCCGTTCCCAATTGTTCCAAAGTTTGGTCTTGCGGAGCTCCCAATTCAATCCAATAACTGATAAAATCAATTTCTGCTTTGGTCAACTGTTTTTTAGATTTAGGAGGCATGTGTTTCTTCTCCTCCTTTGGCAGGTGAATCCTTAAAAAAAGCTCACTTTCTTTAGTGTTTTCATAATCGATAACAGGACCGTTTTTACCTCCCTGGAGAAGTGCTTGAAAAGTGTGTAATTGCAATCCTCCTTTGGTGTTTTTAGAATTGTGACAACTCACGCATTTTTTGGATAAAATAGGGGCAACTAGGCCCGTGTAAATGACCTGTTCCTGATAGTTTTTTTCATCCAATTGAACGGTTTTTGATTCCTCTTCGTTTCCAAATAACGTTGAAGACAGTTCTTCCAAAGGTTCAGTTAGGTGTTCTTCACCATGGGTAATGTTTCCTCCCAGATGTCCCGTCACGATTAAACTAAACAATAAACCCAAAGAAAAGAAAGAACGCGGAAGTCGATTTAAAATGGTTTGCTTTTGAAGGAATACATAAAATCCTGTTGAAAATACAAGCGTAACTATTCCCGAATAAAAATGTTCCTGAACCAATTCCCAGAGGTAGCCCTCTTGCTGGTATTGAAAATAGCCCGAAAGAATAGAAAATCCAACGCTTAGGAGTACCCAAAACAAAATGAATTTTAGAATTTTTTCAGATTCTTTAAACTTAGACCGATTGAATTCTAGGAGTAAGGCAATCAGGATAAATCCAATGGGTAGGTGAACAAGTAAAGGGTGAAAACGACCGATAAACGTTAAAAAACTTTCCATGAATTTACTTTGTCAATTGCATACGTTCTTTTAGGGCGTTCATAATAAATACATTAGCTTCCCACTGGTCACTCAGCGGTTTTTGAGTAAAGGGTTCGGTCGGAAGGTAGGTAGGTGGTCCAAATTCTGTGGTAATCGTGGGGACTTTTCCTTCCTTCCATCGCTTTTCGATACTCGTCTCCCAAATGGATAAATGCCGTTCCAAAGCGGTTTTCCATTCTGGGGCTTGGGGGTCATTCACCTGGGGACCTTCTTCAAAACCCACACGTGCATGAATGTGTTGTGTACGATTCAAAACTTCCTCCAGAAGCAGGTCTTGTTCTTGTAATAAAGACTCGTGAACAACCATCCAATGACTTATATCCAGTGTGAGTTGAAAGTCCGAGTCAGCCTCAAGAAACTTCTTTGTTTCCGTCAGCGAGTAACTAAATCTTCCTCTATGGGTTTCATGTGCGACGGGAATATTGTGTTCTTTACTCATTTGATTGGCCAGTTGGAGAAACGCTAAATTTTGTTCTGTTGTAAAAAAATCACTCCCCGTATGTGAATTGATGGCATGGGGCTTTTGTGCTAAGGCTCTCATCAAGTCCTTGCGATAGGTGGCAAGGCTTTTTTCAAAGGGGAGGCTTCTGTTGGTCCCGCAGAGATAAATCACTTTTAAATCGCGCTTTTTTAATCCTTTGGATATCTTCTCTTGTATAGTCTCATCTGCGGGAATCCAGACCTCTATACCATCGTAACCTGAGTTTTTAGTCTTTGAGAAAAAATCTTCCCAAGAGCCTTCAAAACCCCAGTTGGTTTGAAAAAATAACAATTCATTTTGAGCACGTGTCAATTGTAAACTAGAAATGACAAGAATAATAATTTTAAAAAAAGAGTTCATTTGGTTTTTGATTTAGGTTAAAATTTCATGGATGACGCGTCCTTCGACATCGGTCAATCGGAAGGGTCTTCCTTGGAAATCAAAGGTAAATTGTTCGTGGTCAAAACCGAGTAAGTGTAAAATTGTAGCTTGAATGTCGTGAACAGAAACCCTTCCCTCAATGCCTCTAAATCCAATCTCATCTGTTGCTCCGTGAACATAGCCTTTCTTCACTCCGCCACCCGCCATCCACATGGTAAATGCTTCGCCTTGATGGTCTCTTCCGATCAAACTGTTTTGAATGCCGGCACGGTTTTCCCACATGGGAGTCCTTCCGAATTCTCCACCCCAAACAACCAGCGTTTCTTCCAATAAACCGCGTTGTTTTAAGTCGAGCAACAAGGCCGCAACTGGTCGATCCATATCTCTACATTTATTTAAAAACCCTTTACTCAATGCCTCGGATTCACTAGCCCCATGTGAATCCCAGCCCCAGTCATAGAGCTGAACAAAGCGCACGCCTTTTTCAACCATTTTTCGAGCTAAAAGGCAGTTGTTGGCAAAGGACTCTTTGCCAGGTTGCACCCCATACATCTCTTGGATGTAGTCCGGTTCATCGTTGATGTTCATCACTTCGGGAACGGAAACCTGCATACGATACGCCATTTCATATTGGCTGATTCGGGTCAGTATTTCGGGGTCTTTAAATTTTTGATATTCTTTGTAGTTGATCTCATTAATGGATTGTATGACTTTTCTTTTTAGATCTCTGGAAACTCCCTTGGGGTCTTTTAAGTAAAGTACAGGATCCCCTTTGGAGCGGCAGTGTACCCCTTGGTAAATGGACGGTAAAAATCCATTCCCCCAAAGACTTTTTCCCGCATCGGGTGTCCCTCCTGAGGTCAATACCACAAAACCGGGAAGGTTGTTGTTTTCAGAGCCCAAACCATAGGTAATCCAAGAACCCAGTGAAGGTCTTCCGAATCGGGCGCTACCAGTAAACATTAATAACTGTGCCGGGCCATGGTTGAACTGATCCGTGTGTACCGCTTTTAAAAAGGATACTTTGTCAACCACATTTTTAAAATGGGGAAGGTGGTTTGAAACCCAATTTCCCGAATCCCCTGATTTTTGAAATGTAGCTTGTGGTCCCAGCATGTTGGGTACTCCTTCTATAAAGGCAAACTCTTTGCCTTCGATCAAGGATTCTGGACAAGGCTTGTTGTGTAGTTTTGCCAATTCGGGTTTGTAGTCAAACAACTCCAATTGAGAGGGAGCCCCTACCATGTGAAGATAAATGACACTTTTTACTTTAGGAGACAAAGGGGGTGCAAGGGGAGCCATAGGATTTAATGCCCTGGCTGAATTGTAGTCGTATGCTTTGCGTGGATCAAAATTACAGGAGTTCAACAAACTCCCAAGGGCAATTCCACCCAGTCCCAATGTACATTCTTTTAAAAAGTGCCGCCTGCTGTTCAGCTGCGCTTCTAATTCTTTATTTTCTCTGATTAGTTTTTTTAAATTATCCATGTGTTAAAAATTCATCGAGATTCATAATAGCATTGGCAATGATCGCAAGGGAGGCTAATTTTTTGTCAATTACGGACTCTTGATTAAAAAAGTTTTGAAGTTTTTCTGAGGTTTGATCAAAATCTTGATAGGCTTCATTGAAAAGGGTTTCCAGGAGATTCAATGCTTCTGGATCTATGTCCTTATAAAGGGCCTTGCGATACATGTTTTGAATGGCTTTGTCCACGGGTTCCTCTATCTGAGAAGAAGCGAGTTGGAATGCGGCTTCCAAAAATACAGGATCGTTCAAGGTGACTAAAGCCTGTAAGGGGGTATTGCTTGGAGACCTGCGAATCAAGCATATTTCTCGACTCCCAGCGTCGAAAGAGATTAGAGAGGGGTAGGGGCTGGTTCTTTTTAAATAGGTATAAATTCCTCTGCGGTACCGGTCTTCGCCTTTACTTTCTTTCCACAAATTACCCAAATAAGCGTGTTCCCAAATCCCTTCGGGTTGGGGAGGCATTACCCCTGGGCCGTACTTTTTCTCGCTCAACAAATTGGAAACATACAACGCCTGGTCTCTTATTTCTTCTGCGCTCAACCGGAGTTTTGGACCTCTAGAATAGTATAAATTTTGAGGATCTATGGCAAATTTAGTTTTCTCAATCACTGAGCTTTGTTTGTAGGTGGCAGATAGCAGTACCATTTTGATGAAAGCTTTCAAACTCCATTGTTTTGAAGTGATAAAATCAGTGGCCAACCAATCCAATAAAGCGGGATGTGTGGGTGGTTCCGACTGGGTACCCAAATCTTCTAAAGTCAATACGAGCCCTTTTCCGAAAATTTGATACCAAATCCGGTTTACAATTGTTCTTGAAGTTAAAGGATTTTCTTCGCTCACCAGCCATTTCGCCAGACCCAAACGATTTTTTTCCCACTCTTCTTTCCAAGGGTTTAAGGTGTTGGGAACCCCAGCAGTGACTTCCTCTTTTTTACTCAACGAACTTCCCCGGTCAAACAAATGGGTTTTCCTTTTCATAAAGTCTTTGTTTTCGACCATTATGGGGGTCAGGTTCTCCGGATTGTTAAGTAGTGTATTTAAAGCATTTTCAATTTTAGCGAAACCTTTTTGATTTTTTCCAGGTAGCTCCGGTACAAAAGAGAACCAATGCAAGGATGCTATGATAGCATTAGAACTAGATTTATTTTTGGTTTTCAAAGAGGGATTTTTCGCTTGAATATATAAATCAAAAGGTTCTTCAATCTTTTTTATTTTCAGTTTAGCATACTGGTTTTTAGGATTATTAAATTGTGGATTTCCTTTTTCATTCAATTGAATGCTTCCAATGATTTCTCCCTTCGGACTATTTTTACGAAAAATCAAAACGGTTTTGTGTTTTGTCGGGCTGTATTTAAACATTAAGTTTTCATTCCCATTGGCATTCATATTTTTATACACTGCCTGGCCGTTGTTTCGAAGGGAAAGGGTCACTCCAGAAACGTAGGCGTTGTCAGAGTTGAGCGACACAGTATTGTGTGCCTGATACTTAGGTTCTAAAAACTGAAAAAAATCATGATAGAAATCATGTGTTTTTGAATCCCCGTACTTTAAAATCCACGCTAAAACGGATTCCATATTTTGTTTGTTTTCCTCTGAATAGGAGCGGAGGTTTGGAGATTCATCCATGAGGTCTTCATCTCGAGTGTTGTTGAAAAAAGAGAGCAACTGATAGTATTCTTTTTGCTGGATGGGGTCGTAGGGGTGGTCATGGCATTGGACACAGCTCATGGTCGTACTTTGAAAAACATCAAAGGTGGTATTTACTCGGTCGATTACTGCCTCCGTTCGGTATTCTTCATCAGAGGTTCCTCCTTCGTCATTGTTCATCGTATTGCGATGGAATGCTGTGGCTAACAACTGGTCATAAGAAGGATTGGGTAGCAGATCGCCCGCTAACTGTTCTATGGTAAATTGATCAAATCGAAGATCTTCGTTAAGGGATTTAATGACCCAATCTCTGTATTGCCAAATGGTTCTACCGCGGTCGGCTTCATAGCCTTTAGTATCTGAATAACGAGCCAAATCCAGCCACCAACTGGCCCATTTTTCGCCAAAACTACTTTCTGATAACAGGCTGTCTAAATAGTTTTCATAGGTGATTTCTTTATTGACAAAGGAATCGAAAAGATCTCGACGGGGGGGTAATCCTGTAATGTCAAAAGCAACTCTCCGAGCAAGTGTTTTTTGGGAAGCTTGTACATTGGGTTGAAGCTTGCTGTCCTCCATTCGGGCTGCAATAAAATAATCGATAGGGGTTTGGAGAAATTCCAAGTCAGTGAATTTTGAAGAGACTTCTGGGAGAGCACTTTTTTTTGGACTGATATAAGCCCAATGCGTTCCCCATTGGGCTCCCTGATCGATCCATCGGGTGAATAAATCAATTTCTTCCTTGCTCAAGGCCGGTTTTTCGTAGGGCATGCGCAGCTCCAAATCTGTTTCATGAAGCCGCTGGATCATCCGACTTTTTTTGGCATTCCCTGGAATAATTGCAGGGGTTCCTTCACTTGTGTTTCTTAACGCTTCTTTTTCAAATAAAAAACTGAATCCCGCATTCTTTTTTACTCCGCCATGACAGGAAATACACTTTTCGTTAATAATGGGTTTGATTTGGGTATTAAAATCTACGGGTTCCGAACGTTGACATCCTGGAAATATGAGCAGCCCAATTAAAATATGTACGAGTGTATTGAATTGGATTCTTTTTTTGGACATACAAAACTTAGTATAAGGATTTTATACAATAAATTTAATTCTTTTTTTTTGCTGTACCAATTTAAACTAAGCGATGGGTAAAATATAAAACTTCTCAAGCACCTCTATTCCAAGTACAGGGGCATGGGCTTTAGAAAACGGTTTTCTATTGAAACAGATGGTTGGGATTTGATATGTAATCCATTCTCTATATCTTAGAGGTATTATTAACCATAAATCAATTGAAATGAAGAAAGCTATTTATCTATTCACCACATTTATTTTATTGTCATGTGCTGAAAATACTGTACAAAAAGATACTCCTTATGGAATCATTAAAAACGAAGACGAAAAATCTAAAATAATTGAAAAACTTGCTGATTCTTATTTAGCGGGGAATTTTGATATCGCAAGAGATTATTTTACACCAGAAAGTCAGCACTTTTTTAATGACTTAGTGTATGATGTAGATGGTATTATCGAAGGCTATAATTTTCACTCTGTATTATTTGATGATATAAAGCATAATGACAGAAAAATCTATACAGGTTATATGACAGATGGCAAAACCCAAACATTTCATGACTTTATTTGGTCTGCAAAATCAAAAATAAGTGGTAAAGAATATTTTTACCCTTGTCATTGCAGATGGGAATGGGAAGGTGATAAAATATCAAAGACTAGTTGTTATGTGGATCCAGCAGCAATATTTGCTGAGGTAGCATTGTACCAAGAAAAAAATCAATAACAGCAACCCTCCCAAGCGGAGGGTTTTTTTATCAATAATATCTTGGTTTATTTTAGGGTTCGTTTTAGTAAAAATGCACTACCCAAGGTAAGATTTGAATTTTTTTATTTCCTAAATATTTTTATTTTTTCTATTGTAGGTAGTTATGCTTTCTCGATTTTCCGAGAGTGCTTCAAAAATCATTTTTTTTGCTAAATCACCAACATCTAATGGTTTTTGGGATTTAAAAAGCCCAATTCTGTTTAATCTATTGAATATTTTTATGGCACTTTTTTCTACTGCTCTCATTAATTCTGGCTGACGAATTAAAGTTGGGGGCTGAAAAATTTGGATTGTTTTAAATGGAAGCATTTTTATGGACTTCTCAAGCGCCCCTTTTATTTTGGGATAGAAAAAAAAAGACTTGTCGTTTGCTCCTGTTGAGGAAACCAATGCATAGTGTTGTACGCCATTTTCCGATGCCATTTTAGCAAATTCAAATTGGTAGGTATAATCTATCAAGTACTGTTGATCTTTACTTCCAGCATCTTTTCTTGTAGTTCCAAAAGCTGAAAACAGAATGTCTCCAGTAATCAAGGATTTATATTTTTCGAATTCTGAGAAATCAATTTTATGTTTTTCTAATTTTTGATGTTCAACAGTAAGTGTTTTTCTGGTAAAGACAGAAACTTTGCAAAAATTAGAATCTTCAAGAAGAAGTTTAACAAGCACTTGGCCCGTAGCACCTGATGCGCCCAAAACTAAAGCGTGTAGTTTTTTCATTTCATTGAGATATAAAAACTAAAATTATTTTGAAAGAAGTACAACTTTATTTGTGTCAATACGAACCTTTTTCTGTTTGTAGAGTACTCCAAGCGCTTTTTTAAAAGCCTTCTTACTCAGTTGAAGCTGTTGCATGATTTCGTCAGGATTACTTTTATCAGTAAGATTTAATTCACCCGAATGTTCTAGTTTTTTCAAAATGAGTTCACAGTTAGAATCGATCACATTCAAAAATCCTTGAGGTTGAAGAGAAACATCATATTTTCCGTCTTCTCGTATTTTTTTTATAAAACCGATTTTTTCCATATCTACTTCTAGGGGTTCAAAAACCTCATTCCTATATAATAATCCTTCAAAAGAATTATTAATTAAAACAACAAAACCTAAATCAGTTTCCCGTTCAATGATAAGCCCAACTTTTTCTCCAAGATCCAATTCCATAACCCAAAGGTAAAAATATCTTTGAGCTAATCTCACTCTCTGTCTAGGGTTTTCAAAATGCTTGTAAACCGGAATTATTTTCAATTCCTTTTTAGGAATTTAAAAGACTAGCGTATGATTTTATATCTTGGGGCTAGTATTAAAAAACCAAATAATTTGAATTAAACATGAACACAACACGATTCGTCTTTTGCCTACTGATTACTCTTACTACAAGCGCCCAACAAACTTTAGACCAAAAAGTGGAAGCTCTTCTTTCAAAAATGACCCTTCAAGAAAAGATAGGTCAAATGAACCAGTACAATGGTTTTTGGAATTTTACAGGACCATCTCCCGACGGAGGAGATCAAAAAATAAAATATGATCACTTGGCAAATGGGCTCGTTGGCTCTATGCTAAATGTACGTGGGGTAAAAGAAGTAAGAGCTGTACAAAAAATTGCTGTTGAAAAATCACGTTTGGGAATCCCTCTAATTTTTGGGTTCGATTTAATTCATGGGTATCAATCTGTTTTCCCTATTCCTCTTGCTGAAGCAGCAAGTTGGGATTTAGAAGCGATTCAGCGTTCTGCATCACTTTCTGCAAAAGAAGCAGCAGTAGCAGGAATTAATTGGACTTTTGCACCTATGGTAGATGTTACTCGTGATGCCCGTTGGGGAAGAGTAATGGAAGGAGCAGGAGAAGATCCTTATCTGGGAAGCCTTATTGCTGCTGCCAGAGTTGATGGATTTCAAGGGGATGATTTGGCCTCCCCCTTCACTATCGCAGCTTCAGCAAAGCATTTTGCCGCTTATGGCTTTGCAGAGGCAGGAAGAGACTATAATACAGTTGACATTGGTTTAAACACATTACACAATATTGTTTTGCCTCCATTTAAAGCTGCTGTAGATGCTGGGATCAAAACTTTTATGAATTCTTTTAATGACCTCAACGGGATTCCAGCTACTGCAGATGCTTATCTTCAGAGAGATTTATTAAAAGGGGAATGGGGTTTTGATGGTTTTGTTGTTTCAGATTGGGGTTCTATTAGAGAAATGGTAGACCATGGCTACGCAAAAGACCGAAAACAAGCCGGGGAGATGTCGGTTTTGGGAGGTTCTGATATGGACATGGAATCCTCCATTTATGTGAACGAATTGGAAGCACTCTTAGAAGAAAAGAAAATTAATATCGCGCATATAGACGATGCAGTGAAAAGAATACTCAAAGTGAAGTTCGAGTTAGGACTCTTTGACGATCCCTATTTGTATTGCAACGAAGAATTGGAAAAACAAATTACAGGTTCTCAAGAACTTGTTCAAGCGAACTTAGATGTTGCAAAAAAATCGATTGTATTGTTAAAAAATGAGAATACTATATTACCCTTGAAAAAAGAGGGCCAAAAAATTGGTTTGATAGGTCCTCTTGCAGCAGATAAAAACAGCCCCTTAGGAAATTGGAGAATTGCCGCAGTGAATAACAGTGCTGTGTCTGTTTTGGAAGGGTTTCAGTCTTATAAAGGAAATAAGATCAGCCATGCCCAAGGTGTAAAATTGGTAAACAAAGTTCCTGATGGATTTCATGAGGAGGTACAAATAAACACCACTGACAAAACGGGAATTGAGGAAGCGATTGCTTTAGCAAAAGAAGTTGATGTGGTAGTGATGGTGTTGGGGGAATATGGTTTTCAGTCTGGAGAAGGACGTAGTAGAGCTTTTCTAAATCTTCCTGGGTTCCAACAAGAACTTCTTGAAAAAGTTGCAGAGGTTAATCCAAACATCGTTTTGGTTGTAATGAACGGGCGACCATTAATTTTAAATTGGGCTTCAGAAAATATTCCAGCCATCGTTGAGGCATGGCATTTAGGCTCACAAAGCGGGCATGCCATAGCGCAAGTTTTATATGGAGATTACAATCCAAGTGGTAAATTGCCCATGAGCTTTCCAAGGAGTGTAGGACAGCTTCCTATATACTACAATCATAAAAGCACAGGTAGACCAGGAGCAGACGGAGAAGACATGGGTAGTGTTTTTTGGTCTCATTATGGAGACGAAAAAAACAGTCCGTTATATCCTTTCGGTTATGGATTAAGTTATACTCAGTTTGAATATTCACCCCTTCAATTAAGTGATGATATAATGGACAAAGGAGGATCTTTAAAGGCTAGTATTAAATTAAAAAATACGGGGAAATTTAAGGGGAAAGAAGTGGTACAATTTTATATTCAAGACCCTTATGCAAGTGCAACAAGACCCGTAAAAGAACTCAAAGGTTTTCAAATGGTAGAGCTTAATCCTGGCGAAACGAAAGAGGTATCTTTTAGGATCACAGAAGAGCAATTAAAATTTTATAATGCTCGTCAAAAATGGGAAGCAGAATCAGGCACTTTTTATGTATTCATAGGATCAAATTCTGCTGTTAAAGAGAAAAAGGCATTTGAACTTAGATGATTTAGTTTTAATCG
>JAFMMH010000052.1 GCA_017851655.1 Flavobacteriaceae bacterium
CACGCCATCTAGGGCTGAAATGTGAACGAATACATCCTCTCCGGATTCATCGTTAGTAATGAAACCAAATCCTTTAGCTTCATTGAAAAATTTAACTGTACCAGTCATGTGTTTATTTAAAAATTATGCTGCAAAGGTACGTTTATTATTAAACCAAGAATAAATTTTAACATTTTAATTTGATAAAAGAGGCTGATTTTCAATTCTTTTCATCAAAATAATTAAAAATAATCAGTTTTTAGAAGTGTTTTTTTGTTTCCTCAAACGTGTAGATGGGCTCATTGTTTCCCTCATTTTTTTAAGATTTTCTTCACTAAGAGTATAGTCTTGAAGTCTTTTTCCATTCCACCGATGATATAAAAATAGCGGAAGATAGATAAGAGATGTTGTTAGCACTGTAAAACCAATGATTCGTTCACCACTTTCAAAATCAATTTGAGATTTGTAATATATCCCAAAGAATAAACTCAATAGTAATCCTAAAAAAAAGAGACGTAAAAAAAGTTTCATTCTTTATCGGTAGATGTTGTTTTGAGATTTAATTCTTTCAACTGTAATGCATCTAATGGGGCAGGCGCGTCTATCATCACATCTCTTCCTGAATTGTTTTTAGGAAAGGCAATAAAATCTCTAATCGTTTCTTCTCCTCCTAAAATAGCAACTAATCGGTCCAATCCAAAAGCAATTCCTCCATGTGGTGGAGCACCAAATTGGAAGGCATCCATTAGAAAACCGAATTGAGCTTGAGCTTCTTCTTTAGTGAATCCGAGTAAATCAAACATTTGAGATTGTAATTCTTGATCGTGTATTCGGATAGAACCGCCACCAATTTCATTACCGTTTAAAACCAAATCGTAAGCATTTGCTTTTACAGCGGCAGGATCCGTTTTTAATAAATCTAGATGCTCTGGTTTGGGTGCGGTAAAGGGGTGGTGCATGGCATGAAAACGTTTACTTTCCTCATCCCATTCTAATAAAGGAAAATCCGTAATCCAAAGAGGTGCAAATACCTCGGGCTTGCGAAGTCCAAGGCGAGTAGCCATCTCCATCCTAAGAGCACTGAGTTGTGTTCGTGTTGTTTTGATTTCTCCAGAAAGAATTAAGATGAGGTCTCCAGCTTTTGCTTGACAATGTGTTGCCCAAGTGCTGAGGTCTTCAGGACTAAAAAATTTATCTACGGAAGATTTAAAACTTCCATCTGCATTACATTTTACATAAACCAATCCTTTGGCTCCAATCTGAGGGCGTTTTACCCAATCTATTAGTGCATCAATTTCCTTTCGACTCATTTCAGCGGCACCAGGAACACTAATTCCAACTACCAATTCTTGACTATCAAAAACACCAAACCCTTTTCCTTGAGCAACTGCATTAAGTTCACAAAACTTCATTTCAAAACGAATATCAGGTTTATCGTTTCCATAGGTTTTTATGGCTTCATCATAAGTGATTCTGGGAAAATCAGCAATATCGATACCTTTAATTTCTTTGAGTAAATGACGCGTCAATCCCTCAAATTGGGCTAGGATATCCTCTTGTTCTACAAATGCCATTTCACAATCTATTTGTGTGAACTCAGGCTGTCTATCTGCCCGAAGATCCTCATCACGAAAGCATTTTACGATTTGAAAATATTTATCCAAACCTCCTACCATCAGCAATTGTTTGAATGTTTGTGGAGATTGGGGTAGGGCATAAAACTGGCCTTCATTCATTCTAGAAGGGACCACAAAATCTCGTGCTCCTTCGGGAGTTGATTTAATAAGATAAGGGGTTTCAACATCAATAAATCCATCTTTAGAAAGGTAATTTCTGACTGCCATGGATACCTGATGTCTAAAAAGAAGATTTGCTTTAACGGGATTTCTCCGAAGGTCTAAATAGCGGTATTGCATTCGGAGTTCTTCTCCACCATCAGTTTCATTTTCAATTGTGAATGGTGGAGTTTTAGAGGGATTTAAGATTTTAAGGTCTTCCACTAATACCTCTATGGCTCCAGTAGTTATATTGGGGTTTTTGGATTCTCGTTCTATTACTGTTCCCTGAACTTGAATGACGAATTCTCTTCCCAAGCCTTGTGCGCTATCAAAGATTGATTTGGGTGTACGTTCTTCGTCCAAGACAAGTTGAGTAATCCCGTAGCGATCTCTGAGATCAATCCAAATTATAAAACCTTTGTTTCTATTTTTTTGGACCCAACCTGATAAAGTTACTTTCTGATTAAGGTGTTCAAGGGAGAGCGCTCCACAATTATGAGTTCTATACATATTTTGTAAATGTTGGACAAAAATAAAAAATCCTGAGGGGTGAAACCTCAGGATTCGTAAATCTTTATAAAATCTTCTTTAACCAAATTTTGATTGAATAAACTATTGAGAAAGTAGCTGGAACAATTACTAAGGTTAAAAAGGTTGCGAAAGTAAGACCAAAAATAACAGTCCACGCTAAAGGTCCCCAAAAGATGACATTGTCTCCGCCCATGTAAACCTTAGGATTCCATTCTGAAAACATAGAGAAAAAATCAATATTCAATCCTATCGCCAAGGGAATTAAACCTAGCACTGTAGTGATAGCAGTCAATATTACAGGACGTAAACGAGCAGCTCCACCTTCGATTATTTCATTAGTAGCCATTTCTTTTGGGAGTAATGTACCGTTTTCTAATCCTTCCAGATCGTGTTTTCTGTCAATAAGAAGCTGGGTGTAATCTAATAAAACAACACCATTATTTACTACAATTCCAGCCAAAGCAATAATTCCCATCATGGTCATTAAAATGACAAAAGGCATCTGGAACGCCATCAGCCCAAGGAATACTCCTGTAAAGCTCAAGAAGATGGATAATAGAATGATAAGTGGCTTTGATATTGAATTAAACTGGAGTACCAAGAGTAATAAGATGAGCCCTAAGGCAGCTAGTAATGCATTTGAAAGAAATGCCATGTTTTTTTCTTGTTCTTCAATTTCACCTGAGAATTTAAATTTGATTTGACCTGGTAAGTCGTAATTTTCCAAAGCTTTTTTCACCTGATTTACAACTTCATTAGCATTAAAACCGGCAAGAACAGGAGAGTATAGAGTCACAACTCTGTTGAGTTCTCTGTGCTTAATAGCGTTAAAACTAGTACTGTTTTTTTGTTTTACTAAAGAAGAGATCGGAATTTCCTTGATCTGACCGTTGGCAGGATCTCTAAAGATTATATTCTGATTGAATAGGGCGTTTTGATTGTAGCGATTTTCTTCATTAAATCGAACATTAATGTCGTAATCATCACCATTCTTTTTAAAAACACCTGCTTTAGACCCAAAGAGTGAGGTACGAAGAAGCTGTCCGATCTGGGAAGCTGAGACTCCAAGTTCTCCAGCCTTCTCACGATCAATTTCAAGCTGACTACCAGGTTTGTTTTTATTGACATCAATCTTGAGTTCTTCTACACCACTAATGTTTATCCGATTAAGAAAATCTTTCATTTGCTCTGCGGTTAAAATCAAATCGAGGTATTCTGCTCCTGTGATTTCTATAGTTATTGGGTATCCAGCTGGTGGGCCATTTGCATCTTTTTCTACTGAGATAGCGATACCGGGGAATTTTCCGATGAGTTGTTCTTGAATGGCTTTTCGTAAACTTTCACTTGAAACACCTTCTCTTAATTTAAATTCACGCATGGTTAGGGTGATTTTACCTTTGTGCGGGAGCTCATTGGTATTTCCATTATCGATAAAAGGATTTCCAGCACCTTCACCTACTTGGGCGACCATAGATTCTACAAGCAAATTGACACCGTTTTTATTAAATTCTGGACGCTTCATCACATTCAAAATTTCTTGTTCAACCTTTTTGGTTGCAGAATTTGTTTTTGAAATAGCGGTACCTTCCGGGTATTCAATAAATACGAGAATTTGTTGCGGTTGGTTATTTGGAAAAAACTCCACTTTTGGAGGAAATATTCCCATTAAAGCAAAGGACAAAAAGAGGAGTAAAAATGTTCCCCCTAAAAATAGATAAGGTTTGATTCCGCTTAACGCAAACCTTAAAAGCATACGATAGCCATTTTCGAGTTTTACTAAAAATGTATTTTGGAATGTAAGTGCCC
This sequence comes from Flavobacteriaceae bacterium, assembly GCA_017851655.1. Classification (GTDB taxonomy): domain Bacteria; phylum Bacteroidota; class Bacteroidia; order Flavobacteriales; family Flavobacteriaceae; genus MS024-2A. The sequence goes on from JAFMMH010000052.1 coordinate 4,095, forward strand.
AATTTTTGATGAAAAATTTATACATCCAAAAAAGGATAGGGATCAAAACCATTAGGTTACCAAAAATTCGTGTTTGAGGGCTTCCAAACAGTAAGAGAATTCCAAGTCCTCCCATAAAAAAGGTTAACCTCCAAAGTGATTTGGTACTGATTTCTCTATCACTGATTTCCATAAATTGTGAAACCAGCATGGAGTTAAAGAATATTGCAACAATTAGTGACGAGCCTAATACAACAGAGAGTGTAATTGGGAAATAGATCATGAATTCTCCCATCAATCCAGGCCATGCTCCAAGAGGAACAAAAGCGGCAATAGTGGTAGCAGTTGACACAATGATAGGATAGGCAATTTCACCAATCCCAGCTTTTGCTGCTTGTATTCTTGACATCCCTTCCTTCTCCATTAAACGGTACACATTCTCAACGACAACAATTCCATTGTCTACAAGCATTCCAAGTCCCATAACAAGTCCAAAAAGAACCATTGTATTGAGCGTATATCCCAAGAATGACATAATCATAAAAGACATAAACATGGACATGGGAATGGCGAAACCTACAAAAAGAGAATTACGGAATCCTAGGAAGAACATTAATACTGTAACTACCAAGATTACTCCAAAAATAATACTATTAACTAATTCGCTAATTTGATTTAGCGTCATATTAGATTGGTCATTTGAAACGACTATTTCAATATCTTCAGGAATTCCCAATGTTTTGTTTTCGGAAACAAGTTCTTTAATGTCCATTGAGGCTTGTACTAGGTTTTTACCTCCTCTTTTCACTACGTCTAAAAGCACTGCTTTTTCACCAAAAGAACGTGCAAATGAAGTCACTTCCTTTTCTTTAAAATCGATCGTAGCAATATCTCCAAGGTATACAGGGCCATTATCTGTCTTAACTACAAAACTTTTAAGATCTTCAGGATTTTGTATTTCACCAGTCAATCGAATATTTCTTCTTTGACCACCACTTACGATATTCCCTCCTGAAATAGTTGTATTCTCTCGTGAAATAGCACCTAATATGTCGTTAAATGAAACTTTAGCAGCGGTCATTTTATAAATATCCACGGCCACCTCAACCTCAAAAACCTGAATACCTCTGATATTCACCTCTTTTATTTGTGGTAGTTGTTCTATACTGTATTCGAGTCGTTCAGCAAAAACCTTAAGTTGATCAATAGGATAGTCTCCAATAAGACTAATGTTCAGAATAGGCTGCAATTCGGAAAAATCCAGTTCAAAAATATTGGGCTCTACTTTTGCATTATTAAAAACGGGCCAATCTGGTCCAGACTTAATTCCATCGACTAGATCTTTAACTTTTTGTTTTGCAGCATCTATGGTGATATTTTCATCAAATTCTATTTCGATAACTGAGAAGTCTTCCGAAGAAGTAGAACGAATTTCTACTAAATTGGGAACCCCTTTTAATACTTCTTCTAAAGGATCCGTAATTGATCTTTCAATATCCTCAGCAGTATTTCCAGGATAAATAGTACTGACAAAAACTTTGGTATCATTAATCTCGGGGAATGTTTCCCTAGGCATCGAAAAATAGGAGCTAACTCCTAAAATGAAAAAGATAACCATAATGACATAGATCACGGTTTTATGATCGATGGCCCAGCTAGCAGGTAAAAATTCTTTAATCTTAGATGTTTTCATTTTATTAGCGTTTATTGCTCAATTCGTTCAACTTTCTGATTTGCGACAAGCATCCCTACCCCTTCATCTACAACCAAGTCACCTAAGGAAATTCCTTCGGTTACTTCAATCATTTCATTTTGAGTTTTTCCTAAATTGACAAAACGTTGTGTTGCGATGTATTTATTTTCACCTTCAGAATCAGTTAAAACAAAGACGTAATTTTTTCCGTTGGCATTTTCTCTTAAAACTCTCATTGGAACCATAATCGCATTGGGATTGATATAGTCTATCACACTTAATTTAGCATTGAGATTAGGCTTGATCTGCCCATTTGTATTTTCTAGTGCGGCTTCTATTCTAAATGTCCTATTACTAGATTGAATAAAGCTCCCAGTCTGACGAATAGTTGTGTTCTGTGTTTGGTTTAGAACAGGAATTTCAACTAAGGCTTTACTCCCTTTAGTTATTACTGTCATATAATTTTCAGGGACATCGGCCTCTACATACATATTTTTAAGATTTACAATTCGTAAAATCGGTGTTATTCCTGGAGCAACATTGGAGCCTTGATTTGTGAAAATTTCATCAATAATACCGTTAAAAGGGGCATATATTTTGGATTTAGCGAGTTGCTTTTTCATTTGACTCAATTGCTTTTTTTGAGCCTCATAGCGGGTTTTAGCTTCTAAATACATCATTTCTGAGCCAATTTTTTGATTCCATAAACGTTCCGTTCTTTCGAATGTAGTTTTAGCTAAGTCTAATTGAAGTTGCATTTGTTCTAATTGCTCTTGTAGTCCTGCATCATCAATAACGGCGAGAAGTGCACCTTTTTTGACAGCTTGCCCTTCCTTTACATTAATACGTTCCAATTTGCCTCCAAACTCTGGGTATAATTGTAAGTTTTGACGGGTTTTGATATTCGCTTGAACCTCGATAGCGTGTTCGAAATTAACAGCCTGAACAGGGTTTGCAGTAACCAATACTCTTTTTTCATTTACGGTCAATTTCTCTATGGATGCATTGACTTGATTCAGTTCAAGGGTTAAGGCATTAATCTGTTCAAGATATTTATCTTTTTGAACGATCAGTTCATCTAAACTATTAACAGCTACATTTTGTTTTGCTGGGGTTTCGTTTTTTTGCCCGCAATTAAATAGCGTGAGGGAAATACTAAGTAAAAGAATTGCTTTTTTCATGATTTTTATTGTTCGGAGATGTTAAGGAGAGTTTCTAAGTTCAATTTTTTTTGAATGACATTTTGAATGGCAGTAATATAATTGTTTTGAGCTGTGTACAATTGCAGCTGTGCCTGACGAAGCTCGAATGAAGATGAAAGACCTTCAAAATATTTGGACTGGTTCTTTTCTTCAATTCTACTTGCAAGTGCTAAATTTTCTTTGTTGGTAAAATAAGTTTCTACTGCCAATCGATATTCGTTTTGGGCAGCTTGAAATTCAATATTAATACGTTCTTCTGTTTCTTCTAGGGTAGTTTGCGCTTGGTCAACAGCAATTTTAGCTTTTTGAGATTGAGATCTTCGATTTAGAGAGCTAAAAACAGGAACGTTTAAATTGATTCCGAATAGAGATGCACCAAACCATTTCTGTTGTGATTCGGTAAAAGAGAATGTTTCACTATTCCCTGTATAATTTCCATTTATAAATGCGGATAATCGGGGTAAATTTTTCGACTTTTCAAATTTAAATAGTAGACTTTCAGATTTTAAATTATTGGTAGCAATTTTAATATCAATATTTCCACTAAGGTTTGGATTTGTATCAAATTTTTCTTCAAAGAGACCTTCAGTAGTTAATGTTTCAAGAGTATCTGTAAGCGTCAGGGGAGTAGTGGTAGGATATCCCATGAGTAATTTTAACATATTAAATGTAATTTTCTCAGTGTTTTGAGCATAACGGAGTTGGGTCTCAATTCCGGAGAGGGTCAAACGGAGTTGTTCTACGCTTTCTTCTTCTTCAAAACCATTACGAAAAAGTTCTCGGACCTCATTCAAATTGGCTTCTAAACTATTCCTATTCTTTTTTAGGAACTTAATATTTTCTTGAACAAGCAAAATAGAACTGTAGGTGGAGATGATACTTTTTCTGATTTCCAGCATTGTTTTTTCAAGGATATTTTCAGATATAGCTAAATATACTTTAGTTGCTTCAAGCCCTACTAGGTAGGATCCGTCAAAAATTAGTTGATCTAATGTAACACCTGCAACCACAGTTTGTGGAGTCCCAAATTGAACTTCTGCAAACTCACCTTCTTTTCCTCCAAAAAACTGAGCTGGTATAAGTGATGTAGGAAGTTCAATAAAATTTTGATAGCTAGCATTTGCTCTTACTTGAGGTAAACCGATAGCGATAGTACTCCATCGTTCTTTGTAAGCCCTTTGCACTTCTCTGTTTGCATTGAGTATCTGACGGTTGTTGTCTTTTCCAAATGCCACTGCTTGCTCCAGACTTACTTGTTCGGGAAGTTCTTGTCCGACTACAAAGTAGAAATTCAGGGTGAATAGAAATAGTAATTTGAGATTGGTTGTCATAAGTTAAGTTCTTTTTTATAGTATTCTAGTTTTTCGGTACCCAGAGGCGTACAAATGGCCCGTAAATGATATTCTGAAAAGTCAATCAGCAACTGATCAACTTTATACTTTTCTATTGGAAACAATTCAATGTCTGACACCCCTTTTATTCCGTTGAAAAAGATTCGTGTTACAAAGTCAAGGTTAATTTCAGCTCTAAAAAGGCCGGTATTTACACCTTTACTAAGACTAGTATAAAACAATCCACTCATGGCCTCAAATTCCTTAGCTCGCATTTCAGCATAAATTGAAGGATAGAATTTTTGAAGTTGATAAAGAGGTGATGTTTGTTCGTTGCTCATGTGATTTAAAGCCTCTTTTTTTAATTGGTATAATTCTATAATAGGGTCTTTGGCTTGTTTAGAAATGACTTTTATTTTCTCTAAAATATTATTAAAGTGTGCCATAGCACTCTCTTCTACCAAGGCTTCTTTGTTGGAAAAATAGGTGTAAATGGTTTTTTTGGAGATGTGCATGTGTTGAGCAATTTCATCCATTGTTACACTCTTATATCCGTATTGTAAAAAAAGACTTATTGCCTGCTCTACAATGTTGTTCTTCATTTTATTTTTTTTGCAAAACTACAAAAGGAAACTAAATAAACAATAAAAGTTTCCAAAGTTTCTTTATTCTTTAGCATCAGATTAAATCTTATTTTTACCAAAAACATATTTTTCATGTCAAATAACACGAAATTGTTTCAAGATTATCTTCAATCTATAGTTCAAAAAGAAGAACCTGCGGGTCTGTACCAACCGATTTCTTATTTATTACAATTGGGAGGTAAACGCATACGTCCGTTACTCACCCTAATGGCGGTAGATATTTTTAATGGAAAGCCAGAAGGGGGACTTCCAGCTGCATTGGCAGTTGAATTATTTCACAATTTCACTTTGATGCATGACGATATTATGGATGAGGCTCCTTTGCGAAGAGGACAACCTACGGTACATGAAAAATGGGACCTTAACACAGGGATACTATCCGGAGACGCTATGCTGATTCAAGCCTATCAAAGTCTGGAAGCGTATCCAGATCTTTTGTTTGGTAGACTGACACGATTATTGAGTAGAACCGCAATAGAAGTTTGTGAGGGTCAACAGTATGATGTAGATTTTGAAACGCAAACTCAAGTAAGTCAGGAGGCCTATTTGGAAATGATTCGTTTAAAGACAGCTGTACTTGTTGGCTGCGCTTTAAAAATGGGAGCTGTAATTGGAGGTGCCGCAGAAGAAGATGCTCAAGCGATCTATGATTTCGGGGTACTTTTAGGTACAGCCTTTCAGATTCAAGATGATTATCTAGATGCGTTTGGGGATCCTAAAATTTTTGGAAAACAAGTAGGGGGTGACATACTTGAAAACAAGAAAACTATTCTTTATCATCAAGCTATGATTCAAGGATCAGTCGAGGACCAGAGAATACTTACAGAATGGTTTTCGAAAAAAACAACTGCTTCAGTTTCCGAAGAAAAAATTAAAATAGTGAAATTACTTTTTGACTCCAGCGGGGCAACAGAAGCAACAAAAGCATTGGTAGTTCAATACACAGAAGCCGCCTTTGAAAAACTTGAAACCATACAAATAGATACCCAAAGTAAGGTTCATTTAAAAGTATTTGGACAAAATTTAATGGAGCGAAAATTTTAAAGAAACCGTTTAAAAAGTGCGCTTAAAAACCATCTTTTTTGTTTAAAAGAAAAAGAAGCTAAAATCAGTAATTCTTCCCAAACTGTAGTTTTTTCGTCCAAAAAACGAAAAATATTCAATGGTGAATTTTTAGCAAACATACGCTCAAACAATTGACTTCCCTCTGAATTATACTTGTTTAAAACGTCAAGGAATAAAAGGTCATAAAACCGGAATCTATTTTTGGCAGTGAACTGATTTAAGGGTTGCCCTTCTTTTAAAAAAGGAATTAATCGAAGCACTTGTCTGCTGGTGTTCATGAAGGTAAAGCCGGTACTTGCTTTAGTCCAACCACCCGCGGTACCGATGTGTAATAAAGAAGGGGTATTTGCTTTTTCAAAAGGGAAACAACTCATAGGGATATTGCCTTTTTCTTTTTCAACAATGGTATAGGTGTGGATTCCCTTCGATTTTAAGTAGTTTTTGATACCGTCCTCGTATATTTTTTTGTCGAGTACTTCTTTTGAAAAAAAGGTGTATTCAAATAAAGCATGCTGATCATCTGTAGGCAGTACGTATAAAAAACGTGTTTCATTATGCTGCGGGATACTAAAATCCATAAAAAGGATTTTGTCTGGATCAAAACAAGGCATAGGGGTCTCTATGAACCAACCGATAAAATGCTGCTGAAGGACAGGGTACTTTGTTTGTTTGAAAAGGAGCTCTCGGTCAAATAGACTACTGAGCACCTTTTCAGAGACATAAGTTTGCCCATCAGTAATAACTTCGGTAGTTAAACCTTTGGATTTTATCTCAATAATTTCAGCTTGATGGAGCTGAATATTTTTATGTTTTTTAATTTGTTCTCGTGTTGATTGATAAAATACTTGAGAACGTAACATTTTATAACGAAAGGGTTCCAATTTGAATTCAAGATGAAGTTTCTTTGAAAAGAATTGAGCGGTTCCCCATTCTTTAAACATTAGGGGATCGAAACTACCATTATCTTCTTCCCAGAAACACCATGTTCGGTCATTGGTATCTTTAGTGCTTTTTTCTATTAAGAGAATTGTTGAAGAATTAAAAAAAGGATCTTCGGTAAGTGCTTTTAAAAATAATAAGCCAGAAGCTCCTCCTCCACAAACGATAAAGTCAA
>JAFMMH010000053.1 GCA_017851655.1 Flavobacteriaceae bacterium
TACATAAGGATCATCAGGGTCTAAAATTAATTTATTATAACCCGTAATTCGGGCATCCCCTTCTATACTTGGGATTATTGCCTCCAGCGCACCTACCTTTGTAGATGATTCTACCTTCCCAGTGAAAAGAGATCCGATAATACTTTCATGAATAAATGAATCCCCTACTTTTAATTTCCCTTTGGCAAACCATTGTGCCATCCGTGCTGAAGTTCCAGTCCCACAAGGAGAGCGATCTATTGCTTTATCCCCATAAAAAACCGCATTACGAGCCGTGGCATTTTCATTAGTAGGTTTTCCAGCCCACAATACATGACTACAGCCTTGAATCTTGTCATCCAATGGGTGTTCAAAATAATGCAGTTGATTAACTTTTTCCCTTATTTCCCGACTCCTAGAAACAAGCTGCCCAGATGTATAGGCATCGATTCCTTTATAATTTTCTTGGATATCAACGATTGCATAAAAATTGCCCCCATAGGAAACATCCAAACTTAATACTCCCAGATCGCTACACTCTATTTCGATATCTCTAGCTGCTAAAAATGCAGGGACATTAATAAATCGAACTGATGTAATTTTTTCTCCACTTTGAGCGAAATTCGCTACAACCAAACCCGCAGGTGTTTCAATGCGAACAACTCCCTCTTCTTTTGGTTGAATTAAATTCTCTTCCAATAGTATGGTAATCGCACCGATCAAACCATGACCGCACATGGGCAAGCAACCACTAGTTTCGATGAATAAAATACCTACATCATTTTGTGAATCTTGAGGTTCGTAATAAAAACTCCCACTCATCATATCATGCCCTCGTGGTTCAAACATCAATCCTGTTCGAATCCAATCATAGGTCTTCATAAAATGCGCCCTTTTCTCACCCATACTAAACCCTATCAAATCTGGTTTTGGAGATTTCACTAAACGTACCGGATTCCCAGCGGTATATCCATCTATACATTCAAATACAATCCGATCTGTTCTTTTCATATTTCTGATCCCGTGATTTTTCCGTTTACATTCCTTTGTAAGCCCAAAGGGTTTTTATTTTTTAATGCATCGGGAAGTAAATTATCTGGACAATCTTGATAGGCTACAGGGCGTAACCATCGATAAATTGCATCTGTCCCCACAGAAGTAAAACGACTATCTGAAGATGCAGGAAAAGGACCTCCATGCTGCATTGCATCGGTGACTGCCACACCTGTAGGTACTCCCTCAAAAAGAATTCTGCCTGCCTTTGTTCTCAATTTTGACAGAAGCACTTTTGCAATTCCTTTATCCGAAGGATCCCCTAGAATTGAAACAGTCAATTGGCCTTCTAAAGCAGAAGCTACCGCCAACATTTGATCAGCTGAATTACAATTAACCACAAGTGTAAATGGACCAAAAACTTCTTCAGATAAGTTTTTATTATTTAAAAAATCCTGTGCTCCTACTGATCCAATCACCGCTGAACAAGTTGATGAATGATGCATGGATTTCAATAGCCCGCTGGATTTAAAATCTACTATTTGCTTGTCGTATTTATTTTGAATCGAATCATGCACCATTGGTGGTATGTTCATAGAAGCAGTATGTTTACTAATTTCAACTGCAAGGTCATGAGCCCCTGAGGGATCACAAATCACAATAAGTCCTGGATTTGTACAAAACTGACCCGTACCTAAAGTGATCGATTGAGCAAGACTTTCTGCTAAGCTATAATCCGACTTCAATTTATTTTCTAAAATAAAAACGGGGTTAATACTTCCCATTTCAGCAAATACAGGAATAGGCTCCTCTCGCTTTTGTGCTAAGTCATAAAGGGCTTTTCCCCCAGAATAACTCCCTGTAAATCCAACACCTTTAATCAATGGATGAGAAACCAACTGGCCGCCAACATCATGAGATTGTCCTCCTAAATGAGAAAAAATCCCTAAGGGTAAACGACATTTTGCAACTGCTTTTGCAATAGCTTGAGCAACTAATTCACTGGTTGCTGCATGAAATGGATGCGCCTTAACTATTACTGGGCAGCCCGCAGCAAACGCAGATATGGTATCACCCCCAGCCGTAGAAAACGCCAATGGAAAATTACTTGCCCCAAAGACAACAATAGGCCCAAGTGGAAAGTTCATTTTTCTCAAATCTGGCCCTTGAGTATGAATTTTTACTTCTGAGAAAGAACCGTTATCCATTAATTCAATGAAAGATTGAATTTGGGAAATTGTTCGTTGAAATTCTCCTTCTGCCCTTCCCTCAGGTAAAGCAGATTCTTCCTGATAGCTTGATAAGATTTCTGATTTTTGTTGTTGAAGTTCTTCTTGAATCGTTTTTAAAAAAATTGCTCGGTCCTCAAAACTACTTTCAGCAAAGACCTCAAAACTAGAAGCTGCAGCTTGAACAGCAGTTTCAATTTGAATAGTCGTTGCTTCTTGATGATTGATTCCTAAAGCCGTTTTAGTTTTTGGGTTTACAGTTTGAAAAACTGCTGAACTTTCTGAATGTTCCCAATTGCCAGCAACTAAATTTTTTCCAGTAATCATAAGTATTTTTTATAGTCTAGATTTTCAGGACGCGAAGCTAGCGCAGTCTGTATAATTCCTTGGACATGTTCATGTGCTTTTCCAGTAAGTTGCTTCCTAGGAGGTCTGACATATCCTGTCCCCAATCCCGTTGCTACTTCACATAATTTTATGTTTTGTACTAACTGTGGAGAAATATCCAGTTCCAAAAGGGGTAAAAACCACCGGAAAACAGCGGTTGCTTTGTCCCATTCTCCAGCCTTACAATAGGTGTAAATTGCAACGGTTTCTTCAGGAAAAGCATCTACTAACCCAGCTACCCAACCACTTGCACCCATTAATAAACATTCCATAGCAATCGTATCTACTCCACATAGAATTTTAAACCGATCCCCAAAATGATTGATCATCCGTGTTACGTTTGTAGTGTCTCGAGTAGATTCTTTTACAGCATTGATATTATCATACTTTGCTAATTCCTCAAACATTTCAATGGTGACCTCAATTTTATAATCAACAGGATTATTATAGATCATTATGGGTAGTGAAGTACTTTCTGCTACGGATGAAAAATAGGCAACTGTTTCTTCATCAGTGGCCTTATAACGCATTGGCGGGAGGAGCATTAAACCATTTGCGCCCTCAGATTCAGCTTGCTGAGCCAAAAGCACAGCTTGAGCGGTTGATTGCTCAGCAATATTCATAATTACAGGTATTTTTCCAGCTACTTGCTCCAGACTAGTTGTCAAAAGTGTGCTTTTTTCTTTTCTTGTCAAGGTACTTGCCTCTCCCAAAGTTCCACCCAGGATAATACCATGAACACCAGATTCAATCTGAGCTGATAAATTGATTTTAAATGCCTCTAAATCAAGGTTATGAGCTGAATCAAATTGTGTTGTTATGGCAGGCATTACACCTTTCCACTTAAAATTTTTCATTTCGATTTGTATTTCAATATGTATTGTTCAATATAAGTTTTTTTAAAATTTAAGGCTGCTTTTTGAAAAGATTTCTAACTTGAAAATGAAGTATTATTTTAACACCTCAAATTAATATGGATCATATTTCTTATTTTAAAACAACCATAGGTTGGATCAAAATTCACGAAGAATCTGATAAGCTTTCCTCACTAAAATTTGTCGAAAAACCCCCCTCCAATACAAGAACTAATCTTTCGACACTTTCCAAAAAAATAATACTTGATTTAAAAGGTTATTTCGACACAGGGGTTTTGAATATTGATTTACCGCTTCCAATAACAGGGACAGCATTTCAAAAACAAATTTGGGAGCTTGTAAAAGAAATTCCGAAAGGAAAAACAATGACGTACAAACAGTTGGCTTTGCGTTATGGAAATCTAAAATCTATTCGAGCTGTTGCTAATGCTGTTGGTAAAAATCCCATTATGCTATATATTCCTTGTCATCGGGTTATTGGAAGTGATGGATCTATGACGGGTTATGCTGGGGGAATTAAAAATAAAAAATGGCTCTTAGAACACGAAGGTGCATCCATTCAAAAAACATTAAATTTGTGACACATGCGCTAAAGCCCATTCAATAAATGCTGATATTTTGTTAATGAAAAAAATTTTTAAATCCATCATATTTCTTCTGGTAATCTCATTTGGCTTACTCTATATTTCTGATTACAATTATTTATTAACTGCCGTATCAAAAATTTACTTCAAAGGACACACTACAGCCTTTTTATCTGATTACAAGCACTTTGACAACCGAATCCTACCAGCTTCAAAAACACCTGAACCTTGGCCACTCCATTCAAAATTCAATACGATCACCCTCACAGAAGAACAAGAACAAATCAATATCAACAATGAAACAGTTGCTTTTTTAGTAATCAAAAATGACAGTATTTATTTTGAAAAATATTACGATGGTTATGGCTTAGATTCCAAAAGCAATGCCTTTTCAATGGCTAAAAGTTATGTTTCTGCATTGCTTGGAAAAGCCATAATGGAAGGTTATATCGAAAGTTTAGATCAACCTGTAATCGATTTTATTCCTGAACTCAAAGGAGAATATGCATCACAAGTTACTGTAGGCGACCTATCCAGCATGGCTTCCGGGCAGCGATGGGACGAAGCCTATTACTCTCCATTTTCTGTGACTACGGCAGCCTATTTTGTTAAAGACTTGGAAAGCTTAATTTTAAATCAACCCATAGAATCGGCTCCTGGAAAATCATATATATACCAAAGTGGTACTACCCAATTACTCGGTATGGTAATCAGTAAAGCTACAGGGAAAAAATTAACGAACTATCTCCATGAAAGTTTCTGGGATCCTATGGGGGCTGAACAAGAATCCTTGTGGCAAATTGATAGTAATGAGTTTGGATTAGAGAAAGCCTATTGCTGTATTGCTTCTAATGCACGAGATTTTGCTCGTTTGGCAAAGTTGTATAAAAACCATGGGAAATGGAACGGTATGAATATCCTTGATTCAACCTTTATAGCCAAATCTATTCAACCTCGTTTTGAGGAAAGTCCAGAATATGGTTATGGTTGGTGGTTAAAAAAATACAAAGGGCATAATGTGTTTATGAATCGAGGGCATCTTGGACAATACGTAATTACTTTCCCAAAAGAAAATCTGATCTTCGTTAGACTTGGAAATAGCAAAGGTCCCGCAGGAAATCCAGATGACCCTTTTACCCCAGACATCTATCGATATATGGAAATTGCCCTTGAACTTAATTCAAATGTTAAAACACCTTGATCTTCATAAGATTCTTTTTTTAGATATTGAAACTGTACCGCTTTACAGCACTTTTCAGGAGGTCCCTCTTGTTGAAAAGAAATACTTTGAAGAAAAAACAGCATATCAAAGAAAGAACGAAATCACTGCTGAGGATTTTTATGGTAGCGCTGGAATTTGGGCAGAATTTGGAAAAATAGTTTGTATTTCTGTTGGATATTTTGCTCCACAAGATAATCGGAGAGAATTTCGTTTAAAAAGTTTTTTTGGTGATGAAAAATTTCTTTTGATTGAATTTAAAAAACTTCTTGAAACCTATTTTAACACACCCAAACACAGACTCTGCGGACACAATGCCAAAGAATTTGATTTTCCATTTATTGCAAGAAGAATGTTGGTTCACCAAATTCCATTGCCACCTACCTTACAATTATTTGATAAAAAACCTTGGGAAATTCCTCACCTAGATACTCTTCATTTATGGCGTTTTGGAGATTTTAAACACTATACTTCCTTAAAACTAATGGCTCATGTTTTAGGAATTCCAACTCCAAAAGATGATATAGATGGTAGTCAAGTGGCCAATGTCTATTACGAAGAAAAAAATATAGAGCGAATCGTTACCTACTGCGAAAAGGATGTTGTTACAGTAGCTCAAATACTTCTCAAACTTAGAAACGAAGCTTTACTAAACAAAAAAGAAATTTTATTTAGCCCCTAAAAAATACCTATATTAGAGTCTAATAAAATCAAATTAAGTGGAAACAAACTACGATGCCATTGTTGTTGGAACAGGAATAAGTGGAGGTTGGGCAGCCAAAGAACTTTGCGAAAATGGGTTAAAAACTTTGGTTCTTGAAAGAGGACGAATGGTAAAACATTTAGATGATTATCCTACCATGCATTTAGATCCTTGGGATATGAAAAATGGAGGAAGCACTTCACAAGAAGAATTAAAAAACTACAACAAGCAGCGAAGATGGGGGGTCAATGAAGGAAACCGCCATTTTTACAATAAAGATGCTGATTACGATTATGATGAAGACAAAGCATTTGATTGGATTCGTGGAACTCAAGTGGGCGGTAGATCACTTATTTGGGGCCGTCAAACCTACCGCTGGAGCGACGATGATTTTGAAGCAAACCTTCGAGACGGTATTGGTGTAGATTGGCCGGTACGTTATAGAGACATTGCCCCTTGGTATTCCTATGTTGAGAAATTTATTGGGGTAAGTGGTGAAGCATTAAACCTTCCCCAACTTCCAGATAGTGAGTTTTTACCCCCTATGGAGTTAAACTGTGTAGAAAAAGAATTGCAGTCCTCGATTGCTAAAAATTATACAGATCGAGTATTGACCGTTGGTAGAGTAGCACATATTACTCAAGGAACAAAATCAGACGGGGGGAGAACCCAATGTCAGTTCCGTAATCGTTGTGATAGAGGATGTCCTTTTGGTTCTTACTTTAGTTCTAACTCTTCTACCCTTCCTGCAGCTGAACGTACAGGAAACTTAACACTTCGCCCTAATTCTGTAGTTTCAGAAGTAATTTATGATGAAAAAAGTCAAAAAGCGAAAGGCGTTAGAGTTATTGATACCGAGACCAAAGAGGTGTTAGAATTCAATTCTAAAGTCGTTTTCATCTGTGCATCTTCAATGGCCTCTACAGCAATTTTATTAAACTCTAAATCCGAACGTTTTCCTAATGGTTTAGGGAATGATTCGGGAGAACTAGGCCATAATATTATGGACCATCAGCTGGGTAGTGGTGCTTCAGGAACTTATGAAGGATTTGAAGATAAATATTACACAGGAAGACGTCCAAACGGTTTTTATATACCTCGTTTTAGAAACGTAGGCGGAAAGAAAAAAGATGTTGATTTTTTAAGAGGCTATGGCTATCAAGGAGGAGCGGGACGTGGGAACTGGGCCGATGTAATCGCTGAATTTGGCTATGGTTCTGAGTTTAAAAATGCAATACTCGAACCTGGAAAATGGAATATTGGTATGGGAGGATTTGGTGAAGTATTGCCCTACCATGAAAACCGGATGTATTTGAATTACAATAAAATTGATCAATGGGGTTTGCCTAAAATTGTATTTGACGCTGAATTCAAGGAAAATGAAAAGAAGATGAAAGAAGATTGGAAAGTACAAGCTGCAGAAATGTTAGAAAACGCAGGATGTAAAAATATCAATATCTACGATTCCAATGCACCAATAGGTAAAGGGATTCACGAAATGGGCACAGCTCGCATGGGGCATGATCCTAAAACTTCTATATTAAACAAACACAATCAAATTCATAGCGTTCCCAACGTTTATATGACTGACGGCGCATTCATGACCTCCTCAGGCACCCAAAATCCATCGCTAACTTATATGGCTTTTACTGCCAGAGCAGTTAATCATGCTGTTGGAGAACTGAAGAAAATGAATCTGTAACACAACATTCATTTTATGTCGGGAGTGACTCAAAAAAAAGAAAATCATTCTTTATTAAAGGTAGATCAACTTCATCTTGAAATCGATGGAAAACAACTTCTAAAACAAATTTCGTTTCAATTATCAAAAAATGAAATCGTTGCTGTTGTCGGAGAATCAGGAAGCGGAAAATCCCTTTTGGCATTATCTTTATTGGGACTTCAACCAAAAAATGCAACTGTTTTTGCCAAACAGCTTTTGTTTCAAAAGGAATCTTTATTAACCCTAAAATCCAAAGCTTGGCAAAACATTCGAGGAAATAAGATGGGGATGATTTTTCAAGAACCTCAATCGAGTTTAAATCCTTCTATGCGTCTTGGAAAGCAATTGCTTGAAGTACTTCAACAGCACACTAGATTTTCAAAAAAAGAGCAAAATCAAAAAATTGAAGAAGCACTTTTGGAAGTACAACTTACTGATCCAAAACGAATTATAAAATCCTATCCACATCAAATTAGTGGTGGGCAAAAACAAAGGGTCATGATCGCCATGGCGCTTTTATGCCATCCACAACTTTTAATTGCAGATGAACCCACCACGGCACTAGACGTAACCGTTCAAAAAGAAATTATTGAGCTACTCAAACGGCTACAAAAAAAACGCAATATGAGTATCTTGTTTATCTCACACGACCTTGTACTTGTTAAAAAACTTGCCGATCGGGTGTTGGTAATGTATCAAGGAAAAATTGTAGAAGAAAATAAAACAGACGTTTTATTTAAAAATCCTGAGCAAGCATACACTAAAGGACTTTTATTTGCGCGCCCTTCGACTACTGAGCGTTGGAGTCCATTACCAACTTTAGATGACTACCAGATGGAGTCCTTTCATTCTCAGCAAATTACTCCCAAAGAGCGCTCAATAAGGCACGAAAAACTCTATGCTCAAAAACCACTATTAGAAGTTGAGAATCTTGAAAAAACATACCAAACCCGTTTAGGAATTTTCCAGAAAACAAATGCATTTCAGGCTGTAACACCACTTAACTTTTCGTTATTTCCTGGTGAAACCTTGGGTTTGGTTGGAGAATCTGGTTGTGGAAAATCCACCCTAGCAAGGGCTCTGATTTATTTAGATCCACCGAGCTCTGGAATTATATTATTTAAAGGAAAAATTATCGATCCTAAAGACAAGAATGGGATGCGGAATATTCGACAAAAAATCCAGTTTGTGTTTCAAGACCCTTATGCTTCATTACATCCGCTTAAGAGTATAGGCAGTGCTATTCAGGAAGTACTTACGCACTATTACCCCGAGAGTCAAGAAAAACTCAAATCAGAAGTTGTAGCTCTTTTATCTCAAGTTGGTTTGTCTGCACAATATTTTAACCGTTACCCACACGAGCTCTCGGGTGGTCAACGTCAGCGTGTAGTGATCGCTAGAGCATTGGCTACAAAACCTGAATTACTAATTTGTGATGAGAGTGTAGCGGCTTTGGATATATCTGTTCAGGCTCAAGTATTGAATTTACTAAACAAGCTTAAAAAAGATTTGGGATTGAGTTACCTTTTTATCTCCCATGATTTGGCAGTAGTAAAATACATGTCCGATCGGGTAATGGTGATGGAAAATGGTCGTCTGGTTGAGATACAAGAAGCAGATGCTCTATATGAACATCCTCAAAATTCTTATACCCAAAAATTGATTGAGTCAATAGCCTAAATAATTGGGAGCTACTAACTATAGATTTAAGTCTTATAGAAGAAGATCATTTTCACTTACTCCTCAAAAAAGCTTCAAACGACATTAGTTCCACACGGGAATTGAGTTTGTATTTCTTTTTTAATTTGTCTAAAGATTTATTCGCTTCATTTAAACGAGTACCAATAATTTTTAAATTCATTAACTCATTCGCTGTAGGCGCACCGTAATTATTTTCTACCTTCTGGAATAGGTCAGTCATTTTCTCTCGCAATTGAGGTTCTGCTGCTCCGACATAATTGTCTCCAGTAGTGACTACCATTGTTTCTTTAAGTTTATTCAACTGGGCACTTATCTTTTTATTTTTTACGGTAGCTGCATATTCCAGATAAGTGTCTAATTCATAAACTTTGTATGCTAAAGACTCTATCATATCGTATAGTTGTGTAACTATTTTGTTTTTGAGTTTTCGATCAGCTTCTGAAATTTGTAATTTAGAATCGTACACTAGCTCGAAGGGGTGTTCAAACGTTTCCTTTCCTTTAGTAATCCTCGCTGTATAGATGCCTGCAGGAACGATAGGTGTCGTGAAGCCTCCAAATGAAAATGTTTTACCTGTTGCTACTTTCGGTTGTTTTTTTCTGTAAGACCAACTTACAATATTAATCCCTTTTGATTTTCCAGGGGTTAATTCAGTAATTGTATCTCCTTTTTGATCAACTATTGCCATGGTCATTTTTCCAAATGTATGCCGCTTTTTAAGGTGATATTTAATTTGTGCCTGACTGGATTTATTCCTTCCCACAAATTGGGTTTCGTTTCCGAAACCACCAGAAAAACTTTTTGTTTCTTTGATTACAGTCGGCTTACTATTAAAGAAATGAAGCGTCTTGTCCATTACTTTATCGTTAAGTTCTCGAAGAGGCGAGATGTCATCGATTATAATGACTCCTCTTCCGTGAGTGCCAAGAACCAGATCATTCGTTTGTTTCTGGAGAGCAATAAAGTGAGTCGCAACAGAGGGCATATTATTGTGAATTTATACCACTTTTCTCCAGAGTTTAGCGTGATGTATAAACCGAGTTCGGTACCCAAAAAAAGTAAATCAGGATTTTCATAATCCACCTGTATATTACGTACTATCCCTTCTACCTCGTCGGTGATAATATTTGTCCAGGTTGCACCAAAATCAGTTGTTTTGTATGCATAAGGAGTTTTGTCATTGTTGTTGTGCCCATCAAAAACTGCATATGCTGTTGCCTTATCTAAGGTGCTCGCTTCAATGTGATAACACCAAGTGTTTTTGGGCAAACTGGGAATATTATCAACCGTATTTTTCCATGTTTTACCTCCGTCTTGGGTGATTTGCACATTACCATCATCTGTCCCTACCCAAATTATATTTGAGTCCAATTCAGAAGGTGCAATCGTGAAAATTGTTGTGTGATTTTCCGCTCCTGAATTATCCATAGACAATCCTCCAGATTTTTCTTGGTTTTGTTTCAAAGGATCATTAGTCGAAAGATCGGGAGAAATTATTTCCCATGTTTCTCCCATATCATCTGATTGATGAAGGAACTGACTCCCAATATAAATTCTATCAGGATGAATTGCTGTAACAGCCATTGGGGGATTCCAGTTAAATCGAAGTTTTTCGCCATTCTTTGTAGAAAGTGGCTGTATGGTTTTAATCAACTGTTTTTCAGTATCAATTCTCCATACATTTTCAGCACCTTGCATTTC
>JAFMMH010000009.1 GCA_017851655.1 Flavobacteriaceae bacterium
GGCTGTCCAGATTCTGATGAAGATGGAATTCAAGATAATGAGGATAGCTGCCCCAACACCTTTGGTTTAGAAAAATTTAATGGTTGTCCAGATACAGATGAAGATGAGATTCCTGATCATGAAGACGCTTGTCCTTATATTGTTGGGTTGCCAGATTTGAATGGTTGTCCTGACTCAGATGGCGATGGTGTAATAGACTCTTTGGATGAATGCCCAGATTTAGCAGGAAAAAGTTCAAATAAAGGATGCCCTGAACCAACTGATGAAATTATCAAAAAACTGAATGACCTAGCGACAACGATTTATTTTGAAACAGATAGCAGTAAATTATCATCATCTTCAAAATTTAAAATTGATAAACTGTTTGTGTTTTTAGAAAAATATCCCAATTACAAAGTGATAATAGAAGGTCATACAGACCACACAGGGATGGCTGAATATAATATGCAACTATCTATAGATCGTGCTCGAGCAACTATGGATTACCTAGTATCTAAGGGTATTTCAAGAAGTAGGATATCCGTTAAAGGTTATGGTGAAACATCTCCTATTGAATCTAATTCAACTGCTAAAGGAAGATTAATGAATAGGAGAGTTGAGTTTAAACTGATAAAAAATTAAATCCCCATCTGAATTTTCCAATAAAAAAACCGCCCATTTTAGGGCGGTTTTTTTATGAAATTACTAAATCTATAAACTATTTGTTTTGTTTGTTCTGCGTATATTGTAAGTAAAAAATTGCAGAATAAAAAACCTGTAGCTTTAGTTTGGTTGCGAAATGATTTAAGAATCTCAGATCATGAATCTTTTACTTTAGCTTCTCAATCAGGAGCAAAATTAGTTGCTTATTTTAGTTTTGATCCAAAACTGTTTGAATTGTCACCCTGGGGTTTTTCTAAAACGGAAGCATTCAGAGCACAGTTTTTAATAGAAACGTTAGTTGATCTCTCATCCACTTTAGAATCCTTAAATATTTCATTAATAGTAGAGCATCGAAATCCTGCAAAGGGTTTGTCTCATTGGGTTGAGAGTTTGAATGTAAAAACAATCTTCTTCCAAAAGGAATGGACGCAAGAAGAGCGCAATACAGAACAGCAAGTTCGAGATGCAATTAACCCAGAAGTTGTTTTTCAATCTAGTTACGATCAATTTTTATTCCATCCTGAAGACATTCCGTTTTCAATAAATGAACTTCCCGAGCTGTTTACTCAGTTCAGAAAGCAGTGTGAAAAAATGAGTAGTGTCCGTAAAATACTCCCCAAAATTGCCCCTTTGCCCAAAGAAAATCTATTGGCCCAAACATTCAAAATCCCCTCACTTGCCGACTTAGGATTAGAAAGTAAACCCAAGAATCCCAATACTGCCTTCCCTTTTAAAGGCGGGTCTCAAGAAGTAAAGAAAAGATTGAATCATTATTTTTGGGATACCAAAAAACTATCCTTTTATAAGCAAACGCGGAATGGTTTGATTGGAGTGGATTATAGTTCAAAATTATCTTCTTGGCTGGCGAATGGATCAATTTCTCCCCGCGAAATTTATTGGGAAATTTGTGCTTATGAAAAAGAAATTAAAAAAAATCAGTCCACCTATTGGCTTCTTTTTGAATTAATTTGGCGGGACTATTTTAAATATATTTCTCTCAAGCATCAAGATTCTATTTTTCATTTAGGAGGAATTTTAAAAAAGAATTACCATTGGGAAAACGATCGAGATAAAGTAGAATCATGGATTGAAGGAAGAACCAAGGAGCCTTTTGTAAATGCCAACATGATCGAGTTGAAAAAAACGGGATGGATGAGCAATAGAGGTCGTCAAAATGTGGCTTCTTATTTTGCTAAAGAGTTACTACTTGATTGGCGTATTGGTGCAGCTTATTTTGAGTCCATGCTTATTGATTATGATGTTCATAGTAATTATGGCAATTGGATGTATGTTGCAGGAGTAGGGAATGATCCACGAGACAGAAAGTTTAATGTTAGGTTTCAGGCAGAGCGGTACGACGAGGGAGGAAAGTTTCAGCGTTTATGGAATCAAAAAACTCTTTTCGAATGATCGTTAAATTCATTTTAGGGGACCAGTTAAATCTTCAACACCCTTGGTTTAACGAAATAGATGAATCTGTTGTTTTTGTGATGATGGAAATGCGTCAAGAAACAGATTATGTACCGCATCATATTCAAAAAGTGATCGCTTTTTTTGGTGCAATGAGAAATTTTAATGAGGAACTCATTCAAAAAGGTCATAAAACCCATTATCTAGCAATCGATGATTCTGAGAACAAGCAAAACCTTGAAGACAATTTAAAACGAATAGTGCAACACTATTCAGCTGTTTCATTCTCTTATATTGAACCCGATGAGTATAGGTTGGATCATCAATTAAAGAATTTCTGTAATACGCTTTCTATCCCTTCTTCAGTGGAAGATAGTCATCATTTCATGACGACACGTTCCGAGTTGGCTCATTTTTTTGAAGGTAAAAAGCAATTCATTTTAGAGTTTTTTTACCGCTATATGCGGAAAAAATTCAATTTATTGATGCACATGGAACAACCCGAAGGGGGACAGTGGAATTTTGATAAAAACAACAGAAAAAAATGGAAGGGAACTCCGAGAATCCCTCCTCCTTTTTTACCGTCAGCTAAAAACCTTTTAGATATCAAGCGACTAATTGAAGAGGCTGGAGTAAAAACGATAGGATCATTTGATGAAACTCAGTTTTACTATCCTTTATCCCGAGAACAGGCTCTGTCTCAATTGGACTATTTTTGTTCGGAGTTATTGGTTCATTTCGGTGACTATCAAGATGCTTTACATACTGATGAGGTCAATCTTTTTCATTCAAGAATCTCATTTGCATTGAATGTAAAAATGATTCATCCTTTAGAGGTTGTAGAAAGGGTTATAGCTTATTACAGAGATCATCATGAGGAAATTGAACTTTCTCAAGTAGAAGGTTTTGTTCGGCAAATCATCGGTTGGAGAGAATATATGCGAGGGATCTATTGGAAAGAAATGCCAGACTATGCCAAAAAGAATACTCTCCAAAACACCAACTCACTCCCAGAGTTCTATTGGACGGGGAAGACCAAAATGAATTGTTTACATCAAAGTATAAAAAACTCCTTGGATCACGCATATGCGCATCATATTCAGCGACTGATGATCACAGGTAATTTTGCGTTACTTGCTCAAATTCACCCTGATGAAGTAGATGAATGGTATTTGGGAATCTACGCCGATGCGATTCAATGGGTTCAGATCACAAATACTCGCGGGATGAGTCAGTGGGCCGATGGAGGGATTGTAGCTACGAAGCCTTATGTGTCCGCTGCGGCATATATTCATAAAATGAGTAATTATTGTGACAGTTGTCAATACGATAAGAAAAAGCGAATAGGCGAAGACGCTTGTCCGTTCAATAGTTTGTATTGGAACTTTTTAGATGATAAAAAACAGTATTTCGAAAAGAATAACCGAATGGCGATGATGCTTCGTCTCTTAGAAAAAATTCAACCAGAAGATCTTGAACAAATTAAAGGGAGAGCGGCTCAAATTTTAAATAACCCTGATGACTTCTGATAAAATTCCAATTGGTGTAGTATGGTTGAAGCGTGATCTGAGACTGAATGATCATGCCGCAATCACGAATGCAATTCAAAATCATAAAAACGTGCTATTGCTTTATGTTGCGGAGTATTCTCTTTGTGAAGAACCTCATTTTAGCGTACGTCATTTAGATTTTGTTAAGCAATCAATTGTTGATTTGAATCATCAATTACTGTCCTTGAACACAAAGATTTTTGCAATTGAAGGAGAAGTTGTGGATGCATTAATCCAATTGAATAATTTTTTTCATTTAGAGGCACTCTATTCACATTTTGAAACTGGAATAAGGCTCACTTTTGATAGGGATAAAGCTGTTCGACGATGGTGTAATGATCAAAAAATTCGTTGGAATGAATACCGACAACAGGGTGTTTTTAGAGGAATGACTCATCGAAAAAAGTGGTTAAAGAATTGGACGGAATTGATGAATGAGCCATTACTTCCGGCTCCTATTGATAAAAAATTTTTGCACACAAAACATTTAGAAAAGCTGTTTTACTCCTTCAAAGAGCTATCATTAGAAACAAAAAAATCAAAATTCATCCAGCCAGGTGGTGAGACCAATGCAAATCATTATTTAAATTCCTTTTTTAAGGAGCGGTATGTCAATTATCAAAAACATATCTCTAAGCCCGATCTTGCACGTAAAAGTTGCAGTAGATTGTCTCCATATTTGGCCTATGGGAATATATCTATGCGCGAAGTCCTCCAAAGAACCGAAGAAGAAAAGGAGTCGGGAAAAAAAGGCTTTGGCATTCGAGCTTTTGAATCGAGATTACGATGGCAATCCCATTTTATTCAAAAATTTGAAATGGAATGTAGGATGGAATTTGAAAGTGTGAACAAAGGATATCATCGTTTAATAAAACCTTTGAATCATGACTTTATAAGTGCTTGGGAAAAAGGGCAAACAGGAATTCCGATTGTTGATGCCGCTATGCGATGTTTGGTTGCTACGGGCTATCTAAATTTTAGAATGAGAGCCTTGGTCGTTTCTTTCTTTGTGCATCAATTATGGCAACCTTGGCAGGCTTGCTCGGCATTTTTAGCGAGACAATTTTTAGACTTTGAGCCTGGAATTCATTTTCCTCAACTGCAAATGCAAGCAGGAGAAACAGGGATCAATACTTTACGGATTTACAATCCAGTAAAGAATGGGCAAGAGCACGATTCGGAAGGACTTTTTACAAAGCAATGGCTTCCGGAGTTAAAATCACTTCCAAAAGAATTAATCCATACCCCATGGGAGATTACTCCTTTTGAAGAAGCATTTTATGGGTTTCATTTAAAAACAGATTATTTTGTCCCTATAGTTAATATTGAAGAAAGCCGTAAAAAAGCCTCTTCTATTTTATGGGAGATGCAAAAAGATACTCATGTAAAACAAGAAAGTAAACGTATCTTGTCCAAGCATACTGTTCCAAGAAGAAAAAAAGAATCAATAAGATGAAAAATTTAAAAGCTTTATCCGATGAGGAAATAGATCGAATTATTGAAATGGCATGGGAAGACCGCACCCCTTTTGAAGCTATATTAGTACAATTTGATTTAAAAGAGCAGGATGTAATTTCATTAATGCGGCGTGAAATGAAACCAACAAGCTTTAAGATGTGGCGTGCAAGAGTCCAAGGTAGAGCGACAAAGCATCAGAAAAAACGACCTGAGGATACCCAGTCTTTTAAATGTTCAAGACAAAAAGGAATTAGTAATAATAAGATATCAAAGCGTTAGTTTTAATAGCTGACTTCTACATTCATACCTACATTAGCAGAACCTAGTTTAGACCAGCTGCCTTGACTAACTTCACGTGCAATCAGAGGTGATCCAAAAAATCCTCCTGAAAAGAATAGTTTTCCAGGGCCTAAATCTTCAATCCATTCAATGGATACAAAAAAATCTTCATCGAGAACAATTTCATAGGGAGTCAAGTCTTCGGTGACAATTCCAGAAGTGACCTCTGTTTCAATAATTATATTTTCATCTAGCAGTGAATTGGTAGGAAATCCATTTTCAACGGCATAAAAGTTGAGCCGAAACCGAACTTTACCATAATCATTTTCAACAATGGAAATATTAAACTTTTTTAAGATCATTGGACGTTTTCTTCTTTTAACTACAAACCCCATTTCATTACCTAGTCTATTTGTGCTAAAAGCAGCATAGATTAATTTTGAAGTTGTTTTATTCCCCAATATTTTAGTTTGAAATTCTGTTCTTTTTGTAGTAAGAATAACTTCATCAAGTTCCGTAGTTTCTTCTTCTAAAGGAATTATAAAAATATTTTTTTTCAAAAAATCTTCAAGTAAAAATGTTTTACTTTTAAAACCAATCATCGAAAAACGCAGTATCGATTGTCTGTACTTTTCGGGATCTATCTCAAATTCAAAAAAGCCTTCTTCATCGGAAACGGTGCCTTGATTTTGATCTACTAATCCGATATTTACGAAGGGAAGGGGTTCTTCAGACTGAGAGTCTACAATTTGTCCAATTAAACTTGTTTGACAATAACCAATAAATGAAATAAAGAAAAAAGTGAGTAGGAAATGAAGATTTTGGGGCATGGTGAAAAAAAAATTAAGTTTTTCTACGTTCAATTTTTGCGCCAATTTTTTGAAGCCTCGGAACTATATTTTCATAGCCTCTATCTATTTGTTCAATATTGTGAATCACACTGGTTCCTTCAGCGGATAATGCTGCAATTAGTAATGATATTCCAGCACGAATGTCTGGCGAAGTTAAAGTGGCTGCTTTCAAATTGGATTCAAAATCGTGACCGATCACAGTTGCTCTATGAGGGTCACATAAAATTATTTTAGCTCCCATATCAATAAGTTTGTCAACAAAAAACAAACGGCTTTCAAACATTTTCTGATGAATCAATACACTACCTCGAGCTTGGGTTGCTACTACCAAAACAATACTTAGGAGATCAGGGGTAAACCCGGGCCATGGAGCATCTGAGATGGTAAGTATAGACCCATCAATATAATTTTGAATTTCATAACCTTCTGTATGAGCAGGAATGAAAATATC
Organism: Flavobacteriaceae bacterium; assembly: GCA_017851655.1. Taxonomy (GTDB): domain Bacteria; phylum Bacteroidota; class Bacteroidia; order Flavobacteriales; family Flavobacteriaceae; genus MS024-2A. The sequence goes on from JAFMMH010000009.1 coordinate 6,642, forward strand.
GTCTTCTCTCTTTTCGATCGTGATTCCCAACTTTCTAAATACACTTGGCATTTGTCCTAAATATTCCCATCGGACATTTTTGATTGTGATTTCACTTTTTGTCATGGCAGCAAGACCAATCCAGCTTCCAATTTCTATCATATCAGGAAGTACAGTATGTGTTGTGCCCGAGAGTACTTTAACTCCTGTTATTTTGAGCAAATTAGAACCGATACCTTCTATTTTAGCTCCCATGCGGTTCAGCATAGAACAAAGTTGTTGAAGGTAAGGTTCACATGCAGCATTGTAAATTGTAGTTTCACCTTCTGCCAAAACAGCTGCCATAAGAATATTAGCTGTTCCAGTAACGGAAGCCTCATCAAGAAGCATATTGGCTCCAACCAATCGAGTAGCTTCAACACTATAGAAATAGTCTTCTCTGTTGTAATTAAATTTTGCTCCCAGCTTAATAAGACCTTCGAAATGTGTGTCTAATCGGCGTCTTCCAATTTTATCGCCTCCCGGTCGGGGTATACTTCCCTTTCCGAATCTAGCAAGCATGGGACCAACCAGCATAATGGAGCCCCTTAATCCTTTGCCATCTATTTTGTATTGTTCTGAGTTGAGGTAATTAACATCAATATTATCGGATTGAAACTCATAGCTCCCTTTTCCATGACTAGTGACTTTGACTCCAAAATTTTGTAGTAAAACGATTAGTTTATTTACGTCAACAATGTCTGGAATATTGTGAATTGTAACTGGTTCTGAAGTGAGTAACACAGCACATAAAATCTGTAAAGTTTCATTTTTAGCTCCCTGAGGAGTAATAAACCCTTTTAATTGCTTACCACCTTCGATAACAAATGATTCCATAGAGGCTAGTAACGTTTGCGTTTGTGGTTTCTTTGTTTGGTAGGAATGTTACTTTTAGGGCCGTTTCCATTTTTGGATTTAAACTTTAGTAAATCAGCGGATTCACTAAGAGGAAGTTGAGCAGCTGCAACTTTGAGTTTTCCACCGGATAGTTCGTCCAAATGAGCTAAGATCACTACATCTTCTACAGTATCTTTATTCCAACTTAAAAAGTTTTTCTTCATGTGATTTGCAATTGTAAACACAAGAACTTCTTTAAGTTCACTTTCTTCCCAATTAATAGCAACATCAATCATTCTTTTGATGTTGTTTCCATAAAATCGATACTTGGGGTAATTTTGTGGATAAGCGAGTTTGTCTGGCTTTGCTTCCAAAACCTCTTTTTCAGGCTTTTCATAGGGGCAATCTACGTCTATATCGAAGTTAGACATGATAAAAAATTGATCCCAAAGTTTATGTTGAAAGTCAGGAACATCACGAAGATGTGGGTTTAGATTTCCCATAACACCGATGATGGCTTTGGCTTTTTTGTTGCGTTCTTGAGCATCAGTTTCTGCTTTAGTTTGCTCAATCATTAAGTGAATGTGTCTTCCGTATTCTGGAATAATAAGATGCTTGCGCTTGGTATTATACTGCAAGGGTTCCATAAAAAATAGTTGCTATTGTTGTGGTGAGGTAAATAATATTCGCAAATTAATAAATTCTAACGAATTCTTCATTTTTTTATCAAAATTAGAGTGTAATAATACCCTCTAGGGTACTTGCTTCTTTATAAATCTGAATTACTTTGTCCGGTGATTCCATTTTTACTTTCACACTCAAACTTGTAAAAGTATTTTTGGAGGATTTTTTTTCAGAAAAATGAGGTTGCATTTCGTCAAATTGAGATTTTAAGACATCAATGTCATTGGAATCTGACTTTACAATAAATTTAAAAAGATATACTCCAGGCCAATCTTGAGATTCCCGAAGGTGATCATAAAATCGTGAATAAAATTCGTCAGACTGCGGTTGGGATATAGCCAATGCTTATACTTTTGTATAAAGATACGGTATTTATATTTTTGAGAAAGTTTATGAAAAAAAGAGTTGTGATTACAGGAGGTCCTGGTGCCGGAAAGACATCACTTATAAATGAGTTAAACACCTTAGGGTATCCAACTTTTTCAGAGTATTCAAGAACTTTGATTGAAAAAGCTCAAAATGAAGGCAAATTGAATTATTTTCTTTCAGAACCACATCGTTTTAGTGAGGCTCTTTTCCAAGGAAGAAAAATACAGTTCGAAAAAATTACCGAGGTAAAAAAGGCAAAAAATTCATCTTTTGTTTTTTACGACCGTGGTATTCACGATACTTATGCCTATCTAAAAGCAATAAACCATCACTCAGAGGCATGGTACCAAAAAGTTACGAAATTTCAATACGACATGGTTTTTTTATTAGAACCATGGGAGACTATATACAAACAAGATGAGCACCGATTGGAAACTTTCGAAGAAGCCAAAAATTATTTTTCCTTCATTCAAGAAATCTACATGGAACGACATCGGGTTGTGCTTGTGCCCAAAAGCAGTGTTTCTTCACGAGTAGTTTTTATTGAGGAATATCTTAAAAATCATGAATAGTAAGGAGCTTCTTAAAATTTATTGGGGACACGATACCTTTAGACCTCTTCAAGAAGAGATCATCGATTCTGTAATGCTTTCGAGGGATACACTCGCATTACTTCCAACTGGAGGGGGAAAGTCATATTGCTATCAGATTCCTGCCCTAATGAGGGAAGGATTTGCACTTGTAATTTCCCCTCTAATCGCACTGATGGAAGATCAGGTAACGAATCTTCAAAATAAAGGAATCAAGGCCATGTACTTTGAATCAGACTCCCAAGGATTGAGGCTTTCTCAACAAATAGATAATGCGATTAATGGAAATTTTAAAGTAGTTTATGTATCACCCGAGCGTTTGTTGAATCCTTCTTTTATAAATCATATTAAACAAGCCAAAATTTCACTTATTGCTGTAGACGAAGCGCATTGTATTTCGGAATGGGGTCATGATTTTAGACCTGCCTTCAGAAAAATTAATTTATTACGTCCGCTTTTTCCAGAGACCCCAATATTGGCACTCACTGCATCGGCAACCCCAGAAGTCAAAAACGATATAGCGAATCAATTAGAGCTGAACTCTCCACAAATTTTTCAGCATTCCTTTGAGCGTCCCAATATTGCATATAATATTTGGAATACAGAGGATAAATTTCAAACAACACTTCAACTCTTAAATCATTTCGAGGGGAGTAGTATAGTCTATTGCAATTCTAGAAAACAAACCGAATATTTGGCAAATTTCATCAATCAAAATAATCATAAAGCTGATTTTTTTCATGGTGGAATGCTCCCTTCTGAGAAAAAAGAAAAACTGGAGGCGTGGCAGCGAGGTACAATATCTCATATGGTAGCTACTACAGCTTTTGGTATGGGGATAGATAAAGCCAATGTGCCAACGGTAATCCATACCAACCTTCCAGAAAGTATTGAAAATTATTATCAAGAAACAGGTCGAGCAGGAAGGGACGGATTACCCGCTCAGACTTTTTTACTGTATCATCAAGGAGATTTTAGCGAACTAAAACAACGAGTAGCAGGACAATTTCCAGAGGCTCGTGAAATACAAGAGATTTATAAAGAATTCTGCAACTATTTTCAAATAGCCTACGGAGAAGGACATGACACTACTCATGTCTTGGATTTCAAAAAATTTTGTCTAAGATATCAGAGAGCTGAAAAAAAAGTAAAGCAGGCATTGTTGCAGATGGATAAGGCAGGTGTATTGATTTGGCATGAGGGGAAGTCAAGACAAATTTCGATCAAGGTAAACTGTTCTGTAGATCAGGCTCGTTCGTATGTAAATTCAAGCAAAACATCTTCTAAAATATTAGAGCATATAATGCGGCAACACCCCTATGTTTTTCCTGAATATGTCAACATTTCAATGCAAAGTATTTGTTCTGTTTTAAAAATCGCAACCGATCGTCTGGAGGAAGCATTGTTGGAACTGAAACACAAGAACATCATCACTTTTTCAGGGAATGCCGCAACGCTTTACATTACCTTTCAAGTCCCGCGTGAGGATCAATATACCATTCGCCCTGTTTTAAAAATAGTGGAACTTATTCGAAGTCAAAAAGAAAAAAAAGTTGCAGCACTTTTGAATTTTATTTCCGAAAATATAGAATGTAAGCGAAATGCTATTTTGAATTACTTTGGTGAGCACCCTAAAGGTAAATGTGGTCAATGTTCTGCGTCTTCTTGTAAATCCAGTGAAACTGATCCAAATTTTGAGGTGGCAGTTAAAAAACTACTTCAAACACATCCTTGTTCAATTTCAGACATTAAACAAAAGTTGTACTTTGACCCCGATGATTTAGAAAAACTTTTAACGGATTTATTGGAGCGACATCTGATTGAAATTAATGAGTATAACAAATATTATTGGATAGATGAAAAAGAAGAGTAAACTGCCTTCTGTTGTGTTTTTTGGAACTCCCGAATTTGCACGGTATTGTTTGGAGCGTATTGTAAATGCTGGGTTTTCTGTAGTTGGAGTCGTCACAGCACCTGACAGAAAAGCGGGTAGGGGTAAGAAGCTGTCAATTTCAGCTGTAAAAGAATACTCTTTGCAACAAAATTTACCATTATTTCAGCCCACCAATTTGAAGGACCCAAAATTCGTTGACCAATTAAAAAAAACCGAGGCAGATGTATATGCTGTGGTTGCTTTTAGAATGTTACCTAAAATTGTTTGGAGTATTCCATCGCTTGGGTGTATTAATCTTCACGCATCCCTATTACCTAATTATCGGGGGGCTGCACCAATCAACTGGGTTATTATTAATGGTGAGACTGAAACAGGGGTAACCACCTTTATGATAGATGAGGCTATAGATTCAGGAGCTCTTTTGCTTCAAAAAGAGCAATCTATTGAAGCTACTGATACGTTTGAAACCTTACATCAAAAGCTACTAGTGCTTGGAGCACCACTTTTGTGTGAAACTCTAGAACAACTTGCTTTACATTCTATTGAAGCCGTTCAGCAGGTTGAGTTGCGTAACCCTAAGGCAGCACCTAAACTAGATTCTGAGAATACCCGTTTAGATTGGAATACCTCCACAGAATCTCTCGTAAATAAAATTAGAGGACTAAATCCATACCCAGGAGCATGGAGTTATATAAAGAATAATGGTGTTGAGAACAGAGTGAAAATTTTTAATGGACAAGAATTGAAAGAAAACCATTCTTTGCCAATTGGACAAATTCAAGTTCGAAATTCGGAAATGATTGTAGCAACATCGGATGGTTTTTTGAAGTGTTTGGAAATCCAGCTGCCGAACAAAAAGAGAATGTCGGTAAGCGCATTACTGAACGGCTATAGTCTGGATCCAGAGGCTAAAATGGTTTAGGTAGCCTACCATTATTAACAAAAGCCTTTATTTATTAACAAAAAGCAGTATTTAAGTGCTTTTTTCTTTGGTCTTTTGAAAATCCCTATAAATTTGTCGGTATAACATTTAAAACAATTATTATGAACAAAACAGAATTGATAGATGCAATGGCAGCTGATGCAGGCATCTCAAAAGCAGCAGCTAAAAAAGCATTAGAGTCTTTCTTAGGAAGCGTAGGTGGAGCACTTAAAAAAGGTGGTCGTGTATCTCTAGTTGGATTCGGATCTTGGTCTGTATCTAAAAGAGCAGCTCGTGACGGTAGAAACCCACAGACAGGTGCAACAATCAAGATTGCTGCGAAAAATGTAGTGAAGTTTAAAGCAGGTGCTGAGTTATCTTCTTCTGTAAACTAAATATACTCTACTTTAAAAAAAATAAAGCTCCAAAGTGGAGCTTTTTTTTATAACTTAGTTTTCTATGGATGTAGGTGACTTTCTTATTGCTTCTCCTACCATAATAGGAGATCATGACTTTCAAAGGGCTGGAGTTATTCTTGTAGACCATAAGACTTCAGGTTCTATCGGTTTTATTGTAAATAAAAAACTAGAATATACTTTAAACGAACTTGTAGAAAATGCGACTGAGCCCTTTCCATTGTATTATGGAGGTCCAGTAGAACAAGACAATTTATTTTTTATACACAGAATGGGTGATTTGATTCCCAATAGTACTCCCATAAGAGATGACCTTTTTTGGAACGGTGATTTTGATCAGGTTTTAGATTTGGTTAATTCTGGAAGGATTTTACCTGATGAGATTCGTTTTTTCCTTGGTTACAGTGGGTGGGGTGAGGGTCAACTCCTTTCTGAAATTAAAGAAGAAGCATGGGTTCATATAGAAAGTGTTACATCTGAAGATTGGATGCCCATTGCAAAGGAAGACTTTTGGAAAAATCAAATGGTAGCCTTGGGCGGAAAGTATTTGATATGGTCTAATGCCCCTGAAAATCCAATGTCGAATTAGTGTAGTTCTCTAAGAAAGTTTTCAAAAAGAGCCTGAGCACGGCCTACTTTGTAGGTGGTTTTTCGGTAATTTGAAACACTCTGTCCTCCATTTTCAATAGAAACAACCATGAGTTCATCTGATTTTTGTAATTCAAAAGGATTAATGTGCTGTTCAATCAATTCGATTTGGGGGTTGTTGGTTTTTCGAATCCATTCATTAAACGCTGTTCGCATTACAAAGTCTTGACATCCTGAATCCAGAGCAGGAGTTAGAAGCTTATTTTCCTGGAATAAGTATAAACTTCCTCCAAGAGTTTCTACCACATTCTTTTGATTATTTAAGAGCACACAGTCGTCTAGGCCATTCTCTCGCGCATAACTTTTAGCAATCGTTAAGAGCGTCACATTAGTACTGGACATATTGGAGAGGCTATTTGCTGCAATTCCATCCTCTTTAAACAAATCAAGGGTATATGGTTTGGTTTTAGATTGAAATTGGAGAAGTGGTTTTACACTGTAGGAGACAATAAATGCAATTTCTCCTTTGTAGTGAACAAATTGAAAACGAATTAAAGCAGCCTCTATATCTAATGCAGATACTTCCATTAGCAAATGAATCTGCTGTGCTAAAAAATCCATAGTAAAATTCATGGGAATTTCAAAACGATGCCTTCTCAAGCAAGAAATGATTCTAAAATAATGCTGTTCCCAAAAAAGAAGAGAGTTTTTTTCAAAACGCAAGATTTCAGTAATGCTAAACTGCGTATGGAGCTGAGCAATTAAGTCAGATTGAATATCAGAATACTGTTCAAGGATTGAACCGTTACAATTAATCATTTGATAAATTAGCTAGCGCCCAAAACCTGTTTTAAGTCTAAAACAAGGTTGTCCCAAAGCATTTTTGCCTCTTCAAGTTCATCTTCTTCTGCAAAATCTGAAATGATGAGAGAAACGTCTTTTGTAATCTCATCTACCTGAATCTTAAATTCAAAATAATAGTCCTCATTATCTTCTTCTTCATTTTGCCATTGAAACTTTACTTTTTCATTGTTCTTTTTTTGAAGTAACAAGGCTTCTTCTTCCGAATCGTCCCATATAAATGTAAAAGATTCTCCTCTTGAATTAACATTGTCTGCAAACCATTCGGAGAGCCCTGAAGGAGTTGAGAGATACTGAAAAAGTAGCTGAGGTGATGCGTGAAAATCGTATTCTATTGAAAAACTTTTCTTAATACTCATGGTTTAATAATCAGCCTCCAATATATTGAAAAAACCCTAAGAACCATATTTATTTTAAATTATTTTCAAAAGGTTGTTCATAGCCAATTATGTTTTTATATTTGCCCACCGAAATGGCGAGGTAGCTCAGCCGGTTAGAGCGTCGGATTCATAACCCGGAGGTCGGGAGTTCGAGTCTCCCTCTCGCTACAAAATTTAATCCATTGATTATCAATAGCTAAACTATTAATATCAATGGATTATTTATTTAAAATGGTAGCTATTGTAAATTATTTTAAAATCCTTAATCAGTATTCTGAGAGGTAGATATCCCGTACCATTATGTTATTTGATCTTACCATGGAGTATTATGTCTATTTATCACTCATAAACCTATAGATTGAGAGTTTAGAAATCCTACAAAACATGACCAACTCAGCTGGTTAACATCTAAAACTAGGATCAATATTCTAATATAGCTCCGGGAATTTTATATGATTATTGAAGGATTATTTTGTTTTATCATTTTGGTCTCGAAACTCCAGCGCTTGAAAAAGCCAGTCCTTGGATATTTTTTCAGCTCTTTTTCTTGCTGTTCCTTTAGAATGTAAATGCATAAAAAAAACGTCTTTTAAAACCTGAATTTGTTCAGGATCAATCACACCTAATATCAAAAAAATGTTATCCAAACCCATTACTTCAGTTTCTGACAAAAAGATATTGTCATTTTTCTTGTTTTTATAATTGATAAATGCGTTTATCTCATTAAATAACTCTTGTAATTTAATTTGTTTTACGAGATAATTATCAATAAATTTTTTTATCCGGAGGAAATCACTCTTTTCAATTTTGTCGTGTAAGTAAATATTTGTATTCATGATTCATTCTAAAGATCATTTTTAAACGATTTTTTATAAATTTTTATAATGTTAATTAATTGTAAAATAATGGGTTATATTTTTTTTCCTAAAAATAGGATTTTTTTAAAAAAATAATTTTTCGCCTCATATTTTTATTATGTTATGAATATTTATGATCGGATATCTTTAATATTAAATAATGAGAACCTTACGTTATCTGAATTCGACAGAAAAATCGGTGTTAAAGTCGGATATACAAGTCAAGTTTTGAAGAAAAAATCTCGTATTCCTCACACTATTATTATTAAAATTTGTAATAACTTCCCTCAATATTCATGTGAATGGCTCTTATTTGGTACGAATTCACCACATAAAAAATTCATCACTCTTGTTTTAAAAATCAAAGATATAATAGAAAGAAAGTGGTGATTTATTCTAATTGTGTACCTGTGTTGTTGTAATTATAATACCATTCTGTAATATGTTTTAAAATTTAAGTCATAAAAAAGTTCATGGTTCAATTTCAGGCTTTGGGGCAAGAGTTAAATTAAGTAGATTGCAATAATTTTAATTACAATTCAATTATATACTATTACAAATGTAATAAAACATAATTAATATAAAAAATTTATATTTGTAAAATGAATGAAAGTCAGAGAATTGAATTGTTTTTAAAACATAAAGGTTTAAAAAAAAATTCTTTAGCGAAAAGTCTTGGCTACAAAAATGGCACTGTCTTTTATCATATAAATAGTGGTCGTAACGGTATTTCAGCAGATCTTGCGAAGCGTATTGCTGAAGTTTATCCCGAGGTAAATCAGAATTGGTTTTTAACCGGAAAAGGTAAAATGCTTCTTTCAGATGATACCGAAACAAATGAAAAATTAGTTGAAAAGATTTGTTTTTTGGAGCGCCACATTAAAGGGCAAGATTCACGCATTCAATTGCTAGAGCAAGAGATAGCCTCCCTAAAGAACCCTTAAGACCGTAGATGTTTGCTTTCAGACATTTAAGTTTTCTTAGTTTATTTCCAATTTCCCTGCAATATAACCTGTACTCCAAGCTGCTTGAAAATTATAACCGCCTGTTACAGCATCTATATCGATAACCTCTCCTGCAAAATAAATTCCTTTAGAAGTTTTGCTCTCTAATGTGTTCAAATGTATGGCCTCTAAAGCAACCCCGCCACAGGTTACAAACTCTTCTTTAAAAGTGGTTTTTCCTGAAACGGTGTAATGATCTTTTGTAAGCAATTCAATTAATCTACGAGTGTTTTTCTTTCCCAATTCATTCCAACGTTTGTCAGCGGAGATATTTGCTTTCGCAATGAGAAACTGCCAAAGCCTTTGAGGAATTTGGAACCCTTTTTGGCTTGCAATCATTTTTTTAGGGTACTGTCGAATAATCTCTTGAAGGTGCTGATATAGTTTTTCTGTATTTTGTTCTTCAAGCCAGTTTACTTCTATTTCAAATTGATAATTAGATTCAGCTAGTTTTCGTGCACCAAATGAGGAAGCTAAAAGTATTGCAGGACCACTAAAACCCCAATGGGTGACTAATAAAGGACCCTTTGTTTCGATGCCAAAACCTTTGATCTTTACCTTAGCTGTTTCAACTGCCAAACCCATTAATTTTGTGATAGGTTCCTTGGGTAAGTTAAATGTAAACAAAGAAGGTACAGGTGTTTTTATTGTATGTCCTAACTCTCGAATCCAATTGAATCCACTCTCTTTAGGACTTCCCCCCGTTGCAATTAGGACAGCATCAAAAACTAGAGGAGTTTCCGATTTATTAAAATTGATTTCCCATTGGGAGTCTTTTTTTTCAAGGCGAGTTACCGCTGAATTTAAGTGAACGGTTACGTCTAGTTTTTCAGCTTCTTTTAGGATGCAATCGATGATGCTTTGTGAATTATCAGATACAGGAAAAACCCTTCCATCAGATTCTGTTTTAAGGGCTACCCCACGACTTTCAAACCAGCGAAAAGTATCTTTTGTATTGAAACGGTAAAAGATGTTTTTTAGTTGTTTCCCCCCTCTTGGATATGCTTTAATTAAGGTGTTGATGTCCTCTGTTCCGTTAGTAACATTACAACGCCCTCCTCCGGAAACTTTTACTTTAGAGAGTACTTTTGAAGTTTTTTCATAAAGATGGACTTCGGTATGCGGATGGTGTTCTTTAACAGAAAGGGCTGCAAAAAATCCAGCAGCACCTCCACCGATAATAGCTACCTTTTTTTGCATTGTTGATTTATCGAATAGTTAATTTTCAATTTTCGTTGGATTACTTTTTTCTACAAAGATCACTTGAAATAAATAGGCAAGGGAGACAGTGATCACCGCTCCAATCACATTGAGCCATAAAAAGCTAACGATATCCTGTAAGAAAAGAATGATAATGAAGAGTTCAGAAAATATAGCAGCCCAAAACGCAGCCTTCCCTTTGATTTTCTTTATAAAAATTGCGATTAAAAAAACCCCTAATATTGTTCCGTAAAATACAGAACCTATGATGTTGACTAATTGGATTAGGTTTTCGAACAGACTCCCTATACTAGCAAATAATATTGCGATTACACCCCAGAGTAAAGTGAATCCTTTGGAAGCTTTTACGTAGTGAATTGGAGATTTGTTTTGTTTGTTTCGTTGATATAAATCTACGGTGGTGGTTGCTGCTAGTGCATTTAGTTCAGATGCGGTAGAACTCATAGCTGCAGAAAAAATTACTGCCAGTAAGAGCCCTATCAATCCGGAGGGGAGGTATTTTAAAATAAAACTGATAAAGACATAATCCTTATCGTTTACCTCCTGATCAGGAGCTGCTTTGGAAATTATTGTTTTTGCTTTTTCACGTTGGAGTTTATTTTGTTTAGTGAGTTTATCAATATTGGGTCTATTTTCTAATAGAGCTGTTTTGATTTGTTGTTGGACTAGAAGGTTCTCAATTTCTAGGGCATTAAAATTTTCTGCTTCTGAAGAAGCTTTTACAGCTGTAACTGCCTTTGGATTAAAATGCAGGGGAGCGGGCTCAAATTGGTAAAAAATAAAAACCATGACCCCAACTAGAAGGATGAAGAACTGCATGGGTATTTTTAGAACACCATTCATGATCAGTCCCATCTGACTTTCTTTTACTGATTTTCCAGAAAGATATCGTTGAACTTGGGATTGGTCTGTTCCAAAATAAGATAATGCTAAAAATAAACCTCCAGTAAGTCCACTCCAAAAAGTATAACGATTATTTAAGTCGATGCTAAAATCTATCAGGTCCAGTTTGCCAGCATTTCCAGCAATGGTAAGAGCTTCTGAAAACCCAATACCTTCTGGAAAGCGATTTAGGATAAATCCAAAAGCCAAGAACATTCCAAGGAAAATAATGAACATTTGTTGCTTTTGAGTCACATTTACGGCTTTTGTTCCACCGATCATAGTATAGGAGATAACTAATACTCCAACAAGAACAACCAATAACTTGAGATTCCAACCTAGTACCACACTTAGTATTATGGAGGGCGCATATATGGTAATTCCGGCTGCTAACCCTCTTTGGACTAAAAATAAGATTGCTGTGAGTGTTCTGACCCTTAAATCAAAACGATTTTCCAGAAACTCATAGGCTGTATATACTTTCAATTTGTGATAAACAGGAATAAAAAAGACACAAATGAGAAGCATGGCAAATGGTAAGCCAAAGTAAAATTGGACAAAACCCATGCCATCGTGATAGGCTTGTCCTGGTGTAGATAAAAAAGTAATTGCACTGGCCTGAGTTGCCATTACTGAAAGTCCTACGGTCCACCATCGGGCTTGGTTTCCTCCTTTTAGGTATTCGTTTATGTTTTTATGACTGTTGTTTTTCCATACACCGTATAAAACAATAAAGGCCAACGTGGCAATCAAAATGATCCAATCGAGTAATTCCATCAACTATAATATTCCATGAATAGATAAAACATAATCCAATAAAACACATTACAACAAATCAGAACAATGTATGTACTTGCTTTCATTTTCCGTAAGAAATGAGGTTAGCAAATAATCTGTAGGCTCCCGCCACACCAGCTGGAAGTTCTCTAAAAAAACTGAGTCCAGTAAAAATGAATTTTCCTTTACCATAATCGGCAACGAGTAAGCTTCCATTTTTAGGACTTTCACCAAGGTCCTTCATAGAAAGTAAAGGGGTGAATTGAGAACCCCAATTGTCAGCAAAATATAAACCTCGCTCTTGAACCCAATCCTCAAAGTCTGCCTGCGAGATTTTATTTGGAGTATTTAAAATTGGATGCTTGGGATTGATGAATGTTACTTCAGAAGTTTCATCCGTAACTCGATCTCTAGATAGGCTGATAGGGTAGGGTGCCACTATGGAAGAATCTAAGCCTCTGCTAGTGTTGTACTGAACTATAACCGTACCTCCTTGCTCAACATAATCCCAAAGAATTTCATTTTTAAAAGACAATTCTTTATTCACATTAAAAGCTCGTATCCCAACGACAAGGGTAGGAAAAGGAATGATGCTTTCTAAACGCAATTCATCCAAACTGAATTCTGTCACCTTGAGTCCTATGTTTCTGAGACTTTCAGCCACTTTATCACCTGCGCCTTGAAGATATGCTATGTTTTTGACCTTAGTTTCAAAATCTATTTTAACACCTTTAGATTCATTAGGAGTTAGCATGTATTGTTTTGAAATATGAGGATATTCAATCGTTGTTAGTTTCATTTGATACTGAGAAGTTCCCTCCGTCACAGTCGAAAAAAAACGTCCCGTAGCATTTCCGTTTGGTGGGGTTACATCAAAAATGAAATCTTTTGTTGCTCCAGCTTTTAATTCAGCGATTGGATGATTTTTTGGCATTACTTCCCAACCTTCAGGAACAAGAAGTTGCACTAGACCCTCTTTTAAAGATCCATGTGCCTGAACTTGAACCCGAATTTTTTTAGAGTTGTTATTTTCAAATAAATAGATATCATTACTCAATTTACAAGTAATCTTTGGGAGCAACTGAAAATCCGAAATTATTTCCCCAGCAACTCTGTCAGTCGTTCTGTAAGAAAGCGGAACACGAAATGGTATATTGGTTCCGTCAATATTGAGATGAAACTCAATATGAATTGGATTTGGCGTTTCGGGGAGTCCTTTCAAATTATCATTTGATACGTTATAATTTCCTAAAGTGCCTTTTTCTAGAAGCCAATAAGGTGTTGAGATTTTATCTGGGAGTGTCATCATAAAACTTTTTTCCCAGCTTTGATTTGATTCCAACGGGGTATTTATATCAATCTCTGTTGCCCCCGAAGTTTTTTCTAAATTAACATTGATTGAACTTGGATTAATCGCTTTGATTGTGACGTTCAATTGATTTCCAGCTACACCCTCTGGAGTTTGACTGTTGAATTGCAAACGTAAACCAAGACATTTTTGAATAATAGAGGTTAATTCTTTAATTTTTATGGATCTCCAATGTGTATCATTCACTTTTAATAACCCCTTGTATATCTCGATAAGTGCAGCCACATTGTTATAAGGTTTTTGATAGTCGAAATTTAACAAAAGGCGTTCCGTAAGTTTATTGATTAACGTTCCTTCTTGGATACGATTCCAACTAGTGTCAATTCCTGACAAAGGATTGTTATTATTGGGCTTTTCTCCATTAATCCATTCTAGGTATTCTACTTGACTTCCCAGTTGTGGTGCACTACCAAAACCTTGAGATTTGTGTTGGCTCCTACTTTTTGCCGCAACTTCCGCATTTGTTCTCCCTAGTAAAAAATCGGTCGGATTACTTTCTAGTGAAATCATATTCGATTTGTCAGCTGCATCAAATCTTTCTTGACTACCGTAAGCCCACCAAGAAGTATTGTAAAATTGCCTTTTGGGTTGCCACAAAGAAACTTGATTCAACTGTTCTGGAAAAGCTGTTGGGTCACTTGCTAAATGAAATGCTTCCTCGCTGAGCATAGCAGAACTGGTATGATGCCCATGAGTACTTCCAGGCGTTCGATGGTCAAATCGATGGATGATGATGTCCGGTTTAAATTGGCGAATTCGGAATACAATTTGGGCTAATATTTCGTTTTTATCCCAAATAGTAAGTGTTTCGTCAGGATTTTTTGAATACCCAAAATCGTTGGCTGTTGTGAAAAATTGTTGACCACCATCAATTTTTCTTGCTTCCAAAAGCTCTTGAGTTCGAATCAATCCCAGGCTTTCTCTTAATTCAGTACCGATTAAGTTTTGTCCTCCATCTCCCCGAGTAAGAGAAAGATAGGCCGTTCTTGTATTGTAATGATTCGAAAAAAGCGAAATTAGTCTAGTATTTTCATCGTCTGGATGTGCTGCAACATATAAGACAGAACTTAAAGTATTGAATTTTTCGAGTTGTTTGAATATCTCCACACTGGACTGAGCCCAATTGAATTGTGTCCATAGTAATAGTAGAAAAAGAAATGTTTTTTTCATAGATGATTTACCTCAATTTTAAAGAGTCTCTAAAGCGTTCATCTCCTAGATTATTAAGTTGCCAATAAGGTAATTTCATAATTTTTTTCCTTGTGGCAGTTGTTGTTTTTTTTGGATCGGACAAATCAAATTCGTTCCATCCTAATATTGAAAAAGGAGTCTTTTTTTCAAAATTAATACTGATTTTACGATTTAATTCAGGATAACTTAATTCATAAGTAAAGTGTGTAGAAGTACTATCTAAAGCAGCTTTCGCATCGTAAAATTGAATTGGCTTATGAAGTAATCTCAAAAATTCAAAAGGAGGTAGAAGTTTTATATTCCCTAGGGGTAGACTAGTCGGAGAGGTTCTGATCCAATGCCAAAGTTCATCTTCAGTAATACCATTAGGGAGATTGATGTTTTGATCTGCTTCTCCTTCAAAATAAGAATGACTTGCAATGCTAAGCCCTCTTTTTTTATTCAGCTGAAGGTAAGCCTGACCACACCATTCTTGTATTGAGGTAGTGATTTTGGCTAAAGGATCTTTTTGACCCAAGTATGTAAAGGAGCTATTCATGATGGAATACGGATAGATTCCAGTAATAAATTTTTTTGTACGGTTCAATTTTAAAGCGCTCTTTGAGTTCTTTGATTTTACGTTTGATTTGACTTGTTCATTCACGAGAAAATCTTCGGTTACATAGATCAATATCGCTTCACCTTCACGAGGTTCCCCATACCTAGATTGTGTAAGATTGAAACTACTAATCTCAGCATTTCCATCATACCAATAGTCTTTAAAGCTGGAACTTAGTTCTACATTTTGATCATAAGAAGTATTTGTATTGGGAGATTGACATCCTAGAATAAAAGCAGTAACAATAATAATGATATGTTTCACGGGGATTTTTTTTAAAAAATGGGATGAACTTTTTTTAACGGTTGATTTTAAGTTTTTTTAAATGATTTTATCAGCATGAAGGTATAGGAATTTTTAGAATCAATCTTAATTCTTTAAAATTTCTGCGATTTTGTTCGTTACCTGTGTTACTGGTAAACCGATGATATTGGTATAACTTCCTTTAATGTATTCTATATTGAGCATTCCAAACTGATCTTGAATCCCATATGCCCCTGCTTTATCCATAGGTGATCCAGTTGCAATATATTCGGAGATAGCTTTTGGAGTGATTTTGTTAAAGCGAACATCCGAGATGCAATAAAGACTGTCCCATTTTCCTTTTCGTAAAAAACCAACTGCAGTTATTACTTGATGGGTGCTTCCTGATAGTATGGAAAGCA
The DNA here is from genome assembly GCA_017851655.1 of Flavobacteriaceae bacterium. Classification (GTDB taxonomy): domain Bacteria; phylum Bacteroidota; class Bacteroidia; order Flavobacteriales; family Flavobacteriaceae; genus MS024-2A. The sequence goes on from JAFMMH010000009.1 coordinate 22,765, forward strand.
TTTTCGTAGCTTCTTCAGTATTCTCTGGCTTACCAAGACACTTGTTTTTGTGCCAAACGATTGTATCTGCAGTAATGACCAATTGATTTTCTTGAATACTTGCTTCAAAAGGAGTGGCCTTAAGTTTGACCAAGTATTCAGCAATAGCCTCAGCCTTTAAACCTTCAGGAAATATTTCAGAAACGGGAAGAACTTTTTGAGTGAAGGGAATACCCATTTGCTCAAAGAATTCTTTTCTTCTGGGAGAACCAGAGGCTAAAATGATTTCATATCCGTTAGTTTTCATCTGATTTAGTCTTTTTATGCTCCAATTTCTAATGACCATTGCCCTTGTACACGAAGCACTTGTTCTATGATCTCTCGAACGCAACCTTCTCCTCCTTTTTTGTGAGAGATATAGTCTGCCATTGCTTTTACATCGGACACAGCATCAGCAGGACAGCAGCTGACACCAACTTTTTTCATTACTGGAATGTCTGGAACATCGTCTCCGATGTATAAAATTTCATCAGGATTTAAATTATAATTATCCTGCAAATCTTGGTAAGCGTCTAGTTTGTGATGTGCACTCATGTAGATGTCATATACACCAAGTTCTTTAAAACGTTCGCGAACACCTTCATTTCTACCTCCTGTAATGATGACAATTTTATAACCTTTTACAAGAGCGCATTTCATTGCGTAACCATCTTTGGTGTCAAAAGATCGGAGGAGATCTCCTTCAGATGTTATCAGGATTTTCCCGTCTGTTAAGACACCGTCAACATCAAAAATAAAGGTTTTGATTTTTGGTAAAAGTTTTTTGTAGTTTTTAACTTCCATGATAGTTTTGTATAGATTTAGTAAGGAGTTGATACAGTTTTTTTAGTTCGGGGTCTTCGATAATTCTTAAATGTTCAGTGATTGTTTTCTGATCTCTTCTAATGGCGGGTCCAGTTTGTGCTTCATCAGGTGAAATTAAATTTAATCTATCGACAGTTTCTTGAATAAGAGGTTGGAGTATATCAAAAGAGAGTTCATTTTGCTCGCATACTTTTGCTGCATGAGAAAAAAGGTGGTTTGTAAAATTGTTTACTAAAACAGCTGCAAGATGCAGTCCTTGACGCTGTAAAGAATTTAGTTGAATTGTTTTAGCGTAGAGACTTTGAGCCAATTTCTGTAATATTTTGAAATCGTTCTCTGTTGTTGACTCAAGGCCAAAGGTAATTTGAGAGAAATCGATGGTTCGATTGGAACTAAAGCTTTGGATAGGATAAAAAACCCCTTTTCTTTTTTGAGAAATTGCAGTCATTGGTGTTCCACCTGAGGTATGGATTACAAATTCATTAGAAGGGAGTTGTGAGGAAACGGAAGGAATTGCATCATCGTTGACTGCCATTAAATAGATTTCCGCTTTTTGAAGGGAATCCAATGATTTAGTAATCTTAATTCCTTCTGCCGTTTGTTTAGAATTAGAAGAACGATCAATCCACTCAATAAGTTCTATTGAGGGATGTTTGACAAATTCATAATAAAGTTGTTTTCCGAGCTTTCCAGCACCGATTAGTGTAAGTTTCATATGCAGCGTAAAAATAATAAATACTGAGGGAGGAGTCATCATAATTTCTAAAATTAGGATATGGGAAAAGCTATTCGTGATTGGAAATGTGCATTTTAAATAATTATGTAGGAGGATTGCTACAGATTATCTATTTTTATAATACCAAATCTTAGCCTATGAAACTCTACAAAGACCTTGAGCGATTTTATATAAACAAATTTTATTTATTAGTACCTGCAGCAATTATTATTTTAGCTTGTGTAGGTTCTATAGCAGTGTACTTCATCACCAAAAAAGGAATGTCTTTTCTTAATTTTATTCAGATGTTGTTTTGTGTGGTGGCCTCTATGGCTTATCTAACCACTGTTTTAGGACAATCTCCAAGAGACACAACCTTTCGGGTTTTCTTTTTTGCTCTTATTCTACAAATCGTTTTACTAACTTATAATTTGTTTTTTTAATCCTTGAATCCTTTTTTTTATTCGTCTTACAAGATGTATCTTTGCGGCTTGAAAGATGCCGTTTTTGATGAAAGATCGCCTTAAAAAAATCCTATTTTCAACCCGTTTAACTGCAGTTCTATTTTTGTTGTACCCAACAGCTATGGCTTTCGGAACTTTTATTGAAAGTTGGTACAGTACTGATACTGCAAAGATTTGGATTTACAATGCTTGGTGGTTTGAATTGATTATGGTTTTGATGGCCTTAAACTTTTTCGGAAACATCTTTAAATATCGTTTGTTGAGAAAAGAAAAATGGGCTGTTTTAGCACTCCATTTGTCATTCCTTCTTATTTTATTGGGAGCATTTGTAACCCGTTATTTTGGTTATGAAGGGGTTATGCCTATTCGAGAAGGGGCAACAGAAAATCAGTTTCTATCAGAAAAAACATACCTCACTGTTTTGGTAGATGGTGATATGAATGGAGAAGCCAGAAGAAAAAAATTGGAAGGAGATTTATTGCTTTCAGAACACGTTGACAATTCCTTTGGATGGGAAAACGACTTTAACGGACAAGAGTTCTCTATTCAATATGTGGATTTTATGGAAAACGCTACCGATGGATTGGTGTTAGATGAAACAGGAGATCGCTATCTTAAAATTGTAGAAGCAGGTGATGGAAATCGTCATGATCATTTTCTCAAAGAAGGTGAAATTGTAAATATTCACAACATTCTTTTTTCACTAAACAAATATCAAGAGGGTGCCATAAATATAAAATTAGAGAACGGTCTCTATACCATTAAATCGCCTTTCTCAGGTCAATTTATGAGAATGGCCGACCAATTTCAAGGGAGCTTGCCTGCAGAAGAAGAAGTGCCCCTCCAGTTACGTTCCTTATATACTTTACCGAATTTTCAATTTGTAATTCCTGAGCCTGCATTAAGAGGTAAATTTGATATTGTTAAAGCAGATAACCAAGGTGAAGGAGTTCAAAATGCTTTGAGATTAGAAATCAGTTCTGGAGGTGAACAAGAGGTTATTACTCTTTTAGGAGGAAAAGGAGTTGCCAATGATTTTAAATCAGTTCAGTTGGGTGGATTAGAGTTTAAATTAAAATTCGGTTCACTTCCTGTAGAACTTCCATTTGCTATTCGTTTAAATGACTTTATCGCAGAAAAGTATCCTGGTACAGAGAAAAGTTATGCTTCATTCATGAGTAGAATCACTGTAGAAGATGAAGAAATTTTTGATTACGACATCTATATGAATCATGTTTTGGATCACAAAGGCTATCGTTTTTTTCAAGCTTCTTTTAATCCAGATGAAAAAGGAACCATACTCTCTGTAAATCATGATTGGTGGGGGACTTGGCTGACTTATGTTGGCTATATACTTTTATACCTCAGTATGATTGGAATCTTCTTTATTGGAAAAACCCGATTTAAAGATCTTTCGAAAAAACTTAATAAAATCAACATAAAAAAGCAATCAATTTCAGTATTGCTACTGCTATTTACATTTGGGATAAACCCTTTAAAAGCACAAAATCATGCCCATAATCAAACGGCACCTTTGGATTTTGATTCTATTATTCAGGCAGATGCTTTTTCATTAAATCATGCTGAAAAATTTGGTGCGTTAATTATTCAGGATGCTGGAGGAAGGATGAAGCCTGCGAATACATTTTCATCTGAATTGCTTCGTAAGGTTAGTAAATCCGACACGTATAAAGGTCTCAATTCAGATCAGGTATTATTGTCTATCATGAACAATCCTGCTGTTTGGTATAATGTGCCTATGGTCTATCTCAAAAGAGGGAATGACAGTTTAAGACGACTAACCGGAACTGGACCCAAAGCAAAATATGCTGCATTGCTATCCTTTTTTGATGCAGAAGGAAATTATAAAATTGCTCCCCAATTGGAAGAGGCCTATCTGGCTTCCGTTCCTAATCAGTTTCAGAAAGACTTTATAGAAGTGGATAAGCGAGTAAATTTATTGTACTCCGCTCTGGAAGGAAAAATCATGCGAATATTTCCTATTCCAGATGACCCGAACAACAAATGGGTATCCTACCCAGAACTGAGTGAGGCCAATTTTAAGGGGAAAGATTCACTTTACGTGAGAAATATTTTGCCCTTATATTTTCAGTCTTTGCGTCTTGCTCAGCAAGACAAGGATTACGCTCAAGCAGAAAATCTATTAGAAAGTATTCATGGATTTCAAAAAAAGTTTGGCAATCAAGTCTTGCCTTCTGAAGATAAAGTGAAAGCTGAGATGCTTTATAATAAGTATGATATTTTTAAAAAATTATTCAGCTGGTATCTCTATGCAGGCACCCTATTTTTTCTTCTACTAATTATTCAGATTTTCAAATCCAATAAGCTGATTTCATATTGTGTGAGTGGTTTTAAAGTATTGATGCTTCTATTATTCCTTCTGCATACAGGTGGTTTAGCTGCTAGATGGTTTATCTCAGGGCATGCACCTTGGAGTGATGCATACGAGTCTATGATTTATGTGGCTTGGGCTACCCAGTTTTTTGGATTGGTGTTTGGAAGAAAGTCTACCCTCACGATGGCTTCTACTGCTTTTGTAGCAGGTATGATTTTAATGATCGCTCATTGGAATTGGATGGATCCAGCGATCGCAAACTTACAACCTGTGCTTGATAGTTATTGGTTGATGATTCATGTTGCGGTAATTGTAGGGAGCTATGGTCCTTTTGCATTAGGGATGATCATAGGCGCGGTTTCGCTTTTACTGATGATCATTTCTTCCTCTAAAAATAAAGATAAAATTAAGCTTCAAATTAAAGAACTGACTATCATCAACGAACTTGCGCTTACAGTAGGTTTGATTATGCTTACCATTGGAAACTTTTTAGGAGGGATGTGGGCCAATGAAAGTTGGGGTCGATATTGGGGCTGGGATCCTAAAGAAACTTGGGCATTAATTAGTATTATGATTTATGCTTTTGTAATCCATATGCGACTGATCCCGGGACTCCGTGGGCCATGGATATTTAATTTGATGAGTGTAATTGCTTTTGCTAGTATATTGATGACATATTTTGGCGTAAATTTCTATCTCGTTGGATTGCATTCTTATGCTAGTGGGGACAAAATTATTACTCCAAATTTTGTTTACTATGCTGTAATCGTGGTCTTTATTCTTGGACTCCTTTCTTATTATAGGTCTAAGAAATTAGAAGCTTAAATAAGCCAGCTTGGTATAATGATTGTAGAACAACTTAATTTTATTGTTATGAAACGCAACACTCTGTTCAGTTTTTTCTTAGTTCTGTTCTTGATTTTTTCTTGTGAAAAAGACAATGAAATTATTTCAGATCCCCAGTATTCTATTTGGGAAGAAAATAAATTTGAGGATTATGATTTTACCTTGCAAATCAGTTGTTTTTGTATAATAGAATACACTATGCCTAAACGTATTGAAGTTAGAGATAATAAAGTTGTTTCGGTAGAAGGGACTCCTTTTGAGGACCTGAATGATATTTCCTACAGGACTATTGATGGTTTTTTTGAATACATTGAGGAAAAGCGAAAATTAAATCCAATAATTGAAGAAATTAAATACGATTCTATCTATGGATTCCCAACTTACATTTATTTTGACATTAGTGAAATGATTGCTGATGAAGAAATAGGGTACACATTAACAGACTTTGTGCCCTACTAAATTTAACCTAAATATTTATGAAAATCCTTACACAAAAAAAAATTAAAACCCGATGGTTGGTGTTTTCAATCAGTGGTATGTTGCTCTTAGGCCTTGGATTGTCACTGCTAGGAGAAGCAATTATTTACAAATCTCAAAATAACTTTGATTGGTTTTATTGGGGCACAGGTGCAATGGCAACTTTTAATGCAGGTATCGGCCTAATAGGTGAGGCTATAGTTATGAAAGTAAAGCTCGATAGCCTTTGAAAACTTGGCTTAGCTGAATGCACTTACAAATTCATCTTCGTCACTTCCGTTTTGAATTTCGGTAAAAGACTTTTCGATTATTGCTTCGATTTCATTAGAAGGAAATCCAAGTCCTACGATCAATCGTTTCATTAATTTTTTTTCGGCATCATCAGCTATATTATCTGCAAATACCATTCTAGAAAGATCGTATAATCGTTCTAAACGTTTTTGTTGAGTTGCTGGAGGATTAATTGGATAGTCATCAAGATTGGCTTTTATCTTAGCGACTTCATCTTCATCGATTTCTAAATTAATTGCAGTACGATTTATAAAGGCTTCTTCTTCTTCAGAGATAATTCCGTCGGAAAGTGCTATTCTTAAAATGGCAGCAAAATGGTCTCTATTTCTTTCTCTAAATGCTGGAGAGTATAGATTTGAAAAGTTCATACAATATAATTTTTGCCAAATATAAAAAATGGAAATGGCAAAGGGTTTTATTTTTGGTTGTAATTTTGATTAAATTAATTTTTAAATGAAACCGATTAAAGTTTTAAAGAATCGTTCAGACATTGGAGCCGGGACTCGCGGTTCTGACATGGGGATTGATGCCCTTGAAATTGCAGCTATAAATTCTGAAAGTGATTTTTTTAATCGGCATCCTTATATTGACATTCCTACGCATAATGAAACTGTCTATAATAAAGTTCAAAATAGTACAGCAAAGCGTTTAAATTTTGTAACAGCACAGTGTGAACGAGTGAAATCAGCAACATCTCAGACGTTACTTGACGATTTTTTCCCTTTGATACTCTCTGGAGACCATTCCTCTGCGCTTGGCTCTCTTTCAGGGATTAAGAGTGCTTTTCCCTCAAAAACTATAGGTGCTGTTTGGATAGATGCCCATGCAGACTTGCATTCCCCTTTTAGCACCCCTTCTGGAAATGTTCATGGAATGCCTTTGGCAGCTGCTTTAGGGAATGATAACTTAGAGTATAAAAAAAATACTGTCAGTGATAAAACACTCTCTGATTGGGAGCAACTTAAGAACATGGGAACTGTTTTTCCTATTCTAAAACCAGAGCATTTAGTCTATTTTGGTGTTCGCGATATCGAAGAAGAAGAAGCGTCCATAATGGATGCACACCAAATTAAAAATTATCCTGTTTATGAAGTCAGACAGCGCGGTTTATCTGTTTGTGTAGAAGAAACAATTAAAAAGTTAGCTGATGTTGACCTAATTTATATCACATTTGATGTTGATGCATTGGATTGCGATTTAATTTCAAGAGGAACAGGAACACCCGTTTCTAAAGGTTTTGATCCCAACGAAGTAATAGAACTCATTAAAGGCGTTTTGAGGTCTGGAAAAGTTGTTGCATTAGAAGTTTGTGAAATCAATCCCCTTTTGGATGAAAAAGGAAACTTCATGGCCGAAACAGCGTTTGAAATTATTCAATCTCTTTTTGATTCTAACTAAATACCCAAGCACTGACCAAAATTGATTCGAGACCTGAGTGGATTAATCTCTAAATACTGGGGTAAATAAATTCACTAAACCTAAGATAAATTTTCACTTAGCTAGATTCCTGCTTTCTGGTATTTTTTATCAGCATAAGTTCGGTCTTTTAAAAGGCACAGCTTAAAGTGGAAAAAGGGTTTATTTGGTTTATACTACTTTGGTGTACTAGAAGCTAAACTGAGTTTATAAAGGTATTCGAAATGATTTTTTTGGAGTTTGTTGCCACTTTTCATTTTCTTTTTAGCGAGACTATTAAGTTCTTTTATTTGAGCGCTTACTGTAGTTTTAATTCTCGGATTTAGTTTTTCATCTTCGTATAGTGTAATTAAGTGATTCACAAGATGAATTTGTAAAGCCATAAAGGAATCGTCAAGTAAAATCGTTTCAGCAAATAAGGAAGAATGAAGAGAGTGTATCAGCTCATCTGGGGATAATCCTTCCCCAGTTAATGTCGTATTTGTAGAAAGCATTCGATTTAGTTTTTTACTACTTAGAATTCCACTGAGAGCTGACTTTTGAAGATTTTGAATCATTTCTAAACTACCATTTTCTTTTATTTTGGATATTATGGATGGATCTAATAGCCAGGCTTGTGTTTTCCACAAGTGTTCGTCCAAAAAGGATAACGCATCGAATTGTTTGACTTTATTTAAGTTTTTATAAGGTGTATTTTCTTGTCCTTTGTTAATTAGTGTTTCATTTACACCGCCTAGATTGCGGATTACATGATAGATATAGCGTCTATAGACACTGACAAGTTCTCCATAAAGCTCTTCCATATCAGCATAGGATTGCCCATTTGATGTTGTCCATTCCTCAAGGTTTTTAGCTACAATCTTTAAGTTTTTTAGCGCATAAGTACTCGCCTTGATTGGGTCATCCCCAATATTTTCAGTTTGTGAATCAGGATCGAAACTATTATAGCCAAACATATAGATAGGATTCAAGCTTTTTTCGTCAACCATTTTTTTCAATAAAACTTTTTCAGTTTCCGAAGTTTCCTCAGGAAAATAACGATACCCCCATTCAATGGCATAATCGTCGTAGGGACCTAGTTGACGGACAAAACGGATGTTTTTATCACCGGGTTGGGCAATATAATTGTAGCGTGCATAGTCCATGATGGTGGTAGCAATTCCCATTTTTTGAGTAAAGCTACCTGAGCGAAGGGAGTCTACGGGGTAGGCTGAACTGGCTTTCATATTGTGAGGTAGTCCCAGGGCATGACCGATCTCGTGTGATATAACGCGGCGCATCATTTCACCAATTTCTTCTTCTGGTGTATTTAGCGTTCTGGCTTTTGGATTTGCTGCTCCGGTTTCTAACAAATATCTATTTCTGTATGAGCGAAGGTGATTGTGGTACCAAATGATATCACTTTCAATAATTTCTCCAGTTCTGGGATCGGAAACACTGGGTCCCGTTGCATTTCGTGTAGTAGAAGCTACATATCGGACAGTAGAGTATCGGCTGTCTTCGGGACTAAAATCAGGATCTTCCTCTAAAGTAGGAGGGTCTTTTGCGATGATTGCATTTTTAAACCCTGCTTTTTCAAAGGCGGTTTTCCAGTCTTCAATACCTTTTTTAAAATATGGACGCCACTTTATGGGAGTTGCTGGATCTAAATAATAGACGATAGGTTTAACTGGCTCTACTAATTCCCCATTTTTGTATGCTTCAATATCGGAAGGTATCAAACGCCAACGTCTAATCAGCCGAACTTCATCTGATTTTAAAGCTTCAGAACTATAATTATATTGTTTGAGCGTAAACCAACCCACTCGTGGGTCTTCATAACGCACTTGCATAGGATCTTCAGGGAGTGAGATTATCGAATGATTCATTTGAAAACTCAAGGTACCAGCTTGATTTCCTCTTGGGGGACTTGTAGCGGCATAGGTGAGCGTATGCCTAATCTCTGTATTCTTAGGAAAACTTTTTACAACATCAATAAAGCTTCGCTTTTTATCTACACTGCTGAGTCCGTATTTTTTTTTAATACTTTTTTGAATCACATTAAAGCCAGGCGCATCAGAATTAAAATAATCACTCACTTCAATGAGAAAGCGATCAGTTTCTTCATTTTGAATTTCAAAAGCACCCAGTATAGGGGGGAAATTATTCTGTTCCACACTAAGACTAATAGGATCTTCAGTTTCAGCTGTATTTACAAAAGAATGCTGGGTGAGTAATAGTCTATTTCCTCGCTTAGAAAAACGGATTAAAATCTGACTTGATTTTGAGCCAGCATTGGTATAGGCATTAAAATTAGATGGGAGTTGGGCATAACGCGTAACCATAAGCAGGTCTTTTCCTAACAAACTTTCTTCTAGCTCTAAGTATAGTTTGTCACCTTTGAGGTGAGTTGTCAGAAGGCCTTTATCTGTTTTGAAATCAGAGACTATGGAGTCTATAGACTTTTTATCTTGAGCATGAAGAAGGATTGAAATTGTAAAGAAAGCAAGGACTAGCCGATAGGAAACGATTTTGTTCATATTGTTTTTTTACAATATCGTAAAAATTATTTTTAGCAGAAGTAATCATCACTATGAACATTCTAAAAAGTAACGTTCTTTGGATTTTGAAACTCCTCCTAGGCGATCGTAAAACTTCATTGCCCGAGTGTTGAAATTTGGAGTTTGCCATTGAATCTGAGTAATACCTAATCGTTGGCTTTCTTCTTCAATACGATTTATTAACTGTCGTCCAATTCCAAAACCTCTGAATTCCTCCAATAAATAAAGACAGTCCATATACATATAGAAATCCGCATCCCAAGTAGAAAACTGTTTCATGAAACTTGCATAGCCTATCATTTTCCCATCTTTTAGAGCGACTAAACAATGTAAGGCAGGATTCTCTTCAAATAAATAACGTCTTAATTTAGCTGCTTTTCCTTTCGCATCAAAGGGAGCTTTTTCATAAGCTGCATGCAGGGAACATAGGGGAATTAGATTTTCTATTTCTCCCGGTTTAATATTTCGGATTACGACATCGTTCATTGTCTTCAATTATATAGATTTTAATTAAAAGTAGTACAAAGTTTCGATCTATGAAGGGACTGTTCAGCGTCTTAACTGCTTTTCGTAGAGTGAAATCCAGTAAGTAGGTGTCATTTTAGTACAAAGTTCTCCGATTAGGGCGAAAGGGATGTCATCTGGATTTTTAAATCGAATACAACTTTTTCCCATGTCTAATTTTTTTTTGCTGTGCTTTGGATAAGCAGTTACAAACCATTCTAATAATTCAGGAAGAGCATAGATTCCCATATGATAGAATGAGACATAATTTTTTTGTGATGCAATATTGATGAAAGGCAAAGGAAGCTTTGGGTCACAATGATAACCCTCTGGATAGCTACTGTGCGGTATCACATAGCCAATCATACCATAATTTATTGTTTCTTCAAATCCTTTGGGAATATTTTGGAGAATAATCTGACGTAGTTTTTGGATACAGTTTTTCCGTTCTGCTGGAAGCAGTGCGATATATTCGTCAGGGGTTCTAACATTTTTTTTCATTTTTTGAGGGACTCGTAATTTACTAAAGCAATTAATTCAGCCAGCCTTTTTTGACACCTCGGTTAGTATAGAGTAATAATAACAAACTAAAAACAACAACCAAAACAGGCATTGTTATCGCTTCAATGATACCGTAAACAGCTATAGAGTCCGTATAAAATACATTGTGAATCATTTGTATTAAAACAGTAATAAACGAAATGCTGGCAGCGATTCTGGCCCATTTCTTTTTCATCAGAAGACCTAAAGCACTAGTAAAACCATAAAATACAGCTGCTCCAAAAACTATGGTGGTCCATAAAGGGTATTGTGTATAAAGTGCACGTTCGTTTTCAGGTAGTGCAGCCAGGCTGGCATCAGAAATGAAGGTATGAGTAAAAAAAGAAAGTACACCTACAAGATTCCATAAAAGAAAGAATAGTGCAACGATCCAAAAGCAAAAATGTGTAGAAGAATATTTGGGGCTCATATTCAAAAATTAGAGTAGATTAATACACTAAGTTAATAAAATAAGCCGAATTCAAATTCTAACTAATTTTTGAAGAATTGTATTTGCTAGATGTTTTAATTAGGTGGGCATTATGAAAGTTAAAATGATTTTAGCAGTCCACCATCTATTGGGATATTTGTTCCAGTAATATAACTGGCTTGTTCCGAAGCTAAAAAGCAAACTAAATTAGCGTATTCTTCTGGACGTCCGATACGTTTCATGGGAACTGTGGCTTCCATAGCTTCACGAACCTTGGAAGTAAGGAGATTCATTTTTTTGGCTTTTTCTGCGTTAAGTTGGGCAATGCGTTCGGTGTCAAAATAGCCAGTGAGGGTATTGTTTATTGTAATATTATCAGCAGCAATGTCCAAAGACAAGCTCTTTGCCCAGGTAACTAAAGCAGCTCGTAAACTATTGGATAGTGCCAAATAATTTAAAGGTTCCCGAACTGAGATGGAGGCAACGTTGATGATTCGTCCCCACCGTTGTTTTTGCATATGTGGTAATGCCAAGCTTGTAGTTTGTACTGCACATTTAAAAAGCAAATCAAACGCTGCTTGATAATCAGATATAGTTTGCTCTAGGGCACCCCCTGCTTTTGGACCTTGAGTATTATTCACTAAAATATCTACCGAATTAACTTTAAAATAGGCCTTTATTTGGGCACTAAAAGCGTCGAATTCTGTAAAATCAACAACTAAATATTCATGTTTTTGGTGTTTAGAAGTATCTAGCTGATCAATCACTTCTTGGAGTAATGATTCATTGCGAGCCATAAGAGTCACATTCGCACCAGATAGCGCTAAACGTTCAGCAATAGCGCGACCGATTCCTTTGCTGCTTCCCCCTACAAGGGCGTTTTTTCCTTTTAAATTGATTTCCATTGTTATTTGTATTCTTCTCTAACTGGGCTAAAAACGTCCATTAGTTTACAAGGAGTCAAAGCTTTACCTCCATGCAGATGATTAGAAGGAATAAGTACAATATCTCCTTCTGTAAATACTTTTGTTTTACCATTTAAGGTAAATTCAAATTTTCCTGAAACAACTTGCATCATTTGTTCATGGTGATGTTTATGTTCCGGTACTTCAGCTCCTTCCTCTACTGTCCAAAAGGCCCAAGTTATTTGTTGGCCGTGAATCATTTGACCGTGATATCCCGGCATCAGTTCTTTACTTGGTATATTTTTAAGGTTCATTTTGTATGTTTTTGGATTTTTATTTAATCTATCAGATGAGTATGTTTCTTATTGAGACCAAGTAGTGGGTTTTCTATCCCATCTGTGAGTTCTCAATTGCGCATAAAGTTCACTATCAAGAGGTATTCCATCACTAGTACTGGTATTTGCTAATACATTACGTTGTTTGCGCATTCCCGGAATGATCGTACCTATAGTTTTATTTTCTAAAATAAACTTGAGTGCCATACGAGCCATATCAGAATCAGCAGGAATTAAAGGTCGAAGTAAGTCGGCTCTGTCTGCACTTGCATTTAGGTTTTCTGGCACAAAATAGGTTCCCCTCCAGTCGCCTTCAGGAAAAGTGGTTTCACGAGTGATATTTCCAGTGAGTGTCCCTTCATCAAAAGGAACTCGTGCAATGACTGCAATGTCATTGCTTTCACAAAAAGGGAAAAGATGATCCTCTGGAGCTTGATCAAATATATTGTAGATGACTTGAATTGCGTCTATTACTCCAGTTTCAAGGGCTTTAATTCCATTTTCTGGTTCCCATCGGTTCATGCTAATTCCCATTGCGGCAATTTTACCTTCCTTTTTTAAATTTTCTACTGTACGTTGCCATTCTTCGTTAGTTGCCCAACCATCGTCCCAGGTGTGAAATTGCATGAGATCAATTTGTTCTTGATCTAAATTCCTCAATGTTTTTTCAGTGTAATCTCGAATATGCTCTTCAGGATATGATTCAGCAAAAGTGTAATGGGGTTTTGCTGGCCATTTAAAATTTTTTGGAGGAATTTTACTTGCTGTATAGAGTTTTTTATTTGGACAGTTTTTTAACAATTTACCCAAAAGGCGTTCACTATGTCCTTCTCCATATCCCCAGGCAGTATCAAAAAAATTGACTCCTTTTTCTACCGCTAGACTTAAGGATTCCATAGATTGGATATCGTCAGATTCTTTCCATCCACCCATGCCCCACATACCGTAGCCTATTTCACTAAGTTGCCAATTTGTTCTTCCAAATCTTCTGTATTTCATGTTATTTTATTTTTTAAGGATCATTTTTGACCAGTTTTCAGTAGCATTTTCATACTGTTTCAGTAGTTATAAAAAGGTATTTTCTAGGGATTCTGTAGCACATCGGTTTACCAGCTCTTGCTCTACACCAGCACCTTCAGGAAATTCTGCTAAAATTGTTTTAGCTCCTAGATCCGATGTAAAATCGGAAACCTCCCCCTGAGTGGGGTTGGCCGTAATTTCAGAAAAACCATCTGAGCCACCACACTCAAGTCCTATGGTCAGTTTGGAAAGTGGTGCGGATGTTCTTTTAATCTCTTTAAAAGAACTTTTAATGATTTTAGATAAAAATGAATCTACGGTGCCTTCCGTTTGCTGATCAAATATTAAAACGGGTTTTTCATTTCCTTTTTGTAAATCTGTAAGGGCTTCTTTGAATATAGAAATTTCTGAATGCTGACACCCTAAACTTAAAACAGTAGCTCCTGCTTTATCGGGATCGTTTTGATGAAATTTAATACTTGCAAATTTATGTTTCAACGGGATATTATCAACTAATCTGAAAGTGGATGAATCAAATTCAACGGTATGCCCCTCTGAAAGATTATCCAAAGCAACCCCCACATTTTCTTTGGGATGAATTTTTGATATTGGAATTCTAGAATTCATTGGATTTTTATCAGATTGATCAAATTAATTGCTTTACAGCGCAAGCTTTTTTGGAATCCCAGCCTCTAAGTTTATTGGAATACTTTTTCCGTTGTAAATAAGATCAATTTTAGAATTGTTTTTAGATATTAATCTAACATATTTCAATTTATTGGTTTCCCATTCAAGATCTACGTTAATATTTCCTCGTGCCTTTAGACCTTTTACTTTTCCATTTTTCCAATTGGGGGGTAGGGCAGGGAGCAAACGGATAATTCCTGGTTCGTGTGATTGGATCAAAATTTCAGCGACTCCAGCAGTATAACCAAAATTCCCGTCGATTTGAAAAGGGGGGTGTGCATCAAAAAGATTTAAAAAGATTGACTTTTCTAAAAGAAGTTGAATATGTTCTTGTGCCATATTTCCATCCATTAAGCGTGCAGCACAATTGATAAGCCAGGCACGACTCCATCCAGTCCCTGCACCACCATTTTCTAGCCTGAAATCCAAAGTTTTTCGGACAGCTTCAAAAAGTTCAGGAGTTTCAGATAGACTCACCTGATCCCCTGGATGAAATCCATAAAGATGTGACATGTGTCGGTGTCCAGGCTCTAGCTCCTCATATTCCCGATCCCATTCTAATATTCTCCCATCTGTTCCTAATTGAAATCCCGGGCGGAGTTGATCGAGTTGATTTTTAATTCTTTTTGTCCATTCGTTTTCTATTTCTAAAATAGAGGTTGCCTTCAGGTAATTTGAAAAAACTTCTGTCACAACCTGCTGATCCATTGCACTACCTAGACAACTGGCTACAGGATTTCCTTGACTATCTAAATATCTATTTTCAGGTGATGTGGAGGGAGCTGCAATAAGACTTCCATCTCGTATATCTTCAATTAACCAATCGCTATAAAATTGCGCAACCGCCTCTATGGCTGGAAATCCTCTTTGTTCTAAGAATTCAAGATCTTGTGTGAACAGATAGTGCTGCCAATAATGTTGAACCATCCACCCTCCTGCACCAAATGAAGCTCCCCAATATGCTGTTGGAGCTCTAAGCCATGTAGGTCCCCACAAGTCAGTTGCATGAGGTAAAAATGAACCTCGTGTTCCGAAATTTATTTCGGCTGTTTTTTTTCCACTCTCAATAAGACGATCTACGAAATCAAACAAAGGAGTATTGAGTTCATCCAGTTGAGTTAGGTTTGCTAACCAATAATTCATTTGTAAATTGATGTTGAGATGGTAATCTGCATTCCATGGAGCATTGATATGAGGATTCCATAAGCCTTGAAGATTTGCAGGTAAAGTTCCTTCCCTTGAAGACGCGATGAGTAGATAACGTCCAAAATGAAATAAAGTCTCTTGAAGCTCTACATCCATTACTCCTTGTTTTACAGCCTTGAGGCGTTCATCAGTTGGAATTTTTTGTAATGCATTATCTGTAATCAAATCAAGCTGAAGTCTATTGAACAAAGATTGATGATCTTCAATATGAATTCTTCTGATTTCATTTAAAGAAAGTGCATTTAAATCAGTAAGATTTTTATCATTTTGTGAATAGTAATCCTCATGGTAGTAAGAAGAATTGGAAATAACTTTTAGCTCTAATTCATGTACACCATTGAGTTCTAAAAAATCATCTTTTGCGACAATAATTCCATCAGAATTTTTTGGTTGAACTAAAGTCTGAAATTTGACTCCTTTAAGTATTGGTGCTGGCTTGGAATCAAAGGATCCTTTGCGTTGGGTTACTTCACCTTCCATGATCAGATTCCCATCTTTAGTAATAGTATTAGCAGTTTTGATTCCTTCATCATCCGGACGTTTTAGAGAAATTGTACCATTTAATCCTTCGGGGTGCTCACTTTTTATAGTTATGATGATTGCTTGGTGAGGGTTAGAAGCATAAGCACTTTGAAAAACATTATACCCTTCAGTTTGGTATTGAATATCGATAATTGCATTGGTCAAATTGAGACTTCTTTTATAATTTGAAATTTCTGTATGATCAAGATTTATAAATAGATCCCCTAAAGTTTGATGAGATCGTACAACAGTTTTTCTAGAAAACTTTTGAACTAAAAGGGAGTCAACTGCTTGAATATCTCCGTCAATCAGCAGCTTACGAATTTCTTTTAAATCTGCTGGACGACCATCTGGATGCTCCCAATTTAAATCTTTTGGCCAAAGGGAATCATCGTTTAGTTGAATTCGTTCGGAGATTGGGTCTCCAAAAACCATTGCTCCAAGGCGTCCATTTCCGATAGGCAAGGCCTCTTCCCACTGCTTAGCAGCCTGTTCGTACCACAATATTTGATCATTACTAATTTGATTTTTCTCATCGGATTGACATCCGAACAAAATAAAAATAAAACTTAAAGAGATATAACGGGAATAATAAATCATGATCAAAATGTTTTAGGTAATTTGCTCTTAGTTATTAAATTTAATTGAAATAATTGGGAATTATAGATATGGAAGGCAAGACTTTTTACGTAAATAGAAGGCATTTTCTAAAAGGAGCTTTTGCATCCCTTGTGCTTTCAAGCTTTGGAGTTTATGGATTTGATCTCATGAATCCAACAAAAAGATATCGTGTTGGGCTGATTGGAACTGGATGGTATGGGAAAAGTGACCTTTTTCGTTTGATGCAAGTCACAAAAATCGAAGTAGTTTGTTTGTGTGATGTAGATCAAAGACAATTAGATGAGGCTGCAGATTTGGTTCAAAGCAGGCAGTATAATTTAAAGCGTCCCCAATTGTATAAGGATTATCGAGAAATGCTAGCACGACACGAATTGGATATTGTGTTAATCGGGACACCAGATCATTGGCATGCTTTACAAGCAATTGAAGCAATGAAATCTGGCGCCCATGTTTATCTCCAAAAACCGATCAGTGTTGACGTTGTTGAGGGAGAATCAGTTGTGGCTGCTTCAAAAAAATTGAATAAGATTGTGCAAGTAGGTTTGCAAAGAAGAAATACTCCGCATCTAGTTGAAGCAAAACGAAACATTATTGACGCTGGACTTTTAGGAAAAATTGCACATGTTGAGCTTTGTTGTTATTATCATATGCGTTCTAACGCCAATCCAGCTTTGCAAGAAGTACCTTCGTATTTGGATTATGATCTTTGGACAGGACCAGCGCCACTAAGGCCATATGATGGATTACCTCATAGGGGTTGGTGGCGTGCTTTTATGGAATATGGCAATGGTATTGTTGGTGATATGTGTGTGCATATGTTTGATGCTACCCGGTGGTTGTTGGATTTAGACTGGCCCAATAAGATATCCTCTCAAGGAGGAATTTTGATCCAAAAAGAAGGGAAGTCCAACATCTCTGATACTCAAACAGCGGTTTTTGAGTATGAGAATCTTAATTGTATATGGCAGCATCGTACTTGGGGAACTCCTGTAGATCCAGAGTATCCTTGGGCTTTTAAAATTTATGGCGAACATGGAACATTGGCAGGTAGTCCGATGCAGTACGATTTTACCCCAAATTCCTCAGGAAAAAAAATACATAAAGACTGTCTTTATGAACGCGAGCAATATCCTGAGGACTTGGTTGAGAAGAATATTGAATTGCATGCAGCTCCAGCAACACGACTTCATATGCTTGATTTTCTTCAGGCCATTGAAGAAAAGCATCAACCTATTGCAAATATAGAAGAGGGACACCGTTCTTCTGCAAGTTGCATCTTAGCCAATATATCCATGAAATTGGGAAGACCACTTGAGTATGACCCGCTTCTCAGACTGGTTAAAAATGATCCAGAGGCTACGAGTCTTTTAAAAAGACCCTATCGAGAGGGATGGAGACATCCCCTACCACAGGATTTTACTTAATAGATATTCCTTTTAAAAAGGCGAGACTTTGAGGAACTTGTTCGATCACTCGAGAGGACTCATCTTCAATAAACATATAACGAATTCCCTGACTATGAGCCTTTTGAACAATCCCAGCAATATCTATTTGCCCCTGGCCTAAAACAACATTAGTTTCCACATTCTCGGATCCAGTATCATTTCCTTTAATCCCTTTTTGCATGTCTTTTAGGTGAAGCATTACGACAAAGTCCGGATATTTTTCAAGGAGTTTAATGGGGTCTTCTCCACCGTGAGTAATCCAAAACACATCCATTTCTAAGGAAAAGTTTTTAGCATTTTGCGCCATATAGTCAAATAGAGTACCATATTCATAGGGTCTGAATTCGTATCCATGGGCATGATATGCCAATGTGATTCCTTCTCGTTTTAATATTGCTCCTGATTCATTGAAAATTTTAACCGCAGCTTTAGTGTTTTCAATATCAAATCGAGTTCCATCATGAGGAATCCAAGAACACATTACAAAGCGAGCACCGTAGCGTAATGCTTTTTCTGCTACAGCTTCTGGATTGTCCCTTAATTCTTCATAACTCGCACCTATACTAATTGGATTGAGCTTGTATTTGGCTAATAAAGATCTAAATTCAGCCTCTTCCATGCCGTAGGTGTCACCGCCTTCAATGGTTTCAATCCCCCAATCTGAAATCGTTTTTAAAGATTGCTCAATATTTTTAGAGAAATGGTTTCTTAGGCTATAGAGTTGAATCCCATATTCTTGAGCAATAAGATCAGAAGAAAAGATCCCGAAAACGAAAAGAAGGTATATAATTTTTTTTGGTTTCATTAATAATTATTGTTGATTTAACTTATTTATAAACTTTGGTTTTATACTTTTAGAAATTAATAATATTTTTTTGAAAAATTATTTTCTTTTTTATAAAAACATTTTAAAGTACGGCAATTTATTTTTAATCGTTTTTATTTTTTTTTCTTGTATAGACCCCATTCCTCCAGTTTTTGATTTTAAAGAAAATTTGATCATAATAAATGCATTGGCTACAACAGTTCCTGGAACAACCAATATTACTGTAGATCAAACAATTATCGAATTCGGAGAATACAAATCAAAATTCATTTCCGGTTGTGCTATTGACTTGATCAATTCAGACACAAAGGAGCGCTTTTCATTCGTAGAGCAAGATAAAGTTTATATCATCTCTGAGGAATTTGCGATTACACCTGGTTCACGATGGGAAGTTGAGGTAACATTACCTAATGGTTCAGTTTTTCGTTCTACTACTGAAGTTACCCCAATTACGGTACCCATTCTCGATATTTACCAAAATTTTAATATTGAAATGACCTATGATGAAGGCTATGGAGGGTATATACCAGGGCATGAAATTAAAATTAATTTCCAGGATCCTCCGGAGGAGAGAAACTTTTTTTTATACCAATACAGAGCCTATCAGAAAGAATTGTATTGTAAAATATGCGAAAACGGTGTTCTTAGAGATGGTGAATGCTTGTCTCAAATAAATAACCCGTTGCTGACGAAAGAATATTACACTTACAGCTGTGATCAACTTTGCTGGAAGATCAGTTACAATGATGAAGTCATCGTCTTTGATGACCAATTCACTAATGGTAAATTAGTTTCAGATTTGATTGTAGCAAGGCTTCCTTACATATCTAATCAGGATGTTCTTATGGAAGTTATCAAGTTAAACATCTCTGAAGAATCTTACAATTATTTTAAAACGGTCAAAGATTTAGTAGATAACAATAGCGGCTTAAATGCTCCATTACCTACTGCGTTAATTGGTAATTTTTATGGTATTTCAAATCCCGATCAAACGATACTTGGACGATTTACAGTAGGTTCTTCAGATATTAAATCTATTTTTATTGAGCGGAGTAAGCAAAGTGAACGTACTCTGGGAAGAGAAAAGATGCCAGAACCGGAGCTTCTTGGA
>JAFMMH010000010.1 GCA_017851655.1 Flavobacteriaceae bacterium
TATAATGACCGAATAAAATTTATAAACGGAGATGAATCGAAAGTTGAAATAGTTGGAACAAATAGTACCTATATTTTTTATTTAGAAAAAGAAAATAAAACAGTACAGATAGCACTAATTAGCGGAATAATAAAAAGCATTGGGAAAAATAAATAAAAAACATTTGCTAACAATGTATAAAAATAATAGCCGAAACAGTAGTAAATTCAAGGGTTGTAGCCCGCTTCATCTTTTGTGTAGCTTGACAGGAATATGCCACGCAATCGGCTACTATTCTTATACTGAACGTTGGTCTTAAGCCAACCTCAATATTTACTGATGAATAAGAAGATCAAGGGCAACTAGTAAAAGGTACTAGTAGTCAATAGCATTTATAATCTTGATCTAAGTACGGATACCTATTAAATTGGCTTTAACTCAGATTAACAACAAAACGTCCAACAAATAATGGAAAGTCACCACCCTAATTATAAAAAGTAATATATTACAGTTTACAAACTAGATAAGTACCACGAATAAAGCAGAAGCAATAATAGCTTGCTATAGTCAATCACTATTTTTATAACAAACAGCATCAGTAAAACATGAAAATCGCAGTAGCTCAATTCGAACCAAAAGATGGGGATAAGGATTATAATTTATCAATTATTGATCAGCTAACGAAGAAAGCTAAATTAAGTGATGCAGATGTAATCAGTTTTCATGAAATGTCAATCACTGCCTATACTTTCACAAAAGATTTAAATTTAGCAGAATTAACCACTTTGGCAGAAGAGGTTCCAAACGGGAATAGTACCAAAAGGCTTCTCTCCATATCCAAAAAATACGATATTCCCATTCTTGCCGGACTAGTGGAAAAAGAAAATGATCAACTGTTCAATACGTATCTGTGTGTGAATAAAGGGCAAGTTGTAGCAAAGTTTAGGAAATTACATCCATTTATCAGCAAACACATAAGTCCAGGGAATGATTATGTAGTGTTTGATTTACTTGGCTGGAAATGCGGAATTTTAATTTGTTATGACAACAATGTTATTGAAAACGTAAGAGCCACAACCTTATTGGGTGCTGAATTAATTTTCGCGCCGCATGTCACCTGCTGTACCCCGTCAGCAATGCCAGGCAGAGGCTATGTGGAGGATACATTTTGGCAAAATAGGGAATTAGACCCTGTTTCTTTGAGATCAGAGTTTGATGGACCTAAAGGAAGAGCATGGTTAATGCGATGGTTGCCTGCGAGAGCTTATGACAATGGTGTTTATTATGCTTTTACAAACCCAATTGGATATGATGGAGAACATTTAAAAAATGGAAATTCCATGATAATTGATCCCTTTGGTGAGATTCTTACTGAAGTAAGGTCATTTGAAAACGACATTGCGATGACAACCATTAGCAAAGACAAAATTTCACTTTCAGGAGGTTATAGATACAGAAATGCACGTCGTCCAGAATTGTATAAGGATATAATTGGTCAAGACCATGAATCAAATTTTAAACCCGTATGGATAAAAGATTAATGGAATCCAAAACCATTTTTTAATTTTAAATAAAAATCTCATGAGCTTTCCATTGTTCGTGTAGCCAAAAAGATTTTTTTCTAATAAATTCTGACTCTCAAATACATTCTTCAAAACTCCCACGTCGATCAAGACACTACTTTCTTTTTTCAATTAGCTTTGTAACTTAATTACAAAAAAAATAAATGGAAATTGGTATTGATAGTTTTGCAGCAACTCCACGCGATTCTTCCATCTCTCGAGCAACAGCAATGCAAGAATTGATTGAGCGAATTGTTCTCGCAGATGAGGTCGGTCTAGATATATTTGGAATAGGTGAACATCACCGGAAAGAATTTCTAGATTCTGCTCCATCTATGATTTTAGCTGGTGCTGCATCAAGGACTAAACGTATTCGACTCACAAGTGCAGTTACTGTGCTCAGTGCTATGGACCCTGTTCGGATTTTTCAGAACTACGCCACACTTGATTTAATATCCAACGGACGGGCAGAAATTGTAGCTGGAAGAGGCTCATTCACGGAAGCTTTTCCGCTTTTTGGCTTGAATCTTAATGATTACGACGCTCTTTTTTCAGAAAATCTCAATTTACTTTTAGATATCAACAAAAATGAAATTATAAATTGGAAGGGCAGATTCAGACCTGAATTAGTCAATCAAGCCATTTATCCCAGACCAATACAAAAACAACTTCCTATCTGGTTAGGCGTAGGTGGAACACCAGCTTCTTTTGTCCGAGCTGGTGAAATGGGTTTACCTCTTATGATTGCCATCATTGGTGGAGAAACGCATCGCTTTCGGCCTTTAGTTGATTTATATAAAAATGCAGGAAGAGCAGCTGGTCATCCAGAAGAACGCTTAAAAGTAGG
The DNA here is from genome assembly GCA_017851655.1 of Flavobacteriaceae bacterium. Taxonomy (GTDB): domain Bacteria; phylum Bacteroidota; class Bacteroidia; order Flavobacteriales; family Flavobacteriaceae; genus MS024-2A. The sequence continues at coordinate 2,389 of JAFMMH010000010.1, forward strand.
CTTGCATTCCTTAGGATACGTAGCTAAAACTAAAGAAGAAGCAGTAGGCGACTATTATCCTGGATACGAAGAAATGTTTACCAGAATAGGAAAAGAGCGCGGATTTCCCCCTGTTTCTATGGAACGATTCAACGCCCAAAATGGTCCTACTGGTGCCTTAGTCATCGGTAGTCCAGAAGAAGTTGCTGAAAAAATAGTCAGACACAGTGCCAGTCTAGATGGTATTTCACGATTTACTTTTCAAATGGATGTTGGTATGCCGCACAAAAAACTCATGAATGCCATCGAACTAATCGGGAAAGTTGTTATCCCTTTAGTCAAAAGCAATACTTAGGAAGTAACGAACTTAAATCTATAAACCCTTGAACTAATTCATTAAGAATTAAAGAATTGAAAAACACTTTCGTACTCCCTTTCTGAATTCACTTTCTTAAATTTGTATAAAGAGACTACCCATGAACAAACCACTACTTCAAAAAGGATTAAAAAAAATGAGCTTGTTTTTGCTGTGTGCATTTATTGGCCCAGTGGTAGTTCATCAAGCCTTTAAAAATCAAGCACATCCACTTTACGTCCCTGTGCTCATCGCAGGAATTCTCTTTTTGATCGTTTCTTTTTATTATGGTTTTTCTGGGATTAGAACCTTAGTCAATGCCTTATTAGGTGAACGCAAAACAAAACTTTGAAGAATCGATTGCGTGCTATCAAGAGACCACTTATCTTTGTCGTCCATTGAATAAAACTATGATTGAAATTCGTTTTCCTGACCAATCGATTCGCTCCTACCCAAAAGGAACTACTCCTTTTGAAGTCGCACAGAGTATCAGTGAAGGATTGGCCCGTAATGTGCTGTCTGCTAAATTCAACTCACAAACTGTAGAAGCGACTACCCCTTTGCACGAAGACGGAAATATTCAACTTTTTACTTGGAACGATAAAGAAGGAAAAACTGCATTTTGGCATTCCTCTGCACACGTCTTAGCACAAGCGCTTTTGGCACTTTACCCAAACTGTAAGTTGACCATAGGTCCCGCTATTGAAAATGGATTTTATTACGATGCCGACTTTGGCGATGAAAATCTTACTGAAAAGGATTTAGTTGCCATAGAAAAGAAAATGCTGGAGTTTGCACGAGAAAAATTCGAATTTAAAATGCGTAGTAGTACTAAAGCGGAGGCTATGGCATACTACCAAAAACAAAACAATCCATTCAAAGTTGAATTAATTGAAAACCTAGAGGATGGTACGATTACTTTTTGTGACCATGCAGACTTTACCGATCTCTGTCGGGGAGGTCATATTCCTCAAACTGGAGTAATTAAGGCTGTCAAACTGACCAATATAGCGGGAGCTTATTGGAGAGGTGATGAGACCAAACCTCAACTAACTCGGATTTATGGTATTTCTTTTCCTAAACAAAAAGAACTTACCGAATACCTTGAAAAGGTTGAAGAGGCAAAAAAAAGAGATCATCGTAAATTAGGGAAGGAATTAGACCTTTTTACTTTTTCGAAAAAAGTAGGTCAAGGGCTTCCTCTGTGGCTACCAAGAGGAGCCGCACTTCGTGATAGATTAGAAACTTTCTTGAAAAAAGCACAGGCAAAAGCAGGCTATGAGCAAGTAATTTCCCCTCATATCGGAAACAAGGAACTCTATATGACTTCGGGACATTACGAAAAATACGGAGCCGATAGCTTCCAACCAATACACACCCCTGCTGAAGGAGAGGAGTTTTTACTCAAACCCATGAATTGTCCTCACCATTGTGAAATCTACAATGCAAAACCATGGAGCTACAGAGATCTTCCCAAACGATATGCAGAATTTGGAACGGTTTACCGATATGAACAAAGTGGTGAACTACACGGTTTAACTCGTGTTCGAGGCTTCACCCAAGATGATGCTCATATTTTCTGTATGCCAGAACAGTTAGATGAAGAATTTAAAAATGTAATCGACTTGGTGCTTTATGTTTTTAGTTCATTAGGTTTTGATGACTTTACGGCACAAGTTTCCTTACGCGATCCTGAAAAACCAGAAAAATATATTGGATCTACCAAAAATTGGGAATTAGCAGAACAAGCAATCCTTAGTGCTGCCAAAGAAAAAAACTTAGATTACGTTATCGAAACCGGAGAAGCTGCTTTTTACGGCCCCAAACTGGATTTCATGGTGAAAGACGCACTTGGTCGCCAATGGCAATTAGGAACCATCCAAGTAGATTATAACCTCCCAGAACGTTTTGAACTTCAATATAAAGGAAGTGATAATGAGTACCACAGACCCGTCATGATTCACCGAGCTCCATTCGGAAGTTTAGAACGTTTTGTTGCAATTCTTTTAGAACATACTGGTGGAAATTTCCCGCTTTGGTTAATGCCAAATCAAGTAAATATTCTCTGTGTGAGCGAAAAATATAAAAATTACGCCTTAAAAGTTTTAAGTTTCTTGGAAAATCACGAAATTCGCGCCCTCTTAGATGATCGAAATGAGACCATTGGGAAGAAGATTCGAGAATCAGAAATCACCAAAGTGCCTTATATGATCATACTGGGAGAAAAAGAAGCAACTGAAAACACTGTTTCTTTAAGAAAGCATCATGAAGGTGATTTAGGTAGTTTTAGCCTAGAAAACCTCGTGGAAAAATTAAATAATGAAATAAAAAGTAGTCAAGCTACTTTTAATGTTTAACTAAAAACAAGAAGACATAGCAATACGTAGACGAAGAACGAATCGCCCTGGAAGGGTAATTAAAGTAGATCCTCATCGCATTAATCAAAAGATTACCGCGCAAGAGGTTAGACTAGTTGGTGATAATGTTGAAGTCGGTGTTTACTCACTCAGCAAAGCATTAGTATTAGCCCAAGAATTGGAACTAGACCTAGTTGAAATTTCACCAAAAGCTTCGCCTCCCGTATGTAAAATATTAGAGTATAAAAAATTCTTGTACGAACAGAAAAAAAGAGAAAAGTCTTTAAAGGCCAAAACAAGTAAAATTATCATAAAAGAAATTCGTTTTGGTCCGAATACAGATGAACATGATTACGAATTCAAAAAGAAACATGCTGAAAAATTTCTGAAAGAAGGAGCTAAACTAAAAGCCTTTGTATTTTTCAAAGGGCGTTCAATTGTGTTTAAAGAAAAAGGTCAAATCTTATTGCTACGTTTAGCACAAGATCTTGAAGAGTTAGGAAAAGTAGAACAAATGCCAATTTTGGAGGGTAAAAAGATGACCATCTTTATTGCTCCAAAGAAAAAATAAAAAGAGGAGTCATGCCAAAAATGAAAACAAAATCGAGTGCTAAAAAAAGATTTAAACTTACCGGTAGCGGTAAAATCAAAAGAAAGCACGCGTTTAAGAGTCACATCTTAACCAAAAAATCAAAGAAAAGAAAGTTGAAATTGACCCATGATGGGTTGGTTCATAAAAGCGATGAAAAAAACATCAAGCTTCAATTACGATTAATTTAAATAACGGTTCACCATAATAATTAACCCGAAGTCAGGCCTTTAAGTGTAGTAATACCGCCTCCTTCAAAAAACAATTAGAAATGCCAAGATCAGTAAATTCAGTTGCTTCAAGAGCAAGAAGAAAGAAAATTTTAAAACAAGCAAAAGGTTTCTTCGGACGTCGTAAAAACGTTTGGACAGTTGCTAAAAATGCGGTAGATAAAGCGATGCTTTATGCTTACAGAGACCGTAAGACCAAAAAACGTAACTTTAGAGCCCTTTGGATTTCTCGTATAAATGCTGCCGCAAGACTTCACGGCATGTCTTACAGCCAATTCATGGGTAAGGTTAAAGCAAATAATATTGACCTCAACAGAAAGGTTCTAGCAGATTTAGCAATGAATCATCCAGATGCCTTTAAAGCAGTTGTTGACAAAATAAAATAACACTTAAAACTACCTTCGGGTAGTTTTTTTTTAGTCAAAATGTATACAATCTATCACAATCCTAGATGTAGAAAATCTAGAGAAGCTTTAAACTACCTAACCGATCATGGTCTAGAGGTACTTGTGGTGAATTATTTTGAACAAGAGTTTACAGAAGAAAGTCTTCAAGCCATTTTAAAAAAAATAAAAAAACTTCCAAGTGAGATTTTAAGGAAAAATGAAGCCGATTGGAAATCCCTTAGTAATCATAGTCAATTTACTGAAAATGAAATTCTTAAAGCTATGATTCAGTTTCCAAAACTCATAGAACGACCAATAGTAATTACCGACACAGAAGGAGTTTTAGCGAGGCCTATAGAAAATCTTGAAACTTTTTTGAAAGGACGTTAAACCACCGAAGCTTCATTTGGTCAAAGTGGTTTAAAAACAACTATGAAAAAAAACCTTATTGCCTGCCTCCTACTAGGATCCCTTATCAATCTTTATGGACAAAGACCCTCTGGACCACCAAATACTGGTAATGCTCCTAAAATCAAAATCACAGGGATCGTACTAGATAAAGAAACTCAAGAACCTCTTGAATATGCTACCCTTTCTCTGGTTAATGAAAATTTTCCAGATCGAATACAGGGTGGAATTACTGATGTTAATGGAAAGTTTGATTTAGAAATTTTTCCAGGAAAATACAATGTAACCATTGAATACATAGGTTTTGATAAAATTACACTGCTAGATCGAACAATAACGAATTCAGAAAATTTTGGAAAGTTCGAATTGGATATCGCTGCAGAGTCTTTAAATGAAGTAGAACTTGTAGGAGAACGGACGGAGGTAGAAATTCGACTAGATAAAAGGATTTATAATGTAGGTAAAGACATTACTGTCAGAGGTGGTTCTGTTGCAGATGTTTTAGATAATGTACCTTCTGTTTCTGTAGATGTTGAAGGAAACATTGCGCTGCGAGGAAACGAAAACGTTCGAATTTTAATTAACGGAAAACCTTCAGGCTTAGTTGGTCTTTCTGGGCCACAAGGACTTCGATCTCTGCCTGCAGAATCTATTGAAAAGGTAGAAGTAGTTACTTCTCCTTCCGCACGCTATGAAGCGTCTGGAACAGCCGGGATTCTTAATATTATTTTAAAGAAAGAGGAATTGGAAGGGTTCAATGGATCCATCATTTTAAACGGAGGTTTCCCTACTACCTATGGAGGAAACGCAACTCTAAACTGGAGAACAAAAAAAATAAATATTTTCAGTACGACCTCTTACAGGGATTCAGAATCAAGAGGAGGTGGGATTTTTGAAAGTGAAAACTTTAATCCAGTTCGATTTGTTAATGAAGATCGCGATTACGAAAGGAATCGTAAGAGTGTATTTTTAAATTTAGGTGCAGAGTACTTATTTGATGATAATACTTCTTTAACTGTGAGTGGTTTTATCAGAAGAAGTGATAATGGAAGTACCAATACTACTGAAATTGAAAATTTAAGTGCTAATGGAATTATTATTGATCGTTTTGGACGTTACCAATTTGAAGAAGAAATTGATAATTCGCAGCAGTTCACCGCTAACTTTACCAAAAAATTTAATGATAAAGGCCATGAATTAGTCATCGAATTTCAATCTGAAATCAGTGGTGAAGACGAAAATGATCTTGCAGAAAACACCAGCACTTTTAACCAAGAGTCTAGCACCACAGAGGAACAAAAGAGAACCCTTTTACAATTGGATTATGTTTGGCCCATAAATGAAAATACCCAATTTGAATTAGGTTATCGTGGAAACTTTAGTTTTCAAGAAACAGATTACAATGTTTTTGATTTATTAGATTCTGGAAAAACTCAAAATATTCAACTGACAAACTTCTTAGGCTTTACTCAAAATGTAAATGCAGCCTACACACAATTCGGCCAGAAAATTGATCAATTCTCTTATCTAATGGGGCTCCGTATGGAAAAAACTCATATTGAGATTGATCAGAAAACTGCAAACATCTACAAAGAAAAAGATTATACTGATTGGTTTCCTACATTAAACCTATCCTATGAATTTAATGAAAAAGAGAATGTAACCTTAGGATACAGTAGACGTGTAAGACGCCCTCGATCTTGGTCTCTAAATCCATTTAGATCACTGACAAGTTTAACTTTTTTTAGACAAGGAAACCCCGATCTGGATCCCTCCTACTCTAATTTAGTCGATTTGGGATACCTGAAAAGATGGGATAAATTTACATTTAACGGGTCTGTATATTATCAAAAAGCTACTCAAGTAATTGAACGTATCACTGAAGCGACTGGAGAATTGGTTGTCGTAAGTCAAGATCCTTTAGTTGAACTCCCCGAATTCAGATCTACCTCTGTAAATCTTTCAGAAAATGCTAGAACAGGAACAGAATTTACTTTGACCTATACGCCGAAACGAAAAGTGAGGATAAGTGGTAATTTTAATATTTTCAATTCAGAAACTATAGGTTCTTACAAGGGGGTTCCTCTTGACCGAGAAATTATTAGTTGGTTTGCCAGAGTAAATAGTAGCTTCCCTTTACCTTTTGGGATCAATACCCAATTGAGAGGTTTTTATTTTGGACCTAGAGCCAACGCTCAAACAGAATCCAAAGGGGTTTTAACGTTTTCTGGAGCTTTAAACAAATCGATGTTTAAAGACAAAGCAACATTGTCTTTTCAGGCTAGTGATATTTTAAATTCCTCAAGAAGAAAAAGTACTACTGAAACCGCTGACTTCAGAAACTACACTGAATTTCAATGGAGACGGCCGACTTATATATTTACTTTTACCTACAAAATTAATGAGCGTAAAAATCAACGACGAAGAAATAACAGAGGGGACAACTTTGACTCTGGCGACGGAGGAGGAGAAGATTTTTAAAACTAAAAAAAGGGCTTAAAGCCCTTTTTTTTATTTTTCTTGTTCTTTTAAATATTTCTCTTTATCTCCCCCGTACTTAAGGTACTCTCTGATAGCACCAATTAACCAATAAGGTATAACAAAAGTCAATAAAAAAATCATTAACCAAAATCCAATTGTAAGAATGGTTAAGAAAGAAATAAATCCGAGGTATTGATCAAATTCAAACATGTGGTTGTTTTATGCTCCAAAAATAATGATTTTTTTTAGTTTTTTTCCAATACCTGCTTATTCAATTGATTTTTTTTCAAAAAAAACAATCCATATAAACAGGTTTCTCTCAAACCTAGTATTTTTGCTTAAAATCCAATATTATGGAATACCGAGTTGAAAAAGATACCTTAGGAGAAGTACAAGTTCCAATGAACGTATACTGGGGAGCACAAACAGAAAGATCTCGTTCTAATTTTAAGATTGGAGCTACTGCTTCAATGCCTCAAGAAATTATTTATGGTTTTGCCTATCTCAAAAAAGCAGCAGCCTATACCAATCATGAACTTGGTGTTTTGGAACAATCCAAAAGAGATTTAATTTCACAGGTTTGTGATGAAATTCTAGAAGGTAAGCACACCGACCAATTCCCATTAGTAATTTGGCAGACAGGTTCTGGAACACAAAGCAACATGAATGTCAATGAAGTAATTGCTAATCGAGCTCATGTTCTCGCCGGAAATACTTTAGGTGATGGTGGTAAAACCCTTGCACCTAATGACGATGTTAACAAATCTCAATCCTCAAACGACACCTTCCCTACTGGCATGCATATCGCAGCATATAAAGAAGTAGTAGAAACTACAATCCCAGGAGTTCAAAAACTAAGAAATGCATTGCACCAAAAATCAGAAGCCTTCAAGAATGTAGTTAAAATTGGACGTACTCATCTTATGGACGCAACTCCCCTGACTTTAGGGCAAGAATTTTCAGGCTATGTTTCCCAATTAGATCATGGAATTAAAGCGCTAAGAAATACATTAGACCACCTTTCAGAATTGGCCTTAGGAGGAACTGCTGTAGGAACTGGAATCAATACTCCCAAAGGATATTCAGATAAAGTAGCTGAATACATTGCAAAATTCACAAAAATGCCGTTTAAGAGCGCCGAAAACAAATTTGAAGCTCTTGCTGCTCACGATGCTATTGTAGAGACTCACGGTGCCTTAAAACAACTGGCAGTGTCCCTAAACAAAATTGCAAATGACATTCGTATGATGGCTTCAGGACCACGTTCAGGAATTGGTGAGCTCCTAATTCCAGCAAATGAACCCGGAAGTTCTATTATGCCCGGAAAAGTAAATCCAACCCAGTGTGAAGCCTTGACTATGGTTTGTGCTCAAGTAATGGGAAATGATGTCACAATTACTATAGCTGGTACTCAAGGGCACTATGAATTGAATGTATTTAAACCCCTTATGGCTGCTAACATTATACAATCGGCTCGTCTTTTGGGTGATGCCTGTGTCAGTTTTACCGACAACTGCGTTCTTGGCATAGAACCTAACCATGATAGAATTCAAGAATTAGTAAACAACTCTCTGATGTTAGTAACCGCTTTAAATACCAAAATAGGTTATTACAAAGCAGCTGAAATTGCAAACAAAGCCCACGCTGAAGGATCAACCCTTAAGGAAGCCAGTTTGGCTCTCGGTTATTTAACCGCGGAAGAGTTTGATGCTTGGGTACGTCCTGAAGATATGACTGGTAATGGCTGAATCCATTAATTTTCGTCCTTTCCAAACCTCAGATACTAAAGCTTTTAAAGCGTTAAATGTAGAATGGCTTGAAGCTTATTTTGAAGTGGAACCCTATGATGAACTTGTTCTGAGTAATCCACAATCAGAAATATTAGAAAAAGGAGGAAGTATTTTTATGGTTCAGAAAGGAAAGAAAATCATAGGTACTTTTGCTTTTATCAAAAAAGGTGAAGGACTTTATGAATTTAGCAAAATGGCCTTGACTCCTGAAGAACGTGGAAAAGGTCATGGAAATTTAATGATGCAATTTGCCATACGATATGCTGAACAGCACCATTGGAAGACCCTGATACTTTATTCAAGTACTGTCTTGAAAAACTCTATTTACCTTTATAGAAAATATGGATTTATTGAAGTTCCAATTGAATCAGGAATTCTCTATGCAAGAGGCGATATCAAAATGATTTTGGAGTTAACCAGTTAATCCCGAGTCAATTTTCTATACTGAATCCGTTTTGGCATCAGATCTTGACCCAAACGTTTCTTCTTGTTTTCTTCATAATCAGAGAAAGATCCTTCAAAGAAATAAACTTGAGAATCCCCTTCAAAAGCGAGGATGTGTGTACAAATTCGATCTAAAAACCAACGGTCGTGTGAAATCACAACAGCGCATCCAGCAAAATTTTCCAATCCTTCCTCTAATGCTCTTAAGGTATTGACATCCAGATCATTTGTTGGCTCATCTAAAAGTAATACATTACCTTCCTCTTTAAGTGTCATCGCCAAATGAAGACGGTTTCGTTCTCCACCAGATAGAGTTGATACTTTCTTATTCTGTTCGCTTCCGCTAAAATTAAAGCGACTTAAAAATGCTCTAGAATTAATTTGTCTTCCTCCCAGCATAATCAACTCTTGTTCATCACTGAAATTTTGCCATATCGTTTTTTCAGTATCGATATTGGAATGAGATTGATCTACATAGGCGATTTTAACAGTATCTCCTACTTCAAAACTTCCCCCATCTGGTTTTTGTTCCCCCATGATCATTCTGAAAACTGTCGATTTTCCAGCACCATTAGGACCAATAACCCCAACAATCCCTGCCTGAGGCAGTACGAAATTTAAATCATCATACAATAGTTTGTCACCAAATGCCTTTGAAACACTCTTCGATTCGATAACATTAGTCCCGAGTCTTGGTCCATTTGGAATAAAAATTTCCAATTTTTCGTCAGTCTGTTTCTGATCTTGACTCATCAATTTGTCATAATTTGACAATCGAGCCTTTTGCTTACTTTGGCGGCCTTTGGGTGCCATTCGTACCCATTCCAATTCTCGTTCTAAAGTTTTTTGTCTCTTAGAAGCTTGTTTTTGCTCCTGAGCCAAACGTTTTGATTTCTGGTCTAACCAAGAAGAATAATTTCCTTTCCATGGAATCCCCTCTCCTCGATCCAACTCTAGAATCCAACCTGCAACATTATCTAAGAAATAACGGTCATGAGTTACCGCAATAACTGTTCCTTGATATTGTGCTAAATGATGTTCTAACCAATGTACCGATTCAGCATCAAGGTGGTTAGTAGGCTCATCCAAGAGCAACACGTCTGGTTTCTGCAATAACAGTCTGCAAAGTGCCACACGTCTTCGCTCTCCTCCAGAGAGTAGGCCAATCTTTTGATCACTAGGTGGTGTCCTAAGTGCATCCATTGCGATTTCTAATTGTGTGTCAAGTTCCCAAGCGTTTGCAGCATCAATTTCATCTTGAAGTTTAGCCTGTCTGTCCATTAACTCCTGCATTTTATCTGCATTCTCATAGACCTCTGGCAAACCAAACTGATCGTTTATACTATTGTATTCGTCCAAAATAGCAACTGTAGCAGCTGCACCTTCTTTCACAACATCAAGAACCGTTTTCTCATCGTCTAACTGAGGTTCTTGTTCTAAATAGCCAACGGTGTAATCGTTAGAAAAAACAACATCCCCTTGAAAATTTGTGTCCAATCCAGCAATTATTTTGAGAAGTGTCGATTTTCCAGAACCATTTAGTCCTAAAATTCCAATTTTAGCTCCGTAAAAAAAACTTAGATATATGTTTTTTAAAACCGGTTGATTCGCACTGGGATAGGTTTTAGTTACCCCATTCATTGAAAAAATTACTTTTTTATCGTCTGCCATATTAAATTCTTCCTCTTAATGCATTAAATGCCCATGCTATCGCATAAAACCCAACTCCAGCTATAGAAAATCCGATAGCATAATCAGGATATTTCAATATGCCTATTAAGATCAAAGCACTACCTAGTATGGCTATGACTAGGGCAGCATATCCGAAAATTTTGTTTTTGTTTAAACTCATGATAGTTTACGGAAAAGACAAATATCGAACTTTTATTTAAAACCCTCCCTATAGAAATTAGTACTTTCGTAACCAAGAACGTATCCGTATGAAATTAGAAGAAGAAAAAAATAAAGATGCCATCAAAATGGCTTGGGCTTCCCTTCAGTCTAGGGTTCGAAATAATAAATTAGGCGGCGGAAAAGCACGTTTAAAAAAACTAGAGGAAAAAGGTAAATTAAGTGCGCGTAAACGCATTGAACAACTTTTGGACGATCCCGATAAACTTATTGAAATAGGTGCTTTGGCTGCTGAAAACATGTATGAAGAATACGGTGGTTGTCCGTCCGCTGGTGTTGTAGTTGTTATTGGGAAAATTTCAGGCAAACAATGTGTTGTAGTTGCTAACGATTCTACTGTAAAAGCTGGGGCATGGTTTCCAATGACAGCAAAAAAGAATTTAAGAGCACAAGAAATAGCAATGGAAAATCGTATTCCAATTATCTACTTGGTGGATAGTGCCGGTATATTTCTCCCTTTACAAGATCAGATTTTTGCAGATAAAGACGATTTTGGACGCATTTTTAGAAATAATGCACGGATGAGTAGTATGGGAATAGTCCAGATTGCTGCTATTATGGGGAGTTGTGTAGCTGGTGGAGCGTATTTACCTATCATGTCTGACGAATCTATCATTGTAGAAAAAACAGGAAGTATTTTTCTGGCAGGAAGTTACTTGGTGAAAGCTGCCATAGGAGAAGATATCGACAACGAAACTTTAGGGGGTGCAGAAACCCATAGCGGAATAAGTGGTGTGACAGATTACAAGGTTAAAGATGATTCTGCTGCATTAGAAAAAATAAGAAGTTTGATCGAAAAAATGGGGAGCCAGCCTAAAGCAGGTTTTCATCGGTCAGAAACTCTAGAACCCAAGTTAGCTAAAGAAGATATTTATGGCTGTTTACCAAAAAATAGAACCCAGCCCTACGATACTTATAAACTGTTAGAGCATTTGGTTGATTCGGATTCTATGGACGAATATAAAAAGGAATATGGTCAAACCTTAATTACCACATATGCCAAAATTGATGGGTGGTCTGTTGGGATTGTTGCCAATCAACGTCAAGTAGTAAAAAGCAAAACAGGTGAAATGCAGTTCGGTGGAGTTATTTACGGTGATGCAGCAGATAAAGCTACACGTTTTATAGCCAATTGTAATCAGCGAAAAATACCCTTAGTGTTTCTTCAGGATGTCACTGGATTTATGGTAGGGAGTAAAGCTGAGCATAGTGGAATAATTAAAGACGGTGCAAAAATGGTCAATGCAGTTGCCAATTCTGTTGTTCCTAAATTTACTGTTGTGATTGGAAATTCCTTTGGAGCTGGTAATTATGCTATGTGTGGAAGGGCGTTTGATCCCAGATTCATGGTAGCTTGGCCAACTGCTAAAATTGCCGTAATGGGAGGATCTCAAGCATCCAATGTGTTGTGGCAAATTGAAAAGGCCTCATTAAAAAACACTAACAAAGAAGTCAATCAACAAAAAGAAGATGATTTAAAAAAAGAGATTCAGTCTAGGTACGAACAAAAAACTGAAATACTAAATGCTGCTTCCCAATTATGGATTGATGCTGTCATAGATCCTGTAGATACAAGAAATTGGATTAGTACAGGAATTGAAATTGCAAATGAATCTCCATTAACTGAAAAATTCAATATGGGCATACTACAGGTCTAAAACTTGATTAGGTTTAGTATTCAAGGTTTCCTTTCTTTTGATTTTACCACTATTTGTTTCTGAAAACTCATCAAAAACATAAATCGATTTTGGGCATTCAAAATTTTCTAATCTGTTGTGATTTTTGATTTTTTCAATCAATGAATTCAGATCCAATGAGGGTGTTCTCTTAATTGCTAAAATTACTTTTTGTCCCAATTCTGCATCCGCTACTCCTCCAATAAAGAAGTGCAATGACAATACCTCTGAGAGTTTTCGCTCAATTTGCTGTGGATGTAATTTAATCCCACCAGAATTAATTACTTCATCTACCCTACCAATTAGTCGAAAACAACCGTTCTCTTTTAGCTCAATAGCGTCATTAGTGACAAAATGATCTACTTGTAATAAGTCAGAATTTACTATCAAACAACCTCGATCATCTTGACTTATTTCCACATAGGGAAGAACCCGAAATTCAGAAGGTGGATCTTCCATTGTTCTTACGGCTATGTGAGAAAGAGTTTCAGTCATTCCATATGTTTCATAGGCTTTAACGCTAGTTTTTAGTAAGGCATTCTGCAGTGATTTTGAAACAAATGCTCCACCAACTATTAATGTCTTTACTTGATCTAAGTTGGCTAATGAGTGAAAAGCTTGCATCGGTGTCATTGCAACAAAATCATATGTTTTCGTATTCTTATGAAAAGGATTTCTTGCAGGAGAAACTAAATCCAAAGAAAATCCTAAAATCATCGCCCGAATAAGCATCATTTTACCTGCTATAAAATTAGCTGGCAAACAGTGCAAAGCACTATCACCGACACTCACATTAAAATATTCTCCAGTAGCAATTGCACTATTGACAAGCGCCTGCTTTTTAAAGAGCATTCGTTTTGGGGAAGCAGTAGTTCCGGAAGTAACTAGCTCAATGGTTTCTGAAGCATCTAGCCAATCCATTAAAAAATCACCCATGTATTTCTCATACTGGTCACCTTCTTTGATAAAACTATAAGCTACCTCTTTTAACCCATTTCGATCATAGGGATATCCATTCAATAAAAAACGATTGTGAATTCTGGTGTAGTGCGGTATCTGCATTTTAAAATTTTGAAATAAGTTTTGACTTCCAATTACTCCACCCATATTTATAAGACATCAGCAACAATAATAATGGGTAAAAAAGAAGTAGTGATAAAATAAGTTCAGGGCCTAAAGAGGGTTCAGAAATGTCAATTAAAACAGATTCTGTTTGAAATGCGGTCCAAGATGAAGTAACTAAAAGCGCAGTAGTTAAATTATTGGCTGCATGAAAACCTAGTGCAAGTTCAATACCATCATCCATTATTGTCATTATTCCCAAAAAAAGACCTGTCCCTATATAATAGACTAGAATGCCGTAGCCTAATTTTTCTACCTCTGGGTTAAATAAATGTAAACCTCCGAAAATTAGAGAGGTCATTAAAAGAGGGGCCCATGAATTTTTGAATAACCCTGAAAATCCTTGCATTAAATAGCCTCTAAAAATAAATTCCTCCAAACTCGTTTGGATGGGTATAAAAAGTACCGCAATAATAAAAAGTATTGCAAACTTACTGAGAGTGAAATTCCATTCATAACTTTCAGGACTTATAAAATAATCTCCAACTACTAATAAAACTGTAACCAAAGTCCACACTAGAAAAGCAAAAAAAATGCGCCTCCAATCTATAGCTTTTCTTGCTGTTACTATACTTAACAATGGGCGTAAATGAAGTTTTTTTAAAACCAACCAGAGCCCTATAAACCCCGCTGCAAAAGGGATGAGTAGCAGAAAGAGTTGCAAGTTTTTATCTATATTCCGCAATAAATCCATCGGATCCTGAGAGGAAATTTCACCAACTCTTTCTTGGATTATTACAAATGTAAGAGGTAATTGACCAATAACATTGAATATGATAACAATAAAAGAACCCAAGAGGAACATCCAAAACGGGTTTTTATAGGATAGAGATTGCTGTAAAAACATGGGTGTTAAATTAAGTCCCAAGATATAGAATTATCGATGCTTAAACAAGCTTTAGTAATGACTAAAGGACTTTGAATATTATTCGTAAATAATGATCCTGTTCCTAGACCTTGAGGTCCTTTAGCATTTAAAGAATAAGTCCATTGGGCAATGGCATTCAGTCCTACATTGCTTTCCAACGCACTAGTCACCCACCAATCAATTCCCAAAGAATCTGCATGGGAAATCCACTCTTTTGATGCTTTAAAACCTCCTAAAAGACTTGGCTTTAGAATAATAAATTGCGGCTGAATTAACTCCAACATCCTTTTGCGCTCATCATTATCAGTTCTAGAAATTAGTTCCTCATCCAAAGCAATTGGTACCGGACTTCGTTTACATAAATCTGCCATTTCCTCCCACTGATTCACTCCGATAGGTTGTTCAATGGAATGAATAGCAAAACGCTCTAACTGTTGCAATTTATCCAATGCATCCTCAGCTGCAAAAGCACCATTTGCATCAACTCTTATACTAATTGTAGTTGAATCGTATTGCTTCCTCAAATAATGTAGTACTTCTAATTCTTGTTTAAAATCTAAAGCACCTATTTTTAATTTAATACAATCAAATCCCCTATCTAACAGGCTATTGATTTGGGTTTTCATATAATCTGGCTTACCCATCCAGACCAATCCATTAATGGGGATATGCGCTTCACTCCTTGTAAATTCAGAAGGAAAAAGCTCCCACTGATTGTTATTCTGGATCCCCAGTAAAGCTGATTCTAAACCCATCTGTACAGCTGGCCATTGGGTAAGCTCTGGAAGTTTGGTCTTGGATTCTAAAGCAGCACATATTGTTTGTAAAAGAGATTCGATTTCCAAATGATTATCGGGACTCAAACCCTCTATAAGACTACATTCACCAAGACCAGTTTTGCCATTTTCTTCGATAATTAGAAACCAGCTGTCTTTAGTTGTCAGCACTCCACGAGAAGTACCACTTGGTCTTTTGAATTCTAAACGGTGTTTTTTGAATTTTGCTCTCATCAGCCTATAGAAAAGCTTATGAAGATTAAAATCGATATTGCAAAAGTTGTTATGGCCACTTTTTTTAATTCAGGATCTAAAGATTTCGGATCCTTATTCTTAATGACGATTACCAAATGCATCAACAGAGGAATCAGTCCTATGAGTGAGAGCCAGTAAAATGAAAGGGACTCTTGTAAAAAAAAGAAAAATAGAATCCCACTTGCACTTAGAATTAAGGCATAATGATAGTATTTTGCTCCCCTGCTTCCCAAAAATACAGCTAGGGTTCTTTTGCCAACAGCGGAATCACTTTCTCGATCCCTCATATTGTTTAAATTAAGAACGGCAACCGAGAGTAGTCCCACTACTAGAGAGAGAAAAGCTGCAGAAGTGGAAAAAACATTTAATTGAAGAAAATAAGCCCCCAATACACTTACCAGCCCAAAAAACACAAAGACAAATACATCTCCTAAACCACGATATCCATAAGCTTTTTCACCTACTGTATAAGAGATGGCAGCCCAAATACTGCATAAGGCCAAACCGAAAAAAATTAAAAAATAAATCCAAGAGCTGCTTTCAAAAGCAACATAAATAAGAGTTATTGCTAAAATCAAAGCCATTAAAGACATCCAAAGAATTCCTCTTTTTAGAGCTTGACGACTTAACAAACCAGACTGTAGTACCCTTGCTGGACCTACTCTATCGGCATTATCAGTTCCCTTTACCCCATCACCATAATCATTAGCCAGGTTGGAGACAATCTGAAATGCGATTGCAGTAAGGAGCATTAAAGCAAATAATAACCATGAAAAATTAGAGTCTTGAACACAGAGAGCATTCCCAACTACAATACCCGAGCTAGAAAGCGGAAGAGTTCGCAATCGAGCTGCACGTATCCAAACTGAGATTTTTTCAAATGCCATTAGGGGAATTTGGGGTATTGTTTAAAATTAGGTGCACGTTTTTCTAAAAAAGCTTTTTTACCCTCTTGGGCTTCTTCCATCAAGTAATACATCAAAGTAGCATCTCCAGCTAATTGCATCAAACCATGCTGTCCATCCAACTCAGCATTTAAACTACGTTTTATCATCCTTAAAGCCAATGGGCTTCGCTGTTGCATAATTTGACACCATTCCATAACCGTATCCTCTAATTGATCTAAAGGAACTACTTTATTTACCATACCCATTTCGTGCGCCTCCTGGGCACTATATTGTTGACATAAAAACCAGATTTCTCGTGCTTTTTTTTGTCCTACATGACGAGCTAAATAAGATGATCCAAATCCACCGTCAAAACTTCCTACTTTTGGACCAGTTTGTCCGAATATAGCGTTATCACTTGCTATAGTCAAATCACAAACTACATGCAAAACATGACCTCCTCCTATGGCATATCCATTAACCATAGCTACAACAGGCTTAGGCAGCTCCCTGATTCGTTTGTGCAAATCCAACACATTTAATCTAGGGACTCCGTCTTCTCCAACATATCCCCCTACTCCTTTTACATTCTGATCCCCACCGCTACAAAAAGCTTTATCTCCTATTCCAGTAAAAACTACAATGTCAATGTCATTGTTTTCTCGACATACTTCCATTGCTTCCAACATTTGGTTATTGGTCTCGGGTCGAAAAGCATTGTAAACTTCTGGACGGTTGATCGTAATTTTGGCAACTCCTTCACAAAATTCAAACAAAATATCACTGTAAGTGCCTAAAGATTTCCATGTTCTCATAAATCTTTTGATTTTTTTTCAAAAATACTGATTTATTTACCAGAAAAAGAATGGATTGTACAGAACTAAGTATATATATAGCTATACCCCCATTGCCTTGAAATAATTCAATAATATTCCATCATTAATTTTTCGAGGAGTTTGAATTTCAAAAATTTGAGGTTGCTTATTTGATTTTAAAAACCTAGAGAATTTTCTTTTTAAACTCCAAAAAGAATTACTTTGGGAATAACCAAATCCAAAGGCTTTAGCAATATATTTAGCATCTCGATTATGGATAGTTTCGAAATAGCGGTCGTATTTAGGAGTGTCTTTTTGACCGGGTAAAATTCTAAAAATTCCACCGCCATTATTGTTGATTAAAATAATTTTAAAATTCTCAGGAATTGTATCATTCCATAATCCGTTAATATCGTAGAAAAAGCTCAAATCACCTGTAATAAGTATCGTCGGCAGTTCATTTATTTGTGTAGCACCAATTGCTGTTGCCGTACTTCCATCAATTCCACTCGTCCCTCGATTGCAATAAAAAATAGTATTCTCAGACCAATCAAACAATTGCGTGTAGCGTATGGACGAACTGTTGGCAATCTGCAAATGATGATCTGAAGGGATGTTTTGTGCAAGAAATCGAAAAACAGAGAGGTCTGAAAAGGGAAGATCTTTCAAATACTCCTGACCTTTATTTTTAAATCCATTGTAATAGTTTAAAATCTGATTTTGAAAATTACTTGAACTTTCTTCATTGGCATTCTCGTACAAGCCTGCTAAAAAAACTTGCGGACTGACTTTAAAATGCTTGTCTAAACAATAATAGGTGTTGTATGCCTTTTTTTTATCGATATGCCAATGGTGCTTTGGACGATGTTTACGCAAGAAAAACTTGATTTTCTTAGAGACAACCATTCCTCCGAAGGTGAGGAGCAATTCTGGTCTTATAGTTTCGTCTATTTTGTGCATTAAAAGCTCAGCAGGTGCCATTAATGAATCAATTGAATTGATGAGTTTTTGATGAGTTATATTGGATGTAGTTTCGGTAAAAACAATCACTGAGGGATCAGCACACAGCACATCAATTAGACTCTGATCTATTTCATCTGGGGGCATTTGACCAATAATAACCCATTTCTTTGAGGCCTGATGCCAAGCCTTTTTGGCAGAAGCAAAGTCAGTTGCCAATACTTGAGTAGGAAAATTATATTCAGGGGTTTCTTCGATAGAAAGAAGTGTTTCTGTCATTCCGTATAAAGGCTCTTCCATTGGAATATTCAAATGGACGGGACCTTGACTTTTTAGGGCTTTTAAAAAAACTCTAGCAATCTCTTGTTCATTGTGTTTTTGATGAACTTTTTGGATCTTCTCAATTAACGACTGATCTGCATTTTGAGGGAGTAATTGCTGCATTGGGTTTTCCAAAATCGCTGCAGTATTATGGATAACATCAGGTTTTAATATAGCTGCAGTTTCCAAATGAGGCTCAAAAACACCCTCTTGGCGTATGGTTTGCCCGTCACCTATATCTATCCGATGTGGCATTCGATCTGCAGAAATTACAACCAAAGGGATATCACTGTAGTAGGCTTCTGCAATAGCAGGATAAAAATTAAGTAATGCAGAACCAGATGTACAGACTAAGGCTACAGGCTTTTTAAGTTGTTGTGCCATTCCCAATGCAAAAAAGGCAGCAGCCCGTTCGTCAACTATACTGTATGTTTTAAAATAATCTTGAGAAACAAAACCGTTCGTTAATGGAGCATTTCGAGAACCAGCACAGATCACTATACGATCAATTCCGTAGCGTTCTGACAAACGAACAACGGTTTGGGCGATTGGGATCCTAGGATAATTAGACATACATCAATATCTGCTTCATGAACTACAAAAGTACAAAACCCATGGCATAACAAATAGTTAAAATAGGCTTTAAAGTACTTTAGCGAGGGTATAAGCCTTACGTTGGGTTTCTAACCATTCCTTTTCAGGGTCACTACCCAAAGTAATCCCAGCGCCTACAAAGAGTGTTGTAGTTTCTGGAGTCCAACGAGCACAACGAAGATTGACATACAGTTGGGACTCAGAAGAATTTGTAGGTCCCAAAAAGCCGGTATAAAAACTTCTTTCGTAGGCTTCATTTTCTTCGATAAATCGTATTGCTTCCTCTTTAGGTACACCACCTACAGCAGGAGTAGGATGGAGTACCTGAGCGAGTGCGACAATATTTCCATCCAACTTTGGAAATTGAAAACAGGTACATAAATGAACAAGGTTCCCAGCTCTTTGATCAATTGTCGGATTTTTTTGTATTTGATTGGTAGGGAATATTTTTTTTAAATCCTCTTCTACTTGAATGGCAACAAGTTCTTGCTCTTCAATTTCTTTTGTAGTCCAATTAGGATCTTCATTTTCAAGATAAGTTTGAGTTCCTGCCAATGCCATCGTTTGGGATAGATTTTCTTGAGTGGTTATGAATTGCTCTGGGGTTGCACCAAACCATGTTCCCACTAAAGGATGATGCCATAAATAAACCATTGCCAGAGAATAATGACTCAACAGATCTTGAAAAATAGCTACTGCATCTCTTTTTGTTTTTACGTCTTGTGAATGAGAAAGCACCACTTTTTTTAATCGTCCAGAAGCAATAACTTCTTTTGCTTTTATGACCAGACTCTCAAAGGAAATTTTATTTTTTGAGTCTAAAATAACTTCTGAATTTAAATTTGGAGATGTATTTATTATCTTGAATTGTTCAGAAAATTGATCTGGAATAAAAGGAATTGGTTGTTTTAGATCAAAAGGGGCCATAAGAAAGCCACTACAACTAAGGTCTTTGGTCCAATGTAATTTGGTGTCTTTTTGAAAAAAAACAGAGGCTTTATCTGTGTTTGGAAGTCGGAAACACACAAAAGGTTTCTCTGATTCCCATAGATTATTCAGTTTTTCAAAAAGAGAATCATTCATTATTCTTTGATGCGGGTATAGGTTGTTAACTTACAAATTGAGATTAGTTGTTGGGCATCATCTTCAATTCTAATTTCCCAAAGTTGGATTGTTTTTCCTAAGTTCAGAGGACGAGCTGTTGCATGAACAAAACCAGACTTTACACTTTTTAAGTGATTGGCAGAAATTTCAATTCCACGGACAATTGCTTTTGGATTTTTATTGAAAACATAAACTGCTGCACTACCCACGCTTTCCGCCAAAGCTGCAGTTGCACCACCGTGTAAAACGCCGTCCGGTTGGTATACCTTTTCATTGACTGGCATTCTGGCTGTCAAAAAATCCTCACTAACATCAGTAAATTCTATCCCTAATGTTTCCATCAGTGTATTTTTACAGATTGCGTTGGTGAGTTGAAGTATTTCCTGCTTTTCCATTACATGTTTTTGCTAAAATAAGAAAACCTCCTGTGGAACACAGAAGGTTTTCAATAGTATGTACTGAATGATAATTATTTTACTTCTTCGAAGTCAACGTCCTGAACGTCATCCCCACCGGCACTATCAGCAGTAGCATCGGTTTTTGGCTGTTCTGCTCCTCCCGCCTCTGCTTGGGCTTTGTACATTTCCTCAGAGGCATTTTTCCATGCTTCATTGATGGCTTCTAACGATTTGTCAATCCCTTCTAAATCTTTTGATTCATGAGCTTTCTTCAAATCAGCTAATGCAGTTTCAATCGGTGCTTTTTTATCATCAGAAAGTTTCTCACCAAATTCAGTCAATTGTTTTTCTGTTTGAAAAATCATTTGATCGGCACTGTTTAGCTTATCAACTTGCTCTTTAACTTTCTTGTCTGCATCTGCATTCGCCTCAGCCTCTTGTTTCATCTTTTGAATTTCCTCTTCAGTTAATCCAGAAGATGCTTCGATCCGAATGTCTTGCGACTTGTTTGTTGCCTTGTCAAGTGCGCTTACTTTAATGATTCCATTCGCGTCAATATCAAAGGTAACTTCAATCTGAGGTGTCCCTCGTTGAGCTGGAGGAATTCCGTCTAAATGAAAGCGACCAATAGTTTTGTTATCTGAAGCCATCGATCGTTCTCCTTGAAGAACATGGATTTCAACTGAAGGTTGATTGTCTGCTGCAGTAGAAAAAGTCTGTGATTTTTTCGTTGGAATGGTCGTATTCGATTCGATTAGCTTTGTCATTACCCCACCCATAGTCTCAATTCCTAAAGAAAGAGGCGTAACATCTAGTAATAAAACATCTTTAACATCCCCAGTAAGTACACCACCTTGAATGGCTGCACCAATAGCAACTACTTCATCTGGATTTACTCCTTTGGAAGGTTTTTTACCAAAAAACTTTTCTACTTCTTCTTGAATAACAGGAATCCGTGTAGAACCTCCTACTAAAATTACTTCATCAATATCAGACTTTGATAATCCTGCATCATCTAAAGCTTTTTTTACTGGAGCCATTGAACGCTTAACTAATTCATCAGCAAGTTGTTCAAAATTTGCACGGGTAAGTGTAGTAACAAGGTGCTTTGGTCCTGAATCGGTAGCAGTTACATAAGGTAGATTAATTTCTGTTTGTGCTGAAGATGAAAGTTCAATTTTTGCCTTTTCAGCTGCTTCCTTTAAGCGTTGTAAAGCCATCGGATCATTTCGCAAGTCAATGCCCTCATCTTTAATGAATTTTTCAGCTAAAAAGTCAATGATCACTTGGTCAAAATCATCTCCTCCAAGGTGAGTATCTCCGTTAGTAGAAAGTACTTCGAATACACCATCACCTAATTCAAGGATCGAGATATCAAAAGTTCCTCCACCAAGATCGTAAACGGCTATTTTTTGATCTTTTCCACCCTTATCTAGTCCGTAAGCGAGCGCTGCGGCTGTAGGTTCGTTAATGATTCGCTGAACCTTTAAACCTGAAATTTCTCCAGCTTCTTTGGTAGCTTGACGTTGAGAGTCGTTAAAGTAAGCAGGCACTGTAATTACAGCTTCCGTAACATCTTGACCCAAATAATCTTCCGCTGTTTTCTTCATCTTTTGAAGAATCATTGCAGATAATTCTTGGGGGGTGTACAAACGGCCATCAATATCAACACGTGGAGTGTCATTGTCACCTTTAACTACTTTGTAGGCAACATTCTTAACTTCTTTGCTCGATTCTGAAAATTTATTTCCCATAAATCGCTTTATTGAAGCGATTGTTTTTGTAGGATTGGTTACTGCTTGTCTTTTTGCAGGATCCCCAACTTTGATTTCGCCTCCTTCTACAAAAGCAATTACAGAAGGTGTTGTGCGTTTACCTTCAGCGTTTGGGATCACAACTGGTTCGTTTCCTTCCATTACAGAAACACACGAATTTGTAGTTCCTAAATCAATTCCAATTATTTTACTCATGATGTTTTCTAATATTTTTAACACAATAGTCAAGCATTGTGCCATGATAAAGAAACTGACAGCTTGACATGTTATCAAGTTAAATGTTCAAATTAGCTTGTAGAATTATATTAAATAAAGAAATAGTATTTTTGAAAAAATATAAAAACACATGTCTTCAGCCAAAAAAAAATATGCGAGGATAACCACCAAAACCTTGCTTGAAATGAAAGCGAATGGAGAAAAGATTTCCATGCTTACCGCATACGATTTCACCTTAGGCGGAATTGTTGACCAGGCTGGTATAGATATAATTTTAGTTGGAGATTCTGCATCGAATGTTATGGCAGGTCACGAGACAACACTCCCCATTACATTAGATCAAATGATTTATCATGCCAGTAGTGTAGTTCGAGCAGTCAAAAGAGCTTTGGTAGTGGTAGACCTTCCTTTTGGAACCTATCAAGCTGATTCAAAAGAAGCACTTCGTTCTGCCATCCGAATTATGAAAGAATCGGGTGCCCATGCTGTGAAACTCGAGGGAGGAATTGAAGTCAAGGAGTCAATTGAACGAATTCTTAAAGCAGGAATTCCTGTAATGGGACACTTGGGGCTTACCCCTCAATCAATCTATAAGTTTGGAACTTATACAGTCCGAGCTAGAGAAGAAGAAGAGGCAGCTCGGCTAATTGAAGATGCTAAGATGTTAGAAAATATTGGTTGCTTTGGAATTGTATTGGAAAAAATACCCTCCGAACTGGCTGCTGAGGCTTCACAATTATCTCATATTCCAATAATCGGAATCGGCGCAGGAAACAAAGTTGACGGTCAAGTTCTTGTATTACATGATATGCTAGGTATGAACAAAGAATTTAGCCCTCGATTTTTAAGGCGCTATCTAGATTTAGATCAACTACTTCATGAAGCCATTGGAAAGTATAGTGCAGATGTAAAATCACAGGATTTTCCTAACCAAAACGAACAATACTAATTGGTTGTGAAGGAACGAATCCTATTTGAAGACAACCATTTAATTGTCATTAACAAAAAAGCAGGTGAATTGGTTCAAGGAGACCAAACTGGCGATGTCCCATTAGCTGAACTACTAAAAAAATATCTTAAAGAAAAATACAATAAACCTGGTGATGCATATCTTGGGGTTGTACATCGGCTTGATCGACCTACAAGTGGTGTTGTATTGTTTGCCAAAACATCCAAAGCACTTTCTAGACTGAATGAACAATTCAAAAACAGAACACCTAAAAAAACGTATTGGGGGATTGTATCAAAAGAATTTGATAGTCCTGAGGGATGTTTAAATCATTGGATGACCCGAAATAACAAACAAAATAAATCTAAAGCACATAAAAACGAAGTGCCTAACAGCAAACTAGCCATACTAAACTTTAAACGCAAAAAAGATCTTGACCATTATTGTTTACTAGAAATAAATTTAGAAACAGGGCGTCATCACCAGATCAGAGCGCAATTTAGTAGTCTTGGATTCCCTATTCAGGGGGATTTAAAATATGGAGCTGCTCGAAGTAATAAGGACGGTAGCATCAGTTTACATGCTCGTAAATTAGAAATTATCCATCCTGTAACTAATGAGCCCTTGGAGTTTATTGCAGATCCGCAGAAAGTGGGGATATGGAAGGCCGTTCTTTCCGATTAAGTTGGGCTGCTTTGTTTTTGATAACATCCGCAATTGAAACGTTATTAATCTTACTCTCCAACCACGAAAGAATATCAAGATACAGAAAAGAACGCCGCTCATAAGGATCGTTTTCGTATTGCTTAAGTTCTTTGTAAAGTGCTTCAAATGCATGTTTCAAATCGTGAGGATAAATATCTCCAAGCCCTCTTACAAAACGAATCATTGCCTTCTGAACTTCATGAAGATCATTCATTTTAATTAAAAACTTATAGGTTTCACGTAAATGGGTTTCTAAATGGTAATCAAATCCAGCCTCATAATGGGCAAAAATGTTAAGGACACGAGCGAAACAGAGTAAATCTTCTCGCATTTTAAGGCTTTTATTACTGATGATTTTGTCCAAATAAACCATACAGTTTTCATAATCTTCAGCACCAAAGTAGATACAGGCAATTTTGTAATAAAACATCATAATGTGATGCTGATCAATTTGATTGCTGAATTCTCTTATACCGTTATTTATTTCAGGTATTATGACCAACCCCTCTTTAAAACTACCTTCTAAAAAATGAAAGTTCAGTTTATTGCTGAAATAAAACTGAAAGCTTAGAGCTTTTAAATTGTCATTATTGGGAAAGTCCTCATTTGAAGTTCGGAACATCATCTGTTGCAAAACCTCTTTAAATTTTGAAGGGTATTTAATGAGTGCGAGACTTTCCATTAAGTAGTTGTTTCCTTTAAGATAGAAAACAGGATGAATCTCAATCATGGAAGGGGATTTCTCAAACATTTCAACCCATTTAGATGCATAACGATAGGTTGAGAGAAAGTCTTGAGTCAAAAAACTATACCAAACATGAGCTTTATAAAACCACAATTTTTCTCTGAAACCCAACGATTCATAATTTAGTTTGGGTAAGTTTTCATAAAAAAATTGAGTAATCTCACGAAACTCTTCATCACTTTTTGCATACCCAGCCTTGATCAGTCGTTCATAGAGCTGAAGGGACAAGTTGGACAGTTGTGTTGCCAAATTATTTTGAACCCGAAGTTGATTAGACTCTGAAATAAGTTTTTCAGTTCGATTACTCAGACTTCGTGTAATGTATTGTGATTCGATTACTTTCTCTAGTTCCACTATATCGTATGCACTATACTTTTCTTCATTTTTCAGTGCTAATAATTTTGCTTTTTCTAAAACTTTAAGGCTCTGTTTGTATAGTCCTTTTTGATAAAGAATGGTAGCAAAATCAAGCTGTTCACGAATTTGAATCCGAATGTTTTTATGAACAGGATTCATCCGAAGACTAATTAATATTTGTTTATATAAATGTGCTTTAAGATTGGAGAGTTGTTGCTTCGTGACAATCCCTTTCTTAAGAATCACCTTTTCATCATAACGATTCATTTTATCTAGAAGCTGAAATAAATTCAAAAACTTCGAATCTTCGTTAGACCCCATACGACCTACGTACAATCTAAACTGTCTTTTTTCTGATTTTGTAAGGGATTTTACAAGTACAAACAAATTATCTTTCTGTTCACTTGTCATTGTAATGGGATTTGATGCAAAACACTAATTATTAAGACTTTATAAGGTTGTTTGTCGTGTCGAATGTTGTAATACAAAAGTAACAATTATATATAAATATAACCATTTTATATAAATTCGTCTTATTAAATCTTGAAGTCTTACATTCATTTTATGGATTACGTAGAAATTTTTGACACTACTCTTCGCGACGGCGAACAAGTTCCTGGTTGTAAGCTTGACTCAAGAACGAAACTGATAATCGCTGAACAACTAGATTTGTTGGGCGTAGATGTTTTGGAAGCAGGTTTCCCAATCTCCAGCCCTGGTGATTTTAAATCCGTAGAAGAAATTTCAAAATTAATAAAAAAAGCAAGAGTTTGTGCATTAACTCGTGCTGTTCAAAAAGACATTGATGTCGCTGCTGATGCAATTAAACATGCAAAACTTTCTAGAATTCACACTGGCATTGGAACTTCTGAGAGTCACATGCGGTACAAATTTAACGCAACTCCTGATCAAGTATTAGAACGAGCTGTTGCAGCCGTTAAACATGCGAAATCCTATGTTGAGGATGTAGAGTTTTATGCCGAAGATGCTGGAAGAACTGACAATGAATTCCTTGCAAGAGTATGCGAAGCAGTTATCAAGGCTGGTGCAACCGTATTAAATATTCCAGATACCACAGGCTATTGTTTGCCTGAAGAATACGGAGCTAAAATGAAGTACTTGATGGAAAATGTCAAAGACATTCACAAGGCGAGACTTTCATGTCATTGTCATAATGACCTCGGTTTGGCAACTGCCAACTCAATTGCGGGTGTTCAAAATGGTGCAAGACAAATTGAATGTACAATCAACGGAATTGGAGAACGCGCAGGAAACACTTCATTAGAAGAAGTCGTCATGATTCTAAGACAACATCCTGGTTTAAATTTAGATACCCGTATCCAATCTAAAATGCTAAGCGGGATCAGTAAATTAGTATCTGAAAGTATGGCAATGCCAGTACAACCAAACAAAGCCATTGTTGGAGCAAATGCTTTTGCCCACTCCTCTGGTATTCATCAAGACGGTGTAATTAAGAAACGAGAAACTTACGAAATTATTGATCCAAAAGATGTCGGTGTAACCGAATCTTCTATAGTACTTACTGCGAGAAGCGGTAGAGCTGCACTCGCTTACCGAGCAAAAAATATTGGCTACGAATTGGACAAACTACAATTAGATAAGGTTTACCAACAATTTCTCGTGGTAGCAGATCAACAAAAAGAAATTAATGATGAGGATTTACCTAAAATCATTAAAGCTAGTAACATTTAATCAGTTTGAAAATTCATGAAACAAACCCTATTTGACAAAGTTTGGGACTCCCATATAGTGCGAAGCATTGAGCATGGACCAGACGTCCTCTTTATAGACCGACACATGGTCCACGAAGTAACCAGCCCAGTAGCATTTTTAGGTATAAAAAACAGGGAGCTCCCTGTACTTTACCCAGAACGAACTTTTGCAACAGCTGATCATAATACACCAACAATCAATCAACACTTACCTGTTGCTGACCCTCTTTCAAGAAATCAGCTTAAGGCACTTGAACAAAATGCCAATGCGCATGGGATTTCTTATTGGGGCTTAGGACATGAAAAAAATGGCATCGTACACGTTGTTGGACCAGAATACGGAATCACCCAACCCGGTGCAACCATCGTTTGTGGAGATTCACACACCTCTACTCATGGTGCTTTTGGAGCTATTGCCTTTGGAATAGGAACTTCAGAAGTAGAAATGGTCTTGGCAACTCAATGCATCATGCAGCCCAAGCCGAAAAAAATGCGAATTACTATCAATGGTTCTCTAAATGAAGGAGTAACTCCAAAAGATGTTGCCTTATTCATCATTTCTAAATTAACTACTTCCGGAGCAACTGGCTATTTTGTAGAATACGCCGGAGAAGTTTTTCAACAACTCAGTATGGAAGGTCGAATGACGGTTTGTAATTTGAGTATTGAAATGGGAGCTCGTGGTGGTATGATTGCACCAGATGAAAAAACATTTGAATACATTAAGGATAGAGAATTTACTCCAAAAGGTGCTGATTGGGAAAAAGCGATGGACTATTGGAAAACACTACACACAGATGAAGGAGCCTCTTTCGATAAAGAGTTCATTTATCACGGGTCTGAAATAGATCCAATGATCACGTTTGGAACGAACCCTGGAATGGGAATGAGTATTACCAAGGCGATTCCTAAAGCCTCTGAGCTAGAAGGTGGAGAAGCTA
This sequence comes from Flavobacteriaceae bacterium, assembly GCA_017851655.1. Taxonomy (GTDB): domain Bacteria; phylum Bacteroidota; class Bacteroidia; order Flavobacteriales; family Flavobacteriaceae; genus MS024-2A. The sequence continues at coordinate 30,516 of JAFMMH010000010.1, forward strand.
CTTATGCTAAATCACTAGAGTATATGGGCTACAAAGAAGGAGAGCTTATGGTAGGAAAACCAATTGATTATGTATTTATTGGGAGTTGTACCAATGGAAGAATTGAAGATTTTAGAGCTTTTGCAAGTGTTGTAAAAGGGAAAAAGCGTGCAGACAATGTAACAGCTTGGTTAGTCCCAGGTTCACATAAAGTACTCAATGCAATCAAAGAAGAGGGACTTTTAGAAATTTTTGAAGAAGCTCAGTTCGAACTTCGTGAACCCGGATGTTCAGCTTGTTTGGCAATGAATGATGACAAAATTCCTGCTGGAAAATACGCAGTAAGTACTTCCAATAGAAATTTTGAAGGACGTCAAGGACCGGGTTCGAGAACCCTCCTCGCAAGTCCTTTAGTTGCAGCAGCTGCAGCAATAACAGGAAAAATTACTGATCCAAGAACTTTAATAAACCACTAATGGCATACGATTCTTTTAAAACTCTAACTAGTAGTGCTGTACCCCTACCTATTGAAAATGTAGACACAGATCAAATCATCCCAGCGCGATTTCTAAAAGCGACTGAAAGAATAGGATTTGGTGATAATTTATTTCGTGATTGGCGATATAATCAAGATGGATCACCTAAGTCAGAATTTGTATTAAACAACTCTACCTATTCAGGCAAAATTCTAGTAGGTGGACATAATTTTGGTTCCGGGTCTTCCAGAGAACATGCCGCATGGGCCATTTATGATTATGGTTTTCGTTGTGTAGTATCTAGCTTTTTTGCTGATATTTTTAGAGGTAATTGCTTAAATATAGGTGTACTTCCTGTTCAAGTTTCTGAAACATTTCTAGCCCAAATTTTTGAAGCAATTGAAAAAAATCCAAATACTTCCTTGACAATAGATCTTTTAAATCAAAAGATTAGTCTAGACGCAATGGGTATTTCAGAAAGTTTCGACATCAACAAGTATAAAAAAGAAAATATGTTGAATGGTTATGATGATATTGATTATTTAAGTAATATCAAGTCTGAAATTCAACAATTTGCCTCAAACACACCGCTTTAATTAAATAAAATGGTGATGGGAAAAACTCTTGAAATAATGGATACTACCTTGAGGGATGGAGAACAAACCTCAAGCGTTTCCTTTTCTTCTTCTGAGAAACTAACCCTTGCCAAACTTCTCTTACAAGAGCTTAAAGTAGATCGAATTGAGATTGCCTCCGCCAGAGTTTCTGACGGTGAGTTTAAAGCGGTTAAAGAAATTACTTCATGGGCTAGAAAACAAAATCTAATAGAGGGTATTGAAGTTCTTACTTTTGTAGATGATGGTGTTTCACTGAAGTGGATGGTTGAAGCGGGTGCTGAAGTTCAAAATCTTCTTACTAAAGGATCCCTAAATCATTTGAAGTTTCAGCTCAAACAAACCCCTAAAGAGCACTTTGAAAATATTAAAAAGTGTTTACTAGATGCTAGTTCTAAAGGAATCAAAACGAATGTTTACCTTGAGGATTGGAGTAATGGAATGTTGCATTCAGAAGATTATGTCTTCGAATATCTAGATTTTTTAGAAACTCAACCGATAGAACGTGTTTTACTCCCGGATACCCTTGGAATACTTACACCTGAAGACACCGCTAAATTTCTAAAAAAAATTATAAATCGCTATCCCAAACTTCGATTTGATTTTCATGGTCACAATGATTACGACCTGAGTGTTGCGAATGCGATGGAAGCAGTAAAAGCTGGTGTAAATGGTTTACACCTCACGGTAAATGGAATGGGAGAACGAGCTGGAAATGCTCCTTTAGCAAGTGTGGTTGCTGTAATTAATGACTTTCTACCTGATGTGAAAATCAATATTAATGAAAATTCATTATACAAGGTTAGTAAATTAGTTGCCACATTTACAGGCTTTAGAATTCCTGCAAACAAACCAATTGTTGGTGAAAATGTTTTTACGCAAACAGCTGGAATTCATGCGGATGGAGACAACAAAAAAAATCTTTATTTCAATGATTTATTGCCTGAACGTTTTGGAAGAAAACGCAAATACGCACTTGGCAAAACTTCTGGAAAAGCCAATATTCAAAAAAATCTTCAGGAATTTGGACTGACCTTAAATGAAACTGAACTCAAAAAAGTTACGGCTCGAATCATTGAATTAGGAGATAGGAAAGAGCGTGTAACTGCGGAAGATCTTCCCTTCATAATCTCTGATGTATTGGGAAACAATATTCCCGACAAAGTCAAGTTGGAATCCTATGTCCTCACACACTCAAAAGGACTGAGTCCCACAACCAGTATTTCAATCAATATCAATGGTCAATCATTTGAAGAAAACGCCTCAGGAGATGGACAATATGATGCTTTTTGGAATGCACTTGGAAAAATATATACAAAACAAAAACTGAGATTACCTAAATTGGTCGATTATGCTGTTAGAATACCTCCTGGGAGTAATTCTGACGCCCTCTGCGAAACAACGATTACTTGGAAAACAAAAGACAAAGAATTTACTACGCGCGGTTTAGATTCTGATCAAACGGTATCTGCTATAAAAGCAACTGAAAAGATGCTTAACATTATTCAAAATTAAACTAAATATGGATTTAAAAATTGCACTTTTAGCCGGAGACGGAATTGGGCCAGAAGTCATCGAACAAGCTGTAAGGGTTTCAGATGCGATTGCCAAAAAATTTAATCATAACATTCAATGGACACCCGCTCTAACAGGTGCTGCTGCTATCGATGCTGTAGGTGATCCATACCCTGATGAGACTCATCAAATTTGTTTAGATGCAGATGCCGTATTATTTGGAGCCATTGGTCATCCTCGATTTGATAACGACCCGTCGGCTAAAGTTCGACCAGAACAAGGGCTTTTAAAGATGCGTCAGAAATTAGGTTTGTTCGCCAATGTAAGACCAACATTTACCTTTCCTTCTCTACTCGATAAATCGCCTTTAAAGCAAGAGCGCATTGAAGGAACCGATCTTGTGTTTTTAAGAGAATTAACCGGAGGGATTTACTTCGGTGAACGTGGTCGTTTGGATAATGGTAACACAGCTTTTGACACCTGTACTTATACACGAGACGAAATCAAACGATTAGCTAAAAAGGGATTCGAATTGGCAATGATACGTTCAAAAAAATTATGCTGTGTTGATAAGGCGAATGTTTTAGAAAGTTCACGTCTTTGGAGAGAAACAGTTCAAGCAATGGAAAAAGAATATCCAGAGGTGACTGTTAGTTATGAATTTGTTGATGCTGTAGCAATGAGACTAGTACAATGGCCAAACAGCTATGATGTATTAATTACCGAAAACCTATTTGGAGACATCCTTACCGATGAGGCCTCTGTAATTTCAGGTTCAATGGGTTTAATGCCTTCAGCATCTGTTGGAACTGAAAATGCACTTTACGAACCTATACATGGGTCGTTCCCCCAGGCTACCGGCTTGGGTATTGCAAATCCGTTAGCTACCGTACTTTCAGCTGCAATGATGTTCGAAATGAGCTTTGGTTTAATAGAAGAGGGGGCTACTATACGAAAGGTTGTAGACCAATCATTAGCTGAGGGGATTGTTACTGAAGACTTGAAAGAAAATGGAGAAAAGGGGAATTCAACTACTGAAGTTGGTGATTATTTAGTTTCAAAAATTTTAAGCTAGTATCCTCCATCCAGGGTTTTCTCTTTTTTAATGTGCTCTATCTTATAAATTTAAAATATGAAGTTTCGATTTCATAATTCTAACGTTAAAATGAAAGAAAATGCATTAAAATTCTGGCTGATCACATTGGTTTTTGTGGGAGTCATTTAGTTTGTATTATCTTTAAATTCTAATTCTGTATAACTATGAAAAGTTTAATCACACTATTATTTATCATCAGCCTACAGGCCTGCATTTCAAGCACCCCCCCAATAGATAGAATTGAACCGATTTGGGAACCTCAAATTAGTTTGCAAGAGGGTTTAAAAAAGGCATATTTTGCTTCAGGATGTTTTTGGTGTGTAGAAGCTATATACGAAAGTGTTCGTGGAGTTTCTGAAGCCTATTCAGGTTATGCAGGTGGGTTCACAAAAAATCCCAATTACAATCAAATCGGAACTGGTCGTACTGGCCATGCTGAGGCAGTTGAAGTGATTTATGACCCTAAAGTTGTCAGTTTTAGTACACTTGTTCAAGTCTTTTTCGGTTCTCACGATCCTACAACACCTAATCGTCAAGGACCTGATTCAGGATCTCAATACCGCTCTATTGCATTCTATACTTCTGATCAAGAACGAGAGATCATTCAAAACTACATGCAGATGCTTAAAGACAAAGAGATTTTTAAAAAAGAAATTGTTACAGAAATAAAACCTCTTGAAAGATTTTATTACGCTGAAGAATATCATCAGGATTACGAAAAAAACAACCCCGATAATCCATATGTAAGACAGGTTTCTATTCCTAGACTCAGAAAATTCCAAAGTCAGTATCCAGAATTACTCAAAGATAATCACTAAATAGTGCAGACTTATTCTATTGAAAATGAATTCATTAAAGCTGTTTTCATAGCTTATGGAGCCATTTTGCATCAGCTATGGGTTAAAGATAAAAATGGAAACTCTACAAATGTCATTATGGGATTGGCAGAGCCCGAAGATTATCTCAACGACGAATGGGCTCGAGGAGCCGTTATTGGTCGCTTTGCTGGACGATTGGTTAATCCCATAAAAGTAGGTCAGCAAACAGTGCAAATTGAGAACAATAGAGGTCTGATGCTTCATAGCGGAAGTAGTGGTTGGCATTTAAAAACATGGACGCCTAAGCCTCATAAAAACAAGCAGAAAATCACTTTTGAATATCATTGTCCAGATGGAACTAGTGGTTTTCCAGGAAGTATTGATGCTAGAGTTACTTATTCCATTCACGAATCAGTTCTATTGATTCAATACCAAGGGATACCCAGCAAAACTACTCCAATCAATATGACCAATCATGCCTATTTTAACTTGAATCCAAATAATAATATTGGAAATCATAAACTAACAATAGATGCTGATGATTTCCTTGAACTACAAAGTAATTTAGTGCCTACTGGAAAAAAAATTGAAGTAACAGGTACTCCCTTAGACTTCAGAAAGGAAAAATTTATAAGTGAGACACGTTTAGATGATTATTTTGTGGTCAATCAAAATCAAACTTCTGTCGCTTCTCTATACTCACCTGAAACGGGTATCGAAATGAAAACATATACAGACCAACCTGGAGTTGTTGTGTTTACCCCTCCGCATTTTGAAGCGATTTGTTTTGAGACTCAAAAATTTTCCAATAGTCCAAACATCCCTTCTTTCCCGTCAACCTTGATTGAGGCAAATGAAGAATACAGCCACCGTAGTCGCTTTGAATTTAGTTTAAAAATCGAAGCTTAATTATTTTCCAAAGACGGAAAAAGAGAACCCCAATTAGACTCCCTACAATCGCTCCCACAAAAATATCTAATGGAAAATGTACTCCAATATATACCCTGCTGTACGCAATCAAAAAAGCTATAAAAAGGAGTATATAGGGAAGCCAGTTCAATAATGGTTTAAAAATTAAACCAAAGAAAACTGCTAATGCAAATGAGTTGGAAGCATGACCAGAGAAAAAACTAAACCTAGATCCGCAATTGGGTTTTACCAATCTAACTATAGATTTGATTTCCTCATCATAACAGGGACGGAGTCTTCCAACTTGTACTTTAAAGAGATTGGTCAGCTGATCCGTACACAAGATTAATAAACCCGTTAAAACCAGCAAATAAGCCGCTGCCTTCCAAGAATATTTAAAACCATAAAAAATCCAAAGAAAAAAATACAATCCAATATTAGACCCCCGATTTGTCATCAGCATCCAAAACCAATCATACGTTTCTGAGCCCATTCCATTGAGCCATAAAAATAATGCTTTGTCCCAAGAAAGAAGTATTTCCATATTATTCTAGCATATCCATTTCTTTATCGTAAAACTGAAATGCAGCTTCAATTAAGAAATGTGATTCTGATTTTAGAGTAGATTCATCCTCTTTATTAAATTCTTCAAACCAATGAACATCGTCATTATGAACGTTTAAAATAAAACGAGGATATTCAGTATGGACAACAAATAGAGCATCTTCTAATTCAGAGCTATCAGCTATAAGAAATTTAGGTAATTCCATAATTTAATTAAGTATTAGTTTATTGGTTAAATATCGAAATCGAAAAAATAAAAGAACAGCGGATGAAGTTAAACCTGAGAGTAAACCTATCCATATTCCAGTGGTCGCTAAATTTGTATAGATACCCAGATAAAAGGCAATTGGAAATCCAAATACACCATACGAGAAAAACGTAATCCAAGCGGGAACATTAACATCTTGCAGCCCTCTAAGAGCTCCAAGTACAACGGCTTGAAGGCCATCAGAAATTTGAAAAAATGCTGATACAATAAGAAGCGTTGAAGCAATCTGAACTACTTCGGTTACATCCACTAGTTCCAAAGGGTTTGATCCGTCTAAATAAATCCAAGGCAAGACTTTATGAAGTCCCAAGAAAAAAAGACAAAAAATAACATCAAAAATAAAAATGAGCAAGAAAATTGAATGTGCAACCTCTCTTAATCGAATAAAATCGTTCCTTCCTTTCTGATTTCCAACACGTATCATCGCTGTAACGCCAAGACCCATAGCAAACATAAAAGTCATGGACGATAGGTTTAAAGCAATCTGGTTTGCTGCTTGAGAATTTTTCCCTAAAATGCCTGAAAGCCATATCGCTGCAGTAAAAAAAATAACCTCAAAAAACATCTGAAGCGCGGAAGGAAAACCCAATTTGAAAATTTTTTTAAACAAATTCCATTGTGGTTTTTTTAAAGAAATTTGACGTACATATTTAAAAAACTTTGGACTAAACCTGACATATAATGCCATAAAAATCAACATAGAAAAGCGTGCGAAAAGACTACCTATAGCTGCGCCCTCTACTCCCATCATTGGAAAAATCCAAACTCCAAAAATTAAAAAATAATTTAAAATGACATTGATTACATTTCCTAATAGGGTGGCATACATTGCAGGGCGTGTGTAGGAGAGTCCCTCCGAAAATTGTTTAAATCCCTGAAAAAAGACAAGTGGAATTAATGAAATTCCAACCCACTGAAGATAGGGATAAGCCAATTCTACTACTTCTTCAGGTTGACCCATTTTAAAAAGTAAAGGCTTACTGAATAAAACTGCTAGTGTGAGTATTAATCCTAAAAAAAAGCAAAGTAATAAACCGTGAATAAAAACATTACGACCTGCGGCAACATCTTTAGCTCCGTCAGTTTCAGCAATTAAAGGGGTGATTGCCGTTGAAAAACCTATACCTAAGGACATTGCTACAAAAAAGAAACTATTACCCAACGAAACTGCTGCAAGTTCAGCTGTCCCAAGCTGACCTACCATGACATTATCAACAAGCTGGACAAAAGTATGTCCAAGTAGTCCAATAATTACTGGAAAAGCAAGTGTAAGATTGTATCTAAATTCTTTAGTGTATTGCGATAAGCTACCAGTCATCAAACAATTTGATTAAAATCCGTTTTGATCTACTAAATATACTAAACTACTCATGGCTGCTGCACCGAGCTCTAGCTCCCTTTTGTTGATGGCATCAAAGGTATCGTTAGCTGCGTGATGAAAATCAAAATAACGTTGTGAATCAGGACGTAAACCAGATAAAACTACTTTTCCATCTCGAAGCGGACCGATATCAGCTCCACTCCCACCCAATTCAAATCGGTCTGCCATATAAGGTTCAAAGTAGGACTTCCATTGTTTAATTTGATTAAACTGCTGATCAGTAGCTTCAAAAACGAAGCCTCTTGGTGAAAAACCTCCTGCATCAGACTCTAAAGCGAAGATGTGATTTTCATTATTCTGTTTGGCATATTTTGCATACGCAGATCCACCCCTTAATCCATTTTCTTCATTCATATACAATACAACTCGGATCGTTCTTTTTGGCTTGTAATTCAAAGATTTAAAAAGACGCAATACTTCCATAGACTGAACTATACCAGCACCATCATCATGAGAACCATCTCCTAAATCCCAAGAATCAAGATGACCACCTACTACTATAATTTCTTCTGGGAACTCACTACCTTTAATTTCTCCGATTACATTATGAGAAGGAACATCAGGAAAATTTTTACAATCTAATTTCAGATAGAAATTTAATTTATCATTTAGTGTAAGCATTGAACTGAGTAATTGTGCACCGTTTGTGCTGATTGCTGCAGCAGGGATCCGCATACTATTAGGTAAATCGCCATAACTCATGTTTCCTGTATGTGGATAATCGTCTAAACGTAAATTCATGGAACGGACAATTACACCAACTGCCCCAAGACGAGCTGCTCTGGCTGCTCCTTGTGAACGTTGATTGACTGTTTTTGAATAGGCTTCAAAAGTATTAATCAAATCAGCAGGCATTGGACGATTAAAAAACACAAACTTGCCTTTAACTTTTTCTTCACCTAAAGCTTCCAATTCCTCAAAACTTTTAACCTCAACGACATTTGCTCGTAAACCTGATGAAGGTGTAGCTATAGATCCACCCAGAGCACATACAGGAACATTTGTACTCATTCCAGGTCCAGTTATTATACTTGCGTACTCAAAAGTGCCTCGCACCCATTTAGGTACCATAACATCTTGTAAAAAAACTCTGTCTAAGCCAAGTGATCCTAATTCATCCTCCCCCCAAAGTACTGCTCTTTCAGCATTGAGTGAACCCGACAGACGTCCACCAATTTTATTTGAAAGATGGTTCAGCCAATCATAGGCTTTGCCTTTATTTAGGGCGTGTTCATATAAGGTTTCAATTTGTTTTTCATGCTTTTCATTTTGCCCGTTTAGATTAACTGCAATAAAGCAAATAGCCAATAACGATACTATTTTTCTCATAGTGTTTTTATTTTGGTGCGAATTGATCGATATTCAATGAACTGATAGGATCATCACCCAAAATAAGTAACCGCTCAACTACATTGCGGAGTTCTCTTACATTTCCAGTCCATGGATAATTACTTAATTTTTCTTGAGCCTCGTCAGAAAAAGTTTTCTTTTCTAAGCCTTGTTCTTTGGATAATACCTCAACAAAATGAGAAATTAATAAAGGGATATCATCCTTGCGATCCTCTAATGAAGGAACATGAATAATAATTACTGCAAGACGATGGTAAAGATCTTCTCTAAATCGACCCTCTTTTATTTCATGCAATAAATCCTTGTTGGTTGCAGCGATAACTCTTACATCAACACTTATGTCTTTTTCATTCCCAACACGTTGAATTTTTTTCTCCTGCAATGCTCTTAAAACTTTAGCCTGTGCAGCCAAACTCATATCTGCAATTTCATCTAAAAATAAAGTCCCATTATTAGCTGCTTCAAATTTTCCAGAACGATCTTTTACCGCAGAAGTAAAGGCGCCTTTAACGTGGCCAAAAAGTTCACTTTCTATCAATTCTGATGGAATAGCAGCACAGTTCACTTCTATAAAATTTTCTTTACTTCGATCACTTTGCTCATGTAGCTGATGTGCAACTAATTCCTTTCCAGTACCATTTTCTCCTGTTACAAGAACTCGAGCATCTGTAGCAGCTACTTTAGAAATCATAGTTACCATACTTTTCACAGGAGAACTTTCACCAATGATGGTATACTTTTGAGCTACTTTTTTCTTTAATTTTAAATTCTCCTTTTTTAATGTTTTATTTTCAATGGCATGTCTAACTGCAGTGAGTAATCGGTTTAAATCTGGTGGCTTCGCAATAAAATCATACGCTCCAAGCTTCATCGCATCTACAGCTGTCTCAACATTTCCATGACCTGTAAGCATTATAAAGGGAACATAAATCCCTTTTTCTTTTGCTTTTTGGAGGACTTCAATTCCGTCCATTTTAGGCATTTTAATGTCGCATAAAACCAAATCAAATTTCTTTTTTTCCAAAAAACTTAAGCCTTCTTTTCCATCTATAGCTTGGGTAATTTCATAGGAAGGGTTTTCTTCCAATAAAATTCGAGCCATCACCCTTCTGATGGGTTCTTCATCCTCTATCAATAAGATTTGAATCATTTTATCTGTGTTGGTGAATTTACAAAGGTAACTGATCGTTGAGGAAAAGGAATCTCAATACCGTTTGAAGCAAAAGCTTCAAAAATAGCATATCGCAAATCACTTTTAACAATATTGGCAGAAAAACTACTGTTTAAAGAAATATATAATTGAAATATTAGAGCACTATCTCCAAAGTCTTTAAATAAAACAAAAGGTGAAGGGTTATCTAATACTTCCGCATGTGATTGTGCAATTTCTAAAAGTATAGATTTCACTAGCTTAGGGTCGCTTTTATAAGCCACCCCAACCTCTATAATCTCTTTGGTTATAATACCATTTTCGGTCCAGTTAAATAATATGGAAGTTAAAAATTTATGATTCGGTATGATCAGCACTTTGTTCTCTCTTGTAACTGCTCGTGTTGTCCTTAATTTAATATTTTCTACCTGACCTATTTGTCCATCAACTTCGATAATGTCACCAACGAGTACAGATTTGTCAACCAAAATAAAAACTCCAGAAATGATGTCTTGAATAAAGGTTTGAAGTGCAAGACCTACACCTACCAACAAAGCTGCTGATGCTGCAAAGATTGCTGTAAGATTCACACCAACATTCTGAAGCACGATTAAAGTTACTATGGTGTAAACAAAATAATTAATAAAAGAAAAAAGACTCTTAAACTTAATTTTAGTGTCATTAGACAGTGCTCTGAAAATGATTTTTCTGAGGACTTTCAGTAGAAAAAAGGTGATAATCAAAACGATGATTACCAACAGTATTGTCTTAGGAGTAAAAGAAACAGAGCTCCCTATAGCAAACTTGTAGTTTAAAAGATCAATTATTTTATTAATAAAATTCATAATTAATGGGGAAGTTAGGATAAAAAACAAAACCCACCCTCGTAAAAGGATGGGAAAAAATTGCTATGAAAAAGAAAAATAATACCAACATAAAATGTCAGCATTATTTCAAATATATAATTTTTTTTTAAATCCGATTCAATTAGGCAAACATATCCTTTACTTTTTCAAAAAACGATTTATCGGATTTCTCTGGATTTGGTTTAAAATTTGAGTCTTCTAACATTTTCTCAAAAAATGATTCCTGCTCTTTATTGATTTTTTTTGGTGTCCAAACATTAATATGTACTAACAAATCGCCATTCCCATATCCGTTTACACTCGGCAGACCTTTTCCTCGAAGTCGTAATGTTTTTCCAGACTGTATGCCAGGTTCGAGTTTAATTCTTGCTTTTCCATCTAATAAAGTTAATTCCTTCGAAATTCCTAAGACAGCTTCTGAGATACTTACATAGAGATCAAAGTGAAGATGGTTACCCTCGCGCACAAAAACATCGTGAGAAACTTCCTCAATTAATACTAATAAATCTCCTGAAATTCCATCGGAAGGGGCTTCGTTTCCTTTTCCTGTAACTTTCAATTGCATCCCCTCTTCTACCCCTGCTGGAATTTTAATGGATACCGTTTCTTCTTTTTTCACCATCCCGTTGGCGTCCGAACCGGGAGGTCTATTCAATATTGATTGACCGCCTCCACCACAACTATTACAGACAGCTGAGGTCTGCATTCTTCCCAAAATAGTATTGGTGATTTTCAAAACTTGACCTTGCCCGTTACAAGTCTTACAGGTTCCATATTGGACTCCAGCTGCTTGAACTTTTCTTGGGACCTTAATTTTTTTCTCTACGCCCTTTGCTATTTCTTCTAAGGTTAGCTTGACACGAATACGCATGTTAGACCCTTGTGCACGTCTTCTGCCACCTCCA
>JAFMMH010000054.1 GCA_017851655.1 Flavobacteriaceae bacterium
AAAACAAAATCAATGAAGCTGTTTCGTTTAATAATTCTTGGGTTGATCGGTACACTTTTTTTAGGGTGCAGTACAGCTTCTAATAAACGAATTATTCGTTTAGGCCATGGCCTTGACGTTACACATTCTGTTCATCAGGCCATGCTCAAAGCAGATGAGTACTTAAATGAGTTTTCTGAAGGAAAAATGCGTATTCAAATTTACCCCAACCAGCAGTTGGGTAGTGAAAGAGAATGTCTGGAACTACTTCAGATAGGAAGTCTTGACATGGCAAAAGTCTCTGGTGCGGTCATGGAAAACTTTGCACCCAAACTTCGAATCTTTGGTTTACCCTTTCTTTTCGACAATAAAGAGCATTTATTTCGTGTCTTAGACGGCCCTATTGGAAAAGAGCTTTTAGGTGAGGGAGATGATTTCTGGCTCAAAGGGATTGGGTTTTACGATTCTGGAAGTAGAAGTTTTTATACTCGTGAACGTCCCGTAGAAAACCCTAATGATTTAAAAGGCTTAAAAATCAGAGTTCAAGAAAGTGCCTCTGCTTTTGAAATGGTAAAACAATTGGGTGGTTCCCCAACTCCAATTTCTTGGGGAGAATTGTATACAGCAATTCAGCAAGGTGTGGTGGATGGAGCAGAGAATAATCCCCCCAGTTTTTATCTCTCTAGACATTATGAAGTGTGCAAGTATTATATCATCGATGAGCATACCATGATTCCTGATATCCTTTTGGTAAGTACCCATTTGTGGAATAGACTAAGTTCACAAGAACAAGAATGGTTACAAAAAGCCATCAATCTCTCCGTTCCCTATCAAAGAGAATTATGGATCGAATCAGAAAATGAATCTCTACAAGCTGTGATTGAAGCTGGGGTTGAGGTGAGCTACCCTGAAAAGGCAGCGTTTCAAGAAGCAACACTTCCCATGTACGAAGCCTTTAGAGAGGATCCAGAAATTTCAGTATTAATAGATCGTATTCGAAATGAAAAAAATTAGAACCTCCGTAGATAAAATTGTTGAGCGTTTGTTGATTGCCATTTTAGGAATTATGGTACTCAACGTATTGTGGCAAGTGTTTACTCGCTTTTTTACCGATACACCAAGTTCCTTTACAGATGAATTAGCACGCTATCTTATGATTTGGTTGGGTATTTTGGGTGCTGCCTATGTAGCTGGAAAAAACGAACATGTAGCCATTGATTTTTTTGCTAAAAAGTTTTCAGAAAAGAGACAATTGTTTTTGACAAGATTTATTTCAATTGCTGTCTTGAGCTTTGCTTTTTTTGGAATGGTAGTCGGTGGAAGTAGATTGGTCTATATCACCACCAAACTGGAACAATTTTCACCCTCACTAAAAATCCCCTTAGCAGTCGTCTATGGGGTCATTCCGCTCAGTGGAATTTTAATTATCTTTTATAAAATCACTCAAAACAAGAAATAGAAGCTTATGGAATTTTTACCTGTATTAGTACTTGTACTTAGCTTTATCTTTTTTATTTCAATAGGCACTCCTGTCGCTTGGAGTATAGCAATATCCTCTCTACTAACCATCTTAGTTTCTATCCCCAGCCTAGCTGCAGTAACTACAATTGCGCAACGTATGGGAACGGGACTAGATAGTTTTGCTTTGTTGGCCATACCCTTTTTTGTACTCTCAGGTCAACTCATGACCCATGGTGGTATAGCGGATCGCTTGATTAGTTTTGCCAAAACCATAGTAGGTGCCTTACCTGGAGGTCTCGCTCTGATCAATATTATTTCAGCTATGCTCATGGGAGCTATTGCAGGTTCAGCCATGGCATCCGCTTCTGCTATGGGTAGCATCCTCGGACCAGAAATGGAAAAAGAAGGCTACGATAAAGAATACGGGGCTGCTGTTAATATTACTTCGGCAACGATCGGCCTAGTAATTCCACCAAGTAATGTATTGATCGTTTATTCTTTAGCGAGTGGTGGTGTTTCTATTGCAGCTTTATTTCTTGCTGGATATATCCCAGGTATCCTAACGGGACTCTTCCTGATGATAGTAGCGGGAGTATGGGCAAAACGCAAAGGATATCCAACATTTAAACGCAGTAGTCTTTCTCAAATTTTAAAAACTTTTGTCATCGCTTTTCCTAGCTTACTCTTGTTGGTTATCGTGATTGGCGGAATTGTGGCGGGTTACTTTACAGCTACTGAAGCTTCTGCTGTAGCTGTACTTTACACACTTATTTTAGGATTTGCTTACAAAGAAATTAGCGTCAAGGACTTACCAAAAATTTTATTAGAATCTTCTAAAACCAGTGCGGTAGTAATGCTTTTAATAGCTGCTTCCATGAGCATGTCTTGGATCATGTCCTATGAAAATATCCCTCAAAATTTGAGTGATGTTCTCCTTAGCATAAGCGACAATAGAGTGGTGATACTTATCATCATAAACTTACTCCTTCTTTTTGTGGGAGTCTTTATGGACATGACCCCAGCAGTTTTAATTTTTACCCCAATATTTCTTCCTGTAGTCAAGTCCTTAGGCATTGATCCAATCCAATTTGGAATCATCATGGTCCTCAATCTTTGTATTGGTTTATGTACCCCTCCCGTAGGGTCTGTATTGTTTGTAGGAATTGGTATTGCCAAAACGAGTATCGAAAAAGTGATAAAACCACTGCTACCTCTATTTATTGCAATGATAATAGCATTAATGCTTATTACATTTTTTCCTCAAATTACCTTATGGCTACCTCATAAATTTGGGTTTTAATGTATGTGTAAATGAAAAATTCAGCTCATAAAGAAATTCTACTTTCACAACGCGACTATCCAATTAAAATTTTACAATTTGGAGAAGGAAATTTTTTGCGTGCTTTTGTGGGAGATGTGATCCATCAACTCAATCAAAAAACGAATTATAACGGAGGTATTGCTGTAATTCAACCCATTGAAAAAGGATTAATTCACCTTCTTGACAAGCAAGGCGGTGCTTATACATTATTTTTAAACGGTATTGTAAACGGTAAACAAATACAAGAGAAAAAACTGATTCAAAATATCGTTAAAACGGTCAGTCCTTATGCAGACTATTCGGCCTATTTGGAACTTGCCAAAATTCCTGAATTGGAATTTGTTTTTTCAAATACCACTGAAGCAGGTATTGAGTTTGATGCTGCTGATCAATTAAATGAAAGCCCTCAGAAGACTTTTCCAGCAAAACTCACCCATTTGCTTTGGGAGCGTTTTACTCATTTTAAGGGCGATCTAAGTACAGGCTTGTACATCCTTCCCTGTGAATTAATAAATTACAATGCCACTTCATTAAAGAAAATCGTCTTACAATACGCCCAATTATGGGAATTGAATTCTGAATTTATCGGTTGGATTGAAAATGCCAATACCTTTTGCAATACTTTAGTTGACCGAATTGTACCTGGTTATCCCAGGGATAATATTGAATTCTACAAAGAACAATTGGATTATGATGATGCACTTTTAGTAACTGCCGAACCCTTTTTCTTATGGGTAATAGAAGGTGACGAAAAACTAAAAGCCAAATTAAAAGTCAACGAAATTGATCTTGACATCAGAGTAGTGGAGAATCTTCAATCCTATCGCACTCAAAAGGTGCGGATTCTAAATGGAGCGCATACTGCACTTGTCCCTCTATCATTACTTCACGGACATGAAATCGTAAGTGATATTTTCACCTCCTCTTTTACAAAGAGTTTTTTAGAAGAATCCGTTCGAAATGAAATTGCACCTACTTTAGAAATGGATAAACATTCTTTAAATCAATTTACAGAATCAGTTTTTGATCGGTTTAAAAATCCATTCATCAAACATTATTTAGCAAGTATTGCGCTCAACTCTATTTCAAAATTCAAAGTGCGTGTTTTGCCCAGCCTTCTGGCATTTCAAAATAAAAATGGAACACTCCCTCCTCACCTCGTCTTTTCTTTTGCTTGTTTGTTACAATTTTATCAAGGGAACTGGAAGGGGAAAATACTTCCTGTTCAAGATGATGAAAAAATAGTAAAAGAACTCAATAACTATTGGGGAGAATCCAGCTTAGAAGATTTTGTAAAAAAGGCACTCTCAAATAAAGAATTTTGGGATCAAGACCTTAGTCAAGTTTCTGAATTAGCAACACACTTGCATACTATTTTAAAGCATTTTAAAACGAATGACATTGAAAGTTCATTTAATCTTTACATCCAAAATCTATGAATACAAGAGCACCCATTTTAAAAATACACCCCAAAGACAATGTTGCTGTTGCTCTAGACAATCTAAACAAAGGTTATCAAGTACATTTAGAAGGGAGTTCATTTCAATTGGTTGAAGCCATCCCTTTGAAACACAAGTTTTCCACTCAGGATTTTAAACCCCATGATTCCATTTATATGTATGGTGTATTGGTAGGTGAAGCTGTTAAGGCTATTTCTCAAGGAAGTCTCTTGACCACAGAAAATATCAAACATAAAATTCAAGATGTTCAAGGCAAAACAGCACCTTGGGAGTGGACACCTCCTTCAACTGCAAAATGGAAAGCACGAACGTTTAATGGGTATCATCGCCCCGATGGACAAGTGGGTACCGATAACATCTGGTTATTTTTCCCCTTGGTATTTTGCGAAAACAGAAATATTGAAACCTTAAAAGCAATCTTTGAAAAAGAATTCAATCCCCCTGAAAAAGAGCCATTACAGGCTTTATTAAGTCAACTGGTTCGAGGAGAAGAACCTAAAGGAGAACCAGAATCAATATCAAGAGAAAACGCAAATCAATACAACAATATTAAAGTACGCTTTTTAACCCATCAAGGGGGCTGCGGAGGTACACGACAAGATGCCCAGTCATTGGCAAGAATGTTAGCAGGATACGTCAACAATCCCAATGTGGCAGGGGCAACTGTTTTGAGTTTAGGTTGTCAAAATCTTGAGATCGATATTTTCAAAGAAGCACTTTCAAAGCTACAAGCAGGAAATAAAAAACCAGTACTAATTTATGATCAACAAACTGAAGGAACGGTTAATGCCTTTTTGTCTAAAATAATTAAAAACTCATTTGAGGAGATAAAAAAAGCCAATTTAATCGAAAGAAGTCCTGCTCCCCTCACTAAACTTACTATCGGATTGGAGTGTGGTGGCTCCGATGGATTTTCGGGGATTACTGCCAATCCAACCTTAGGACATGTTTCTGACATCCTCTCCGACTTGGGCGGAAAGTCAATTTTAGCTGAATTTCCAGAATTGGCGGGTGTAGAACAAGAATTGGTCAATCGCTGTGCCACAGCACCACTTGCATCCAAGTTTTTAGATTTGATGAAACAATATGAAAAAGCTGCAGCAAAAGTAGGTTCGGGTTTCGACATGAATCCATCACCAGGGAATATTAAAGACGGTTTAATTACCGATGCTATGAAATCTGCAGGTGCTGCAAAAAAATCAGGAAATGCACCCATTACAGATGTTTTGGATTATACGGAGTATGCTAAAAAAGCTGGGGTTTCACTGCTGTGTACTCCGGGTAACGATGTAGAAAGCACAACCGCATTAGCAGGATCTGGTGCCAATATCATTTTATTTACCACAGGTCTTGGAACCCCTACTGGAAATCCAATTACCCCGGTTATTAAAATCAGTACGAATAGTATTTTAACTCAAAAAATGAGCGATATCATCGATTTTGATTGCGGCACTATCATTACGGAGAGACGCAGCTTGGAAGAAGTTGGCGATGCCCTATTGGAGTATATCATTAATGTAGCGAGTGGAATCGAAATTCCAAAAGCAGTTCAATTAAGACAAAACGATTTTATCCCTTGGAAACGGGGCGTATCCCTTTAAACATGAAATTAGGAATTGGCATTGTGGGAAGTGGGGCGATTGCAAAAGTGCACGCGGCCTGTATTCATGCACAACCCAATACCTATCTCGCTGGAATCTTAACACGGAATCAAAAAAATGCTGCATCAATCGGTGCTGAGTTCGACACAGTAGTTTTTACAAACCCTAAGGAGTTTTATAAACAAGCAGATCTTGATGTAGTTTGCATTTGTAATGAAAGCGGACGACATGGAGAGAGTATCACAGAAGCAATCCAAGCAAATAAGCACATACTTTGTGAAAAGCCATTGGAAACCTCAGGCTCTAAAATCGATTTAATTTTTGATCAATTAAAAAAAACATCCTTAAAACTAGGAGTGGTTTTTCAAAACAGATTAAACCCAGCTTATAAGGAATTTAAATCCGCTATACAGTCAGGAAAACTCGGAACTATTTTATTAGTCAATACGCAAATTAACTGGTATAGAGATGCTAATTATTACCAAAGCAATGCCTGGCGAGGAACTTTAGAGTTAGACGGAGGTGCAGCTTTAATAAATCAAGGGATTCATACGCTTGATCTATTACTTGATCTTATGGGGGATGTGGATCAAGTTGGGGCAAAAATTGACACAAAAGTTCACGACATTGAAGGGGAAGATTTAGTAGTAGCACATCTTACATTTAAAAAGGGTTCACTAGGCACGTTAAGTGCGGGAACCTGTCTATATCCGGGTCATCCTGAATCTATTGCCGTATACGGCACCAAGGGTAGTATGGTTTTTGAGGGAGGATCAATTCAATCCTGCTCTCTTCCCGATTGGAAATCAAATGCCAAAACGAATTCAAATCAAGGCAGTAAAACTGCAAAAGTTAACAGCATTGAATTACATCAAGCAGTATTGAATGATTTTATCCATGCGGTACTAGAGGACAGACAACCACTAGTCAATATTGATACAGCTCGAAAGTCTGTAGAATTGATTCAAACAATATATCAGGCTTCAAATACAAATCAAATTATTAAATTAGAACAATCATGAAGAAATTTTTACTAACACTCTTAATCGGATTTGGAATCTCATCCTGCAACCATTCAGTAATTGAACTACAACCCATTTCTGAAGCAAATTACAGTGTTAATTCCATAGCAAGTCTAGAACTCAATGAAGCCCTTTTGAATAGTCCACTTCGTTTAACGGCTGCAACTACTTCTGGGAAAGAAGAAGTCCCCTATCAACGAAATGAAAACATAATTTATTGGAAAACATCAAGCGATGTCTCAAGTTATAATTTAGAAAAAGAAAAACCTATGGATTATACTGCTGTTCAATTGGTTGAAAGTGATGAACAGCTTGAAGTATATCAGAATGGAACTAAAATAATTGGTTACCAGACAGCGCTTAAAGGAGTGCCAGAAGGAGTCAGTGAAGCCTACCAAAGAAACGGTTATTTACACCCCGTAAACACCCCCAAAGGAAAACGTTTAACTCGAATTCAACCCGAAGATCATTACCACCATTACGGAATTTGGAATCCATGGACGCACACTCTTTTTGAAGGAGATACTTTAGATTTTTGGAATTTGAATAAAAAACAAGGGACAGTTCGTTTTGCCAAACTTTTAAAGAAAAATACAGGACCTGTATTCAGTGAAATTGAAGTACTTCACGAGCATGTTGTCCTTAAAGATGGAGCTAATAAAGTAGCCTTAAATGAAATTCAAAACATTAAAACAACACCCCTCTCTGACAACCAATACCTTATGGACATTACCATCAGCTATGAATGTGCTACGAAGGAACCTTTTAAAATAATTCAATACCGTTATGGTGGATTTGGCTGGAGAACCACAGAGGAATGGGACAATCAAAACAGTAGAGTCCTAAGTTCCGAAGGAAATACAAGAAAAACAGCTGATGGTAGTACGGCTCGCTGGTGTATTGTAGATGGAAAATTAGATGAAGGTCATGGAGGGATTCTTATGCTTTCCCACCCCGAAAACTACAATCACCCTGAACCTTTACGCGTGTGGCCAGAAGATCAGTACGGAAGAGGAGACCTTTTCGTCAATTTTGCCACAACTAAGACTACAGACTGGACTTTTGAACCTGGTGAAAAATATACCCTAAAATACCAGCTAATCGTCTATGATGGTAAAATGGAAACAACTACTGCAGAACAAGCTTGGAAGCAATTTGCCGAGCCCTTACATTATCAATTAAAACCTTAATTCATGAAAAAAAATAATTTAAACCGTCGATCTTTTATCAAAAAAACTTCAGCAACTGCCTTTGCTGCGGCAGCCATTCCTACGATAGTTCCCGCATCAGTATTTGGAAAAAACGCACCCAGTAATCGCATTCAAATAGGTCAGATAGGTTGTGGACGAATTGCGCGCGTTCATGATATGCCCGGTACCATGCAACACGAAATGGCACAAATGATTGCTGTGTGTGATGTAGATCAAAACCGAACAAAAGATGGCAAAGTACTGGTGGATCAGTACTATCAAAAAAAAGGACAAAAAGTCGATACTAAAATGTACGACAACTACCAAGACATGATTGCTCACAAAGATATTGATGCGGTAATCATCAGTACTCCCGATCATTGGCATGCCCAACCCGCAATTGAAGCAGCTCTTGCAAAAAAGCATGTGTATTTACAAAAACCCACCTCGCTCACTGTGGAAGAAGGACGAGTATTAAGTAATATTGTTCAAGAACAAAAAATCACATTACAAGTAGGAACCCAACAACGCTCATCTCCTCAATTCAGGTACGCAGCTGAATTGGTTCGCAATGGTAGAATTGGAAAAATTCACACAGTAAAAGTTGGTCTCCCAGGCGATCCTCCGGGTCCTATTGCACAAACAGAAGCTGTTCCAGCAGGCTTAAATTTAGACGCTTGGTTAGGCTCTACTCCTGAAATGGACTATTCAGAAATGTTAGTACATCCTAAAGTGGGATACAGTCGTCCGGGATGGCTTCGTAAAGAACAATTTGGGGCAGGAATGATCACGGGATGGGGACAGCACCACTTTGATTCAGCAGCTTGGGGAATGAATACCGAATATACAGGACCCAAAAGTGTAGAAGCTATTGCTGAGTTCCCTAAATACGGAAGTTGGGATGTTCACGGAGACTTTATGGTCAAAGCAGAATATCAAAACGGGATTACCATGCTAACCAGTGGCGGTTTTCCTAATGGAATCCGCTACGAAGGAGAAGACGGATGGATCTTTGTTACCCGAGGAGCCTATAGAGCAACCCCTTCAGATCCAATACCGGAAAATAACGGTGTTAAATCTTTGGATGCTAGTGATCCTAAAATTCTAGATTCTGTTATTGGATCCAATGAAATACACCTTTACGAAAGTAAAGAACAGCACTTAAACTGGTTAGAATGTATTAAAAGTGGGGAGGAGCCCATTTCACCAGTTGAAATTGGACATCGTGCTTGTACGGTCTGTTTGATTAGCCACATTGCGATGAAACTTCCTCGCAAACTAAACTGGGATCCTATGACTGAGCGTTTCCTTAACGATGCGGAAGCCAATTCTATGTTAAGTCGTTCGCAAAGAGCACCTTATGGAACTTCAAATATTAAATAGTAAGGATGATTAAAAAAGGTGTATTTCCTCTGTTGTTATTGTTGCTAGGGTGTGCCAAAAAGGAGGGCAAAATTCAATGGATCACCCTAGATCCTGGGCATTTTCATGCGGCTTTAGTGCAAAAAACAATGTATCCTGAAATTGATGCTGAAGTTCATATTTATGCTCCTTCAAGTGATGATTTAGACTTGCATCTCAGTAGAATTAAAGGGTATAATCAACGTAATGAGAATCCAACTTCCTGGGAGTCTGTAGTTTTTAATAAAGCCAACTTCTTTGAGGAAATGCTTAACAAGGAAAATGGAGGAGTTGTAATGCTTTCTGGAAATAATCAGAAAAAAACAGAATACATCCTTGAGGCCATTGAAAATGGGTTTCATGTATATGCAGACAAACCTATGGTCATTGATCCAAAGGAATACAAGTCATTAGAAAAGGCTTTTCGTATTGCGGAAGAAAAAAACCTATTGCTGTATGATATCATGACCGAACGTTCTGAAATTACAACGGTGCTTCAAAAAGAACTCTCTCAGATAGAAAGCGTTTTTGGCACACTTGTGCAAGGAAGTATGGAAGCTCCCGCAATCGTAAAATCGTCCATTCATCACTACGCAAAAGAAGTTTCTGGAAAACCTTTAATTCGTCCGGCTTGGTTCTTTGACACCAAACAACAAGGGGAAGGTCTCGTTGATGTCAGTTCGCATTTGGTTGACTTAACTTTTTGGGAATGCTTCCCAGAACAAGCCATTTTAAAAAACGACATCAAACTGCTTCAAGCAGAGCGTTGGGCAACAGTAATGAGCAAACATAATTTTGAGCAAGTAACGGGTTTAGAACGCTATCCCAGCTATCTGAATCCTTACGTAGTAAACGACACACTCTTTGTATATGCCAATGGAGCAATGAATTACACCCTTAAAGGACATCATGCTAAAGTGGAAGTCATGTGGAATTTTAAAGCACCTGAAGGAACAGGAGATACCCACTATTCTATCATGAGAGGAAGTAATGCCAATTTGGAAATTCTTCAAACAGAAGAAGAAAATTACATCCCAACACTTTATGTTAATCCCAATCAGGATTTTGATGCTACTGCTCTTCAAAATGCAGTCAATTCATTAGCCAAGCAATACCCTGGCATAGAACTTATTGAGAAAGGGAATCGTTGGGTAGTTCGCATTCCAAAAGAATTAAGAGAAGGACACGAAGCTCACTTTGCCCAAGTGACCAGACGTTTCATTCAATTTTATAAAAATCTGAAAATACCCGACTGGGAAATTACCAATTTGTTAACCAAGTATTATTTAACTACGAGCGCATTAGAATTAGCTCAAAATGCTACAAAATAATTACTTTAACTTTTATGAAATCAATATACAACACCTCTGTGATTCTAATGTTTGCGTTCAACTACCTGATTGCACAAAAAGAGTTT
>JAFMMH010000055.1 GCA_017851655.1 Flavobacteriaceae bacterium
CTGTACCTATTCTTTGTATAGTGTTAATTACAATTTTTTTTGCTTCTTGCTGTGCGCTGAGTTTGGCCTCTTCTATATGTTGCTGCACAAAGGCCATAGAATCTGCTTTTGCTTTTTCTTGAAGGGATTCCATCAATTCTTTTTTAGCATGATCTGCAGATAGTTTAGAAATTTCCTCAAGCTTACTAATTTGAATTTGCAAATTCTGCTCTAGCTTCTGTTCGTTTAAATCTAATTTTTGCCGCTTGTTGGCCAAGATTTCTTCTTCATGAGTCAATACTCTTTTAAGCTCTGCATTTGAATTGATCTGCTTTTGAAGATGCGACTCTTTTTGTCTTATTCTATTTTCAATATCAATTATTTTTTTTTCTCTATGATTAATCTCAATATCGTATTTTGATTTGAGTTCAATAAAATGTTCTTTTGCTTCAAGGACTTTGTCCTTTTTAATTGCTTCAGCTTCAATTCTTGCTTTTTGCAACAACTCCTGCCCTTCGCGTTTCAAATCCTCTAAAAGAGATTTATTTTTTCCTTTTCTAGAATTTACACCAATAATAAATCCTATTAAAAGTGATCCTATTCCAATACTTATAACTATTAAATATGATTCCATCTTTATTTTCTTTTTTAAAAAAACCTGTATTAGCGGGTTCTTGTATAAACTCCTAAAAATCAAGTTTGAGGCTACACCTATGGTCAAGGATCTGCTCAAGGCAGCTTGCTTTTGCAAAAGAAACTCACCTCTCTGAATTAAAAGCTCGTTGAGTTTATCAAAAAATACTAATACAGGTAGTTTGTATAGCTGTCAATTAAACTTAATATGCAGCCATGTGGACATCAATTAAATCTATTAATTCTAAGATTTTATCATCGGACTCATTCGGAGTCTTTGATTCTAGATTCTTTTGTTTTTCCAACTGAGCTGCGTATTGAAGGGAACACATTGCAAGAACATCTTGCTTATCACGAACAGCATAATTTTTTTCCAGTTGTTGTATTGTTGCTTCTATTTTCTTAGCTGAAGCTCTTAGGGACGCCTCTTGTTCTGGGGCAATAGACAAGGGGTATACTCTATTCGCTATAGTTAATTTTATTTTTAAAAGATCACTCATGCTCGCTCATTTCTGAAAGCTGAGAAATACAATAATCAACTTCTTTTATTAAACTATTTATTTTGGCTTTCACCTGTGGTTTTCCTTCATTACTACCTAATAAATTATTCGCGATTTTCAGTGACTTATTCTCTTCGTTCAAAAACTGTAGCTGATTTTTTAGCTCTTTATTTTGGGTCTCCAAAAGATCATTTCTGTCCTGAAGGGTAATCACATTCAGATGATTCTCCTTTAATTTATTGAGCAAAAGAATAATCCTTGACTCCAAAAGCAAAATACCTGAAGGTTTCTTGTCCATGATCTGAAATTATCGAAATAATTTATTAAAGCAAATTTATAGAAACTTTTCAGATTGAGAGGGTTTAAGCATAGGTGTTTTAATAATTTTAACAGTACTTTTCTTTTTAAAATTAGATTTGAAAAAAAATGATTTTTATATTGCACTTCATGATACACCAAGTGAAGAATTCTTTTCTAAAAAGTACATTTATTTTATGGTTTATCCCCTTAATTAACTTTAGTCAAAATACACCAACTTGGGTTCCTCCCCTAGATATTCCCATCAAACTTTCGGGGACATTTGGTGAAATTAGAAGTAATCATTTTCATGCTGGACTAGACATACGCACAGAGGGAAGGCAAGGACTTAAAGTGAATAATGTCCAAAATGGATGGATCAATAGAATTAGGATTAGTACAGGGGGTTATGGAAAAGCACTCTACATTCAACATTATGACGGAACCACTTCAGTCTATGCCCACCTTAAAAAATTTGCGCCTAAAATTGAAGCTTTTGTAAAAAAGAATCAATATGAAAAAGAATCCTACACGATTCAATTATTCCCTAAATCCGATCAATTACCTATTGCTGTTGGAGAATTATTAGGATATTCCGGGAATACTGGTGGTTCATTTGGACCTCATTTACATTTCGAGGTTCGCGACTCAAAAAATCAAAATCCAATAAATGGAATGCAATTTCCGCTAGAAATATTAGATACTCAGCGGCCACAAATTCAAAATTTTTATCTCTACGATGGAATACATCCAGATAGTAAAAAGAAAGAGTTTCCCTTAGTTCGAAAAAACGACAGTGTTTATACTACTGCAGGAATTCATACTGAAGGATTCATAAGTGCAGGATTGCGGGTTTTTGATCGGCAAAACTTATCCTATAATAAAAACGGTATCTACAAGGTCATTGTGCGTCTAAATGGCGTTATTCAGTATGAACATCAAATGGATGAAATTTCTTTTAACGATTCGAAATACATAAACCTTTTAATCGACTATAAAGAATGGGCTCAAAACAAAAGACGTATTCAAAGATTCATAAATCACCCTGAACAAAAAATAACTTTTTTGGAAAAAGACATCTCTCAAAATGGGCAAATGAAAATTGAAAATGGGAAATCGTATCAGATTATAATTGAAATAAGCGACTTTAACAAAAACACAAGTTATGTAGAGGCTTACATAACTGGAACTAATTCAATACTAGAGGCATCAGAAAATATTAGTAGTAGTCCTACTCTGGAGAATAATAAAGACTATTTGTACGATTATGGCGACAAATCTGTTTATTTTCCTAAAGAAAGCTTTTTTGATTCCGTACACATTCCAATAAAAAACGAAATGCAAGTATTGCATGTAGGTGAAAACAAATATCCTCTCAAGAAACCTTATGAAGTACGTTTTAAAATCCCTGAGCTTGACAGCCTTGAAAGACAACAATCTTTTATAGCCCTATTAAATTCAAATAACAAACCCTCCTTTTTTAGCGCCCAACAAAAAGAAGGCTTTTGGATTGGAAAATCAAAAATACTAGGAAGTTATACAATCAGTAGAGACAGCGTAGCTCCAGAAATTAAGCCTGTAAATTTTAAGAACAAACAATGGTTAACAAACTATAGCTTTCTTAGAATCAAACTTTCTGATGACTATTCTGGCATTCAGAAATATAGGGGAGAAATAAACGGAAAATGGATTCTATTAGAATACGAACCAAAAGACAATATACTCATTTACAACTTTCAAGATCTTGACTTTGAAGAATCTTTGCTTCAATTAAGAGTTACTGCAGAAGATCAAGTAGGGAACTCTTCAGAGCTCAATATGGAATTCTATCGAAAACCTAAATCGAAGGATTTATAAAATTTATTTTAAGTTAAAATCTTTAAAGATTTTGATCAAATGATCCACTTCATCTGTTGTATTTGCCATAGAGAATGAAAACCGCAAGGATGGCCAATCTTGATGGACTTCAGATTGTATTTCATTTAATACATGAGAGCCAGATTGACTTCCAGATTGACAAGCACTTCCCTTAGAGCAAGCAATGCCATTTAAATCAAGATGGAAATCTAAAAGCAATGCCTTTTCTTTTGGAATAGGCAACGCAATATTGACAAGAGTATAGGTACTTTGAGTTAAATCACCACAGAGACCATTAAATTTTACATTTGGGAAAAGTTTAGAGATTTGTGAAATAAAGTTTGTTTTAACCTCTAAAATTTTCTGTTTTTCTTCTTTTAAATTTTTATAGGCCAATTCCAAGGCTGTGCACATTCCTACAATGTTATGGACAGACTCTGTCCCTGCTCTTAGTCCTCGTTCTTGTGAACCCCCATAAATAAAAGGCTGAAGTCCGCTGTTTTTTCTTACAAAAGAAAACCCAACACCCTTAGGTCCGTGAAATTTATGTGCTGCAGCTGATAAAAAATCAACCGGTAACTTTTCCATATCAAAAGTAAAATGACCAATCCCCTGAACTGCATCGGTATGAAAAAGGGCTTGATTTTCGTGACAAAGATTTCCTACTTTCTCCAAATCTAAAATATTCCCAATTTCATTATTGACATGCATTAATGAAACCAATTTTTTAGATGAATCATTCTTCAAAAGTGATTCTAAATGTTTTAAATCAATAGCTCCATTTTCATCTGTTTGAACAAAATCAATTTTAATCTGAAAAAGCTGCTCCAAAGCATCCAAAGCGTGCAAAACAGCATGATGCTCTAAACGAGAAGAAATAATTCGCTGAACTCCTAAATCCTTAACTGCACAATGGAGTATCATGTTGTCAGATTCAGTTCCTCCTGATGTAAAAATGATTTCTTGAGGTGCAGCATTGATCAGTTGGGCAATGTTTTTTCGAGAGGTCTCTACATATGTTTTAGCAGTTCTACCAAAAGAATGAGTAGAGGAAGGATTTCCAAAACTCTCCTCCATAACTTTTGAAATAGCAGAGATTACTTCTTTTCGGGGGGGTGTTGTTGCAGCATTATCAAAATAAACATTCATTCTAAAAACACTTCTATTTGGGTTCAAATGATTTGAGCGTGGCTGTTATTATAGAAACACACTCCAATATTTGGCTTTCATTAATGACTAATGGGGGTGCAAATCGGATAATATTTCCATGAGTCGGTTTGGCAAGCAAACCATTTTCCATAAGTTTTATACAAATACTCCAGGCAGTATCGCTTTGCTCTGTATCGTTTATCACAATAGCATTTAAAAGTCCTCTCCCCCGAACTTTAAGTACAATTGTACTTGAATCGATGTAATCTTGAATTTTTGATCTAAAAAGCTGACCAAGCTTGCGTGCATTTTGAGTTAGCTGCTCATCTCGAATTACTTCAAGAGCTTCCATTGCTACTGTACATGCCATTGGGTTTCCTCCAAAAGTACTCCCATGTTGACCTGGTTGTAAGACATCCATTATTTCAGTATCACAAAGTACCGCTGATACTGGATAGGTTCCACCACTAATTGCTTTTCCTAAAATTAAAACATCTGGACGAGTATAGGTCTCTTTTTGTTGCTCACAATGCCCTTTACAACTACAGTTTCCACAAACTGCCAATAATGATCCCGTACGTCCAATTCCAGTTTGAATTTCATCTGCCATCAGTAAAACATTATACTCCTTACAAAGGGCATTTGCTTTACTCATAAAGTCAACATCTGGAGTATAGACTCCTGCTTCACCCTGAATTGGTTCAACTAAAAAACCTGCAATGTGAGGATGAGTTTCTAAAATAGACTCTAAAGCTTCAATGTCATTATAAGGGATGGTAATAAAACCTTGAGCGTGAGGACCAAAATTAGTCTTTGAACCGGCATCACTAGAAAAAGAAATTATTGTTGAAGTCCGTCCATGGAAATTTTGTGAACAAACAATAATTTCAGCCTTATTTTCTGGGATCCCTTTTTTAACGTACCCCCATTTACGTGTAATTTTGATGGCAGCCTCAACGGCCTCAGCACCAGTATTGGATGGCAATAAGCGCTCAAATCCAAAATACTTAGTAACGTATTCCATATAGTGCCCCAGTTTGTTATTGTGAAAAGCTCTAGAAGTTAGAGTTAATTTAGAAGCTTGTTCTTTCAATGCATTTACGATTCTTGGATGGCAATGACCTTGATTAACAGCTGAATAAGCTGACAAAAAATCAAAGTATTTTTTACCTTCAACATCCCATAGAAAAACACCTTCTCCTCGCTCTAAAACTACAGGAATAGGGTGATAATCATGTGCTCCATTTTCAAGCTCTAAATTGATATAATGTGATGTTTTGGTTAGAGTCTCCATAATTAAATAGGTAAGTTGTAGCTTAAATCAAAAGATTGTATTGATTCAAAAGTAATAAATATCATGCTCAAAAACGTAACAGAAGTAGTGATTTATTTTACCAAGCCAACTACATTTGCAGCATGTCTAGAAAAAGGATTAACAAAACCGAACTCGGTCTGAAAGTTATTGATATCAACGCCAAAGGAATGGGAGTTGCTAAATCTGAGGATGGTGCAGTCTATTTTATAAAAAATGTAGTCCCTGGAGATATCGTAGATATTCGAGCGTATAAAAAACATAAAGGATATTTTGAAGCGGAACCCATTAAATGGGTTACAACCTCTGAAGACAGAAGAGATCCTCCTTGTGAACATTTCGGAATCTGTGGTGGTTGTAAGTGGCAACATCTCTCTTATGAAGCTCAATTGAAATTTAAAGAAAAAGGAGTTTTACATAACTTGAAGCATATTGGAAAGAGTGATCCTCAAGAAATCATTCCTATCCTGGGTTCGGAAAATCCCTATTTCTATAGAAATAAAATGGAATTTTCTTTTTCAAACAAACGCTGGCTTACATCAGAAGAAATTAGTCTTGAAGATACTATTGAACGAAACGGTCTAGGATTTCATAAACCCAGAATGTGGGATAAAATAGTAGACATAAACAAATGTCATTTACAAGCTGATCCCTCTAACGAAATTCGAAATGCAATCCGTGGTTTTGCAATAACAAACGGCTTTGAATTTTATGACTCTAGAGAACAACGAGGATTTTTGAGAACTTTAATGATCCGAAATACTACTCAGGGTGAAGTAATGGTGTTAATTCAGTTTTTTGAAGAGCAAACTGAGAATATTAATCTACTCCTTAATTACATAAAAAATAGCTTTTCTCAAGTGACTTCTCTTCTGTACTGTATTAACTCAAAAGGAAATGATAGCCTTTATGATCAAGAAATACTTTGCTTTAGTGGAAAAACTTATATTACTGAACAACTAGACGGTTTAAAGTTTCGTATAACCGCAAAATCTTTTTATCAAACGAACCCAAAACAAGCAGCCTCTTTATATGCCATAGCCAAAGAGTTTGCCCAACTAAAGCCCCAAGACACTGTTTATGATCTTTATACCGGAACGGGAACAATTGCATTAAGCCTCGCTAAAGAATGTGAAAAAATAATTGGAATTGAATCTGTTTCAGAAGCTATCGAAGCCGCTCAAGAAAATGCGAAATTGAACTCAATTGAAAATGCGTCTTTTGAAGTTGGTGATATGAAAGCCTGTTTTAACGATGATTTTATCGAAAAATATGGTAGAGCAGATGTTGTCATTACTGACCCTCCCAGAGATGGTATGCACAAAGATGTCGTTGCCCAACTTTTAAAACTATCCCCCAAACGTATAGTTTATATTAGCTGTAATAGTGCTACACAAGCTCGTGATCTTGAACTTATGAAGGATAGCTATGACTTGCTTAAAAGTCAAGCAGTTGATATGTTTCCTCAAACACATCATGTAGAAAATATTGTACTTTTACAATCTAAAAGCATCAATGAACAAGATAATAACTAAAATCATTTTCGTTTTTATTTGTATTGGGATCATGATCCATTGTGAAAGGGATGATATCTGCATAAGTACTGTTGAAGGATCTCCTGATATGCTAATATTAATGTTAGAAAGTAAAACTGGTGCTCGAAAAAGTCCGTCAGGTTTTTCTGTTCGTGCAATTGGCACCGAAAAAACACTCCCACAAAAAAGTTTTGGCGATTCACTAGCGCTACCCCTTCAAATTTCCGAGGCTGTAACCCAATTTGAATTTATATTAAATGAAGGTTCTGAAAACCAAAACATTGATACACTTCAAATAAATTACCAGAGATTAGACGAATTTATTAACAGAGCTTGTGGGTATCGTGCTAATTTTATTTTAGACCAATCACCTGTTATAATTTTAAATTCAGGGAATAATTGGATTAAAGGAGCTATAATTTTAAAAGACACCATTTCAGATGAAACTGCTGCGCACTTGGGTATTTTGTTTTAGTATACTGAGCTGCATTCAGTGGGCTAACGGTCAAGAAGATAAAATGATCGATGCTACTGTTTTGGATAGTTTAAATAAAACTCAAAAAATACCTATTAGTTTACGTTTCGGTGTTGATCTTTCACGAATAATTAAAACCCAAGCTACCCCTGATTTTAGAGGTTTTGAGACTGTTGCAGATCTTAGAATTCGAGAGAACTTTTTTATTGCTATGGAATTGGGAAATGAGGAAGTGACACAACAGTCAGAACGAATTAATTTCACTACTCAAGGAACTTACTACAAATTAGGTTTTGATCTTAATATGTATGAAAACTGGGAAGGAATGGACAATCATGTTCTTATAGGTGTTCGTTTTGCTTCGAGTAGTCATTCTCAAAATTTAAACTCCTATCAACTTTTAGATCGAACTCCTTTTTGGCAAGACCCTGAGCTGGTAATTGATTCGGGCTTTTCAACTGGTTCAAGAGAAAGCTTGAATGCCTTTTGGCTAGAATTTCTTGTAGGGTTTAAAGTACAAATCGTACAGAATGTTTACTTAGGATTAAGTTTGCGACTCAATAGATTGATAAGCGATACAATTCCTGAAAACTTTGACAACATCTACATTCCAGGATTTAATAAAAAGACGGAGGATAATAAATTTGGAGCTGGATTCAATTACACTCTAACCTATCGTATTCCTTTTAGGTTTAAAAAATAATTACTCCCTATTCAGTTTATGAATCTTTTTAGTTCCCTCGTAAATAGGGTAATAAAGTAAGCGCGACTCTAGCTTTCCATTAAAGAGTTTGATTTTTCTACTAGGACGTAGTCCAACACATTTAATAGCCTCCATATTTGAACTGATGATCCAGGCATGGGTATTTGGAAAACTCTGTTTAAATGAATCTCCTATTCCTTGATAAAGTGCATTCATATCCCCATCTAATCGTTCACCGTAAGGTGGGTTAGTCAGTAAGTGCAGGGGACCTTTTGTTTCTTTTTCAACCTGAAAAAAATCCTTTTTTTCTAAAGTAATAAACTCACTCAAATTAGCATTTTCAATATTGATAGTTGCTTTTTCAATTGCTGAGGGAGCTTTATCTGATCCTTTAATCTGGATTGAAGGATTTTTAACTTTTTTGAGTTGACTTGATTGAATTTTTTCAAAAAGATCTGCATCCCAATCGATCCATTTTTCAAAAGCAAAAGTCTTTCTGTTTATATTAGCAGGAATATTGCAAGCTAACATCGCTGCTTCAATTAAAATAGTACCACTACCACACATAGGATCTAAAAAATCAGAATTCCCTTTCCAACCAGAAAGCTGAATCAAACCAGCAGCAAGCACTTCGTTTAAAGGAGCAATGTTGGTAAGCGTTCTATATCCACGATGGTGAAGTGATGCTCCAGAGCTATCAAGGGAAATAGTGCAAAAATCATCTTGTATATGAAGATTAATCCGAAGGTCTGGTCGATTTAAATCCACACTTGGACGTTCGTTATGCTTATCTCTAAACTGATCTACTAGTCCATCCTTGGCTTTTTGTGAAGCATATTGAGAATGCGTAAATAGTGTTCCCGTAACCACACTATCAATTACAAATTTTGAATCTACATCTAAATATTCTTCCCAAGGGAAGTCATAAAATAATTGATAGAGTTCCTCTTCATTTTGTACTCGTGCAGTATGAATAGGTTTTAATATTTTTAAAGCTGTTCGCAAACAAAGATTTGCCTTATACATAAAACCCAAATCACCTAAAAATGAAACCATTCTATTACCAGGTTTGATCTCTTGAGCTCCCAACTGAAGTAATTCTTTAGCTAATAATTCTTCAAAACCATAAAAGGTTTTGGCTACCATTTTAAAATTATCTTCCATAGTTTGTGTTAACCCTCAAAAATACTTTAATTTTAGCTACTAATGTCTATCTAGGCCACTTGTATGGAACCCTTCTTTTCGTTTAGTTATTTGTTGCCTTTTTTTGGTGCTTTTTTAGGAATGGGTATTGCCTATCTAGTCAGGCCAAAATCTCCTGCAAGTTTAAAGCTTATTTTATCTTTCAGTGGTGCTTTTTTATTAGGAATCAGCATATTCCATCTATTACCGAGTGTATTCACTTCATCGAATTTTAATCCTGGAATCTGGATTGTAGCTGGACTTATTTTTCAGATAATCTTAGAATACCTTTCTCAAGGTACTGAACACGGTCATACTCACACAAAGTCTAAGCAAAGGCTCCCATGGGTTTTATTTCTGAGTCTTTGTCTTCATGCTTTTATAGAGGGTCTCCCTATGGCGAATGACAATGCATTGGTATGGGGTATCTTTGTCCATAAAATCCCTATTGGAATGGTACTTTTTATAATGATTTGGGAACTTCGCTCAACTCTATCAACAAAGCTATTCAGTCTTTTCCTTTTTGCGTCTATGAGTCCTTTAGGTAGTATTGTGTTTAAAGAGTTTTCTAGTTTAAATCAGTGGAAGAATACCGTAACAGCCTTTGTTATTGGTATGCTACTCCATATTTCAACTACTATTCTCTTTGAGAGTAACCAGGGTCATTCTTTCAATTTACGGAAATTACTAATTATTCTATTAGGATTCGGATTCTCATACCTATTATAAATACCGTTTATTACATTGTTAAACCGTTGGTGCATTAATATTCGCCGAACGGTACATTTCGTTTTGTATAGTGAATGATTTGTCAGAGTTTTACAAAAGAAACAATCACAAAAATGATTTTTACCCTAAATCAAAACCACAAAATAAATAATCCTTCCAGAGGAAAAGAAGGTTACCTCTTTATGTTGAAAATTCTACTCAATGCACCCCACTTAATTATGTGCTTCAACACCAAAAACCATCTGACAGCCTCCTGACTTTAATTTATAGCAAACCGAACTTAACCTTGGTTTTTATTTTGATTTATGTTTAAATGCCGAAAGGACCTTTGCCCCAAAAGGTCTTTTCTTTTTTCATATACTTTTTGAAACCTTGCATAACATCAAAAAAAAAGACCCTTACAAAACTGCAAGGGTCTTCGAAG
>JAFMMH010000011.1 GCA_017851655.1 Flavobacteriaceae bacterium
CAACGCTTCTCAAATAGAAAAAGAGGTAGCAGAAGGGACAGAAAAAAAATTGGTAGGATTCATAATGGAATCAAGAGCGATCCCAAGGTCTGGCTATCTGATAATAGACTCTAAAGATCAAGTTATAGGGGAAGTTACCTCCGGAACACAGTCTCCATCCTTATCACAAGGAATAGGAATGGGTTATTTAGATTCGAATTTAGCAAAAGAAGGAACTTCAATTGGGATTAGAATACGTGAAAAAAATTGTCCAGCAAAAGTAGTTAAACTCCCTTTTCTTAAATCCTAACTTAATGAAATCAATCCTTATTTTAGGAGGAAGTGGGTATATTGGAAACTGTTTGTATAAAGAACTATCTCCTTACTACAATACTTTTGGAACTTATCACACTGCAAAAGGATTTCAGGATAACCAGCACTTTTTTCATTTCGACATTGAAAAAGGTGGACTGGAGAAAATTATTAAAGAGGTGAAACCCAAACTTATCATTTCTGCCCTTCGAGGTAATTTTGATGCTCAATTGGAAATTCACGATTTTCTCATCAATCTCGTGCGGAAAATTAATAGCCGTTTACTATTCCTTTCCTCAGCAAATGTCTTTGATGCTTTTCAACATTTTCCTTCCTATGAATACGATAAAACGCTCTCAGAATCTATTTACGGCAGGTTCAAAATTAAAATTGAAAACCAAGTAATGAGACTTCCTACCGGGAAGTTTGTGATTGCAAGGCTTCCAATGATTTTCGGAATCAATTCCCCTAGAACATCTGAAATTGATTATGCAATTCAAAACGATGAGGCTATAGAGGTGTTCCCTAATACCATAATCAATGTGAATAGTGATATCCGACTGACTCAACAAATACACTATCTTATTAATCAAAAAAAGAGCGGTTTATACCATTTAGGAAGCACAGATTTAATCTCACATTTTGATTTTATAAAGCATGCCGTTGAAAGGCGCCACAATAAACCCGGAATTTACAAACAAGTTTTTACCTCCAACACCACTCGATATTTAGCAACATTACCTAAAGTGAACAAATTACCCTCACACATTTTGACTAGTTATTTGGATGTTTTGGATGATCTAA
Organism: Flavobacteriaceae bacterium; assembly: GCA_017851655.1. Lineage (GTDB taxonomy): Bacteria > Bacteroidota > Bacteroidia > Flavobacteriales > Flavobacteriaceae > MS024-2A. The sequence continues at coordinate 1,096 of JAFMMH010000011.1, forward strand.
GCTTATTGAGTAATAGGAAATAATTGAATTTTTTTAAATTTACATCGCAATAAAAAATTATGGGAAGAGCATTTGAATTTAGAAAAGCACGAAAAATGAAACGGTGGTCAGCGATGGCCAAGACCTTTACTCGTATTGGAAAAGATATAGTGATGGCTGTAAAGGAAGGTGGTCCTGATCCCGAAAACAATTCTAGACTTCGAGCTGTTATTCAAAATGCCAAGGCAGCCAACATGCCAAAAGAAAATGTTGAACGCGCTATTAAAAAAGCATCAGACAAAGACACTGGAGATTATAAAGAAGTGCTTTTTGAAGGTTATGCCCCCTACGGAATTGCCGTGTTAGTTGAAACTGCTACGGACAATAACAACCGAACCGTTGCAAACATTAGATCCTATTTCAACAAGGCAAATGGAAATCTCGGAACTTCTGGTTCTGTGGAGTTCATGTTCGACCATAGTTGTAATTTCAGAATAGATTCTACAGGACTCGATCCTGAAGAAATTGAATTGGAATTTATTGATTTTGGTGTTGAAGAAGTTTTTGTAGATGAAGACGGCATGCTTTTGTACGCTCCTTTTGAAAATTTTGGTACAGTTCAAAAAGAATTGGAACAAAAAGGTTTTGAAATTTTATCCTCTGGTTTTGATCGAATCCCACAATCTACTAAAACCTTATCGCCTGAAGAGGAAGAGGAGGTGCTCCAACTCATTGAACGAATAGAAGAGGACGATGACGTCCAAAACGTATACCACTCTTTGGAGATCACTTCGTCTTAAAAGCTTTTTTCCTTAGAGTAACCTTCAACTCCTTTAAAAAGAGTTTCTAAAATTTTAAGATCTTTTTTCTCGTCTGCTGAAGTATTGAATGGGGCATAAATGACAACTTTTTTATTTCCATAATCAAAAGCAACTGGAACAATTGGGATCTGAAGTTTTTTTGCAATTTGATAATATCCGGTTCTCAATTTACTTACTTTTTTTCTAGTTCCCTCCGGAGCCAAAGCAATACGAAATTGCTTATGTGCATTAAATACAGCCGCAATGGACTCTACAGACCCCCTATTTCCTGAACGATCTAATGGCGCTCCTCCCAATCCTTTAAAAAACCATGCGGTCAGTGGGGAAAATAATTCTTTCTTCCCTAAAAAATTAATCTGCTCTTTGGATATACTTCGAACCATTAATCCAACAAAAAAATCCAGCCAACTGGTATGTGGAAATACAGCTACAATATACTTGGGAAACACTGGAAATTCTCCAATCATTTTCCATTTCATCAGTCGGAAATAAATAAACCGAGCAATAACATTTCCCATACTATTCAAACCCATTAAAATCCTCATTTGGAAAACCCAAAAGGTATAAGTGTTTTGTAGCCCGCGTTACAGCAGTATACAACCATCGCATATAATCTTTATTCGGTCCCTCAGCAAGATAAGGTTTTTCTATAAAAACATGCTCCCACTGACCTCCTTGAGACTTATGACACGTTACTGCATAGGAATATTTAACTTGTAGTGCGTTATAAAAGTGGTTACTCTTTACTTTTAAAAATTTCTTATACTTAGAAGTTACGTTTGCATAATCCTCTAAAACAGCTTGATAGAGTCGGTTACCATCCTCAAAAGATAAAGAGGCAGTCTCGGTCTTTAGTATATCTAACATCAATACGGTATCAAAAGGAGCCTCTTCTGGGTAATCAACTAATTGAATGGTAACCTCAGCAAAAGAAAAGCCGTATAAATCCTTAATTGCATTGATACGTAAAATTTTGATAACATCTCCATTTGCAATAAATCCTGGGGTAGAATCTGGAGCAAGCCAAAAGTAATTGTTTTTTACTACCATTAATTGATCTCCAACAGACAATTCATCCTCTAGCCCTAGGATTCGCTTACGAATGTTTTCGTTGTAGATATTAGCCCGTTTGTTAGACCGAACTATGAATATCGTTTGATCTACACCAGATTCAGAAAAAGCATTCTCTATTGCTTCAAAAACATCCATCCCGCTATTCGTATGATGAATGTCATTTGTATCCTCCAAATTGAATTTAAATTGATTGTAAACTCCTTGGTTCATCTCTAACCTAAGTTGAGTTGCATTCCTTAAAATACCCGAATTCTTCTTTTGGCGAACAACACCTTCAAGTTCCACAGTGAAAATTTCATCAAAATGAAACTGGCGGAGCTCTTTTGCATCTAGAGCCGGGCTTAAATCAAGATGGACTGGGGGAAGCTGTGCTTGATCTCCAACAAAAAGAATTTTACAATCGACACCTCTACTTACATATTGGACCAAATCATGAAGCAAAGAACCATTCTCAAAAAGCTTTATGTTTTGACGATCATCTCCAATCATTGAAGCTTCATCGATCACAAATAACGTTTTTTTAGACTTGTTTGGCTTTAGTTGAAAAGACATCTTACCTCCATTTTCAGCTTTAGGGAAATAAATCTGCTTATGAATCGTTTTTGCGGATAGCTTTGAATAAGTCGTCATAACCTTTGCTGCCCTCCCTGTAGGAGCCATTAATACCGCTTTATATCCCGTCGTTTTTAGTTCTTGAACTAAAGAACTTATTAAAGTTGTTTTGCCTGTGCCAGCATATCCTTTTAATAAAAAAGCAATATTGGGTTTTTTGGAAAAAATAAAATCCGCAATGGCTGGGAACCAAAGTTGCTGAGAGTCTGTAGGTTCAAATTTAAAATTTGATTTTAATTGAGCACAAAATTTTTCTGGAGTCATGGATTATTTCAAGAGGTTAAATATAAATCATTTTAAATACTTTTGTGATTCAAAAAAAATTGTAGATTTGTTTTTATCAATTAATATAATACAATGAAATTAGGCATTCAAATCGTTTTGTGGTTAGCATCAATCTTCTTTGCATATAAGATTTATGACTCTATTAATGGACCGATCAAGTTCAATCAGGTAAAAAATGAGCGCTATGCTAAGGTTATCGATAGATTGAAAGATATTCGCAAAGCCCAAATCGCTCACAAAGACGTAAAAGGTGTATTTGCTAACAACTTTGATAGTTTAGTAAAGTTTGTTGATGAAGGTATTTTTACTCTTATTGAGAAAAAAGATTCTTCATACCTAGAATACGACAGAACATATCGTATTGATATGCTTCGTGAAGTTATCGTAATAGATACATTAGGAACTGTTTCAGTAAAAGACTCTCTTTTCTCTGGAACGGAACGATACAAAAAAATGGCTTACATCCCCATTGATGGTGTCCAAGACAGTATGTTTCGAATCAAGTCCGAAGTGATCAATAAAAATGGTTACAACGTTCCTGTATTTGAAGTGAAAGTTTCCAAAAATATCGTTCTTTTCGATCAGAATAAAGATTTAGTTAAACAAGAAAACGAGACAGTATCTGTAGACGGAGTAAATGGTCCTGAAATTGTTCTTGGTTCTTTAAGTAATGTAAGTACAAACGGAAATTGGCCTACTATATTTGATGCCAAGCAAGACTAAAATCATACCCAATATTGGAGCATCCATTCATGTTTTCATGAATGGATTTTCTTTTTGTACCCCTACCAAAACTGATTTCATTCCTTTTTCTGATGGAATAGACACCTTCAAAGAGGTATTGAAAGAACTAATTGATTTCTACCCCAAACAAACCTTTGCAGCAACCCAGGTTGTTTATTATCATCAGCCATCTACATTTGTTCCTGTGGCCTTTTTTGATGCAGATTTGCTCCCAAATTATTTGCAATTATACGGAACCATTGAAAAATCTCATGAATTAATCTATGAGGAAATAGAAGCACTAGATCAAGTTCAAGTATATGCCTACCCAAAAGAGATACACTTGATCTTAAAAAAAGTTCTTTCTCCAGTCTATTGTTGTCATTACAACAGTATTCTTTTGACTAAGATCACAGAAATTTCAAAAACGATATCAATTGGAATCCATTTATTTATTCATCTCCAAAATGGAGGCTTGGATCTCTATTTGGTAGACAATTCAACGGTTGTTTTTCAAAATCATTTTAAGATCAAGAATGAAGACGAATTCCTTTATTATGTGTTTTTTGTTGTGGAACAATTTAAATTAAAAACCGATGGCTTTCAGATTCGATTTTTAGGGCAAATTCCTTCATTCGAAAGTTATTATAAAGCGATAAAACAGTACCATAAACAGATTTATTTCGAAATGAGTAATTCAGCAGAATCCATTGATTCAGATCAACATCCTGCACCATTTTTAGCCCAAATTTTCAATTAATGCGGATCATCTCAGGAATTCACAAAGGGAGAAGGATAACCGCTCCCAAAAAACTTCCAGTTCGTCCTACAACAGACCGTTCTAAAGAAGCCCTATTCAATATATTACAGCATCGTATAGACTTTTCAGACCTTAAGGTTTTAGATCTGTTTGCTGGTACAGGAAGCATTAGTTATGAATTAGCCTCCAGGGGTGCATTTCAGATTACTGCTGTAGATCAAAATAGACATTGCGTAAAATTCATACAAGCTACCACTGAAACATTGTCACTGAATATCATGACAGTACAAAGTGAATGTATTCGATTTTTAGAACAAGAATCGGCACTTTATGATTTGATTTTTGCAGACCCCCCTTATGATTTTCCAATAGAAACCTATGAAGATATCATTAAGCTCTCACAAAAAAAATTAACTCCTCAAGGTCAGATTATCATCGAACATTTCAGTAAAATAGACTTGTCTAGTATACAAGGATTTGAATTTAGCAGAACATACGGAAGCGCTACTTTTTCCTTTTATTCTAATGGTAAAATTGATCCCCAAAAAGAATCCAATTCAGTAGAATAAAAAAAAGCAGGCCGATAAGCCGGATTCTGTCGTGTCTTATCATTTATCTGGATGCAAAATTACTCTTACATTCTAGCCGCCTACCCGTCTATAGAGCGAGCTACTCTTAAACATAGAACTACTTGGCGTTGCACCGCATAGAGTTTACCTGATTTCACTACAGCCGAACTGTACTTGCTTTCTGTTGCACTGGTCCTCTTCGCCTAGGCGAATGACGGGTGTTACCCGCTATGCTGCTCTTTGGTGTCCGGACTTTCCTCTTTTCCCATATAGAAAAAAGCGATAAGATGGCCTGCGGTTCAAAGTTAGCCTTTTGTTGATAATTAAAAAGGAATATTTTTTAAGTATAGAACAAAACCAAAAACTGATTTTTATATTTGTGTCTATGGAAGCTTTTGTTGTTTCTGCGCTTAAATACAGACCCACTACTTTTGAAGAAGTTGTAGGACAACAAAGTATTACGCAAACTTTACAAAATAGTCTTGACAATGATCAACTTGCTCAAGCTCTTTTGTTTTGTGGTCCAAGAGGTGTTGGGAAAACATCCTGTGCAAGAATCCTTGCCAAACAAATCAATAGATCAAGTCAAAAAGGAATTGCCGAAGAAGATTTTGCTTTCAATATTTTCGAATTGGATGCAGCATCCAATAACTCTGTAGAAGATATTCGTAAAATTAATGAGCAAGTACGTATACCACCTCAGGTAGGCTCTCATAAGATCTATATTATCGATGAGGCACATATGCTGTCCAACGCTGCATTTAATGCCTTTTTAAAGACGCTAGAAGAACCTCCTAAACATGTTATTTTTATTTTAGCCACAACGGAAAAAAATAAAATCATCCCTACCGTACTCTCTCGTTGTCAGGTTTATGATTTTAAACGAATTTCAGTAAATGATATCCAACAATACCTTGTTAAAATTGCTCAAGATCGCAAGTTAACTTTTGAAGAAAGTGCCCTTTTTCTCATAGCACAAAAAGCGGAAGGTGCCCTGCGAGATGCTTTATCAATTTTTGATCGCATGGTGAGTTTTACCCAAGGAAATCTCTCAGCAAAATCAGTTGCCGATAACCTCAATCTTCTAGATCATCAAACTTACACTGATTTAGGTCATCTTATTTTTAAAAATGATATTACTGGTATTCTCACTGCATATGACAATCTTCTCAAAAGAGGAATAGACCCTTTGCAGTTCATTAAAGGCTTAGGAGACTTTTTTAGGCATTTGATCTTAGCAAAAAGTCCCAAAACTCTTGCATTAATGGAATTGGGAGAGGATGTGAAAAAAGCATATCAAGAGGAGACAGAGCCCCTATCCTCATCGTATCTGATGGATGCTATAGCATTGATTAATTCGTTTGAGATAAAATATAAAAGTGTTACCAATAAACGGGTACATGTTGAACTCTCTCTGATGCAACTGGCCTCACTCCATTTTAATGGAGAAAAAAAAAAGGGTATATAATTCCAGCTCATCTGGTAAAAACATCTGAAGAACAAAGTCTCAACCAAAATATCGGTAACCCAACTATCCGTTCTTCTTCTACTCCATCAAATAGTGAAACTCAAAATAAAGCAATAAGCTCTGATGATACTTCTGAAGTAGAAGTAAAATCTTATTCTGAAGAAACAGTAGAACCGGAATCAAAACAGAAAGTAGAAGAAAAAAAGCCTTCTTACGGAGACGGTAAAATCAAAACCTTAAAAAAGGAAAACCTGACAACAAAAGTCTCTAGCTTTTCTCTTTCCAGTATTGCTCTCAAAAAAGCAATGAAAGACATACATCGTCCTACTGTCTTAGAAGAAGACCTGCCAAATGAGCCCTTTGAAAAAGAAACCTTATTAAAACTTTGGAATGAATATCGTGAACGCCAGAAGAAAGAAGGAAAACAAAATATCGCATCCGTAATGCAGATGCATAGTCCTGAACTTAAAGATGCGTCAACCATTCTGTTTTCGGTAGCAAATGATCTAAATAAAGTAGAAATGACTCGAGAAATGGAACAATTACTTCCTTTCTTGAGAAATCAATTAAAGCATCATTCCTTAACAATCCAACTGAAAATAAAGGAAACAATTAAAGAAGACGCTGTTTATTCTCCTCAAGAAAAATACCAGCATCTTAAAAAAATTAATCCCGCAATAGAAACTCTACGCAAAGGATTTGATCTTGATTTTTAAATCATACATCAAGAGTCAAGCTGAATTTTAAAATCAGACTATCACTCTCGCTATTTTTTTTTAGCTTTCTTTTTACATAACTCTCTAATCATGCCATCTGAAAGTCCAACTTTAGGGACATAAACTACTTTTGCTCCACTCCATTTCAAGGTTCGAAGATAAATTTGAAGTGCAGGCAATATAACATCAGAGCGATCAGGGTTTAATCCTAATTCAATAATCCTCTGTTCATAAGTCATCTTACTGAGCATAGAATACATTGCATTCAGAGTTAAAAAAGTAATCGGGCGATTGTCTTTAATATTTGCCATCTTATGCAACTTATTAATGTTTCCCCCAGTTCCCAATAAATAAACCTTTGCAAAGTCCCTAGTATGCTTTTTTACCCAGTCACCAGCAGCCTGCCACAGCGCTTCGGATACTCCATTATTCAATAATCTAACTGTACCGATTTTAAAGGACTTAGAGTGGGTTCTAATTCCGTTTTCAAGAATACTAAACTCAGTACTTCCTCCTCCTACATCAACATAAAGGAAGTTTTTTTCTAGATCTACAACATCAAAGACATTCGTATTAGAAATAATTTTTGCTTCTTTCTTACCGTCAATGATTTCAATTTTAATCCCCGTTTTACTCAAAACTTCTTCTACAACTTTATTTCCGTTTTTAGCTTCTCGCAGTGCGGAGGTTGCATAAGCTAAATAATCTTTTACATCATGAACCCTCATCAGAAGGCTGAAAGATTTCATCGATTTTTTAATTCGTTTCAAGTTCTTTTTTGAAATCATCCCAGAGGTAAAAGAATCTTCTCCTAAACGTATTGGGACTCTTACGAGAGCATTTTTTAAGATTATTTGCTTACCATTATTTTCAATTACATTGGACACTAACATCCGAATTGCGTTAGATCCAATATCAATTGCGGCATACTTTTTAATCTTCATAAGATGCTTTTGCAGAGTAATAATCATGAATTTTCCATTGAGAACGGACTATTTCAAGATCATTTTTAATAAACTCATTTTGCACTGTACCGTTAATTTTTCTTGCTTTAACATTGTCTTTCCATGCAATTTCAAATACGTCTGTAATTTCATCTTGAAGGCCAGTATCGTAAATTGGTACAGCTACTTCTACCCTATTTTCAATGTTTCGAGTCATAAAGTCAGCTGAAGAAATATAAACCTTCTGTTTCCCTCCATTTGCAAAAATATATACCCTTGGGTGTTCTAAGTATTTATCTACTATGCTAATCACTTCAATATTTTCACTCATCCCTTTTACTCCTGGGATCAAACAACAAATCCCTCTAACAATCATTTGAATTGAAACTCCAGCACAACTGGCTTCATATAATTTTTGGATCATTTCAAAATTTGTAATTGCATTTAATTTCAATTTGATCCCACTTGGCAATCCTGCCTTATGATTGTCTATCTCCTGCTTAATCATACGAACAATAGCATTATGAGTATAATGCGGAGAGACTATTAAATGTTTGTACTTTTTTAATTTATAATGAACCTGAAGAAAATTAAAGACTTTGTTAACTTCCTTAAGTATCTTTTGATCAGAGGTCAGTAGGGTATAATCTGTGTAGATTTTAGCAGTATCCTCATTAAAATTACCTGTACTGATAAAACCGTAGCGCTTTTTCTTTCCTGCTACTACCTTTTCAATTACCCCAATCTTAGAATGCACCTTTAACCCAGGTATTCCAAAAATGAGCTCTACCCCCGCTGCTTGCATTTGTTCGGCATATGTAATATTGTTGGTTTCATCAAATCGAGCTTGCAATTCAATTTGTACCAAAACTTTCTTTCCGTTTTTTGCAGCATTTATTAATGCACTAGCAACATTGGATAATTTAGATAATCGGTAAATCGTAATTTTAATGGTAGTGACTTCAGGGTCTAAAGCAGCTTCTCTTAAAAATTTTATGAGGTAAGAAAAACTGTGATAAGGAGTGTACAGTAAAAAGTCTTTTTTGTCGATGGATTTGAAAATACTCTTCTCCAACGACAAACCAGGAATAGTAATTGCGTCAACGCGTTTATAGTGCAATTCATTACTTTTCAGCTCAGGAAAATTCATGTAATCACGTCTGTGATGGTATCTCCCACCAGGAATTAAACTATCAGTTGTGTCTATTCCTAAGAGGTTTTTAACCAAATCTAGAGTGTCGTTTTCAATATCTTTATCGTACACCAATCGAACAGGTTCAGCAAGGATTCGCTCTTTGACACTTTCAACTATCTTATTAATGTAACTTTTAGAAACATCTCCTTCCATATCCAACTCAGCATCGCGAGTTACTTTGATCATGTGAGAAGAGATCTGAGTGTATTCAAAAAAATTAAAAATCAAATGAAAATGATATCGAATCAAATCATCTAAAAACATGACGTATTGGTTTTTACCCAGTTGAGGTAATACAATAAATCGGTCTAATTCTTTGGGAAGCTCAATTAAGGCAAATTGATTGTTTGTTTTCTTATCTGACGAAAAAGATAGCTTAACAGTCAAAAAAGCTTGATTATCTGAAAAATCTTGGGTTTCTTTTTCTGAAATCATTATAGTCATAAGCGCAGGACTAACTTTCTGAATAAAATATTCTTTCAGAAAGGACTTATGTTCCTCCAATACCTGCTTTTCATTGACGAAAAAGATTTGCTCTTTTTCTAATTCTTTTTCTATTTCTCTAAGAATTTTTACGCTCTCTTTTTGCTGCTCAATCACTTTTGAAGTAATTGATTTTAAAAGCTCCTTTGCATCTTTGCCCCCAAAAACTTTTTTACCTGATTTCTCTGACTGAACAATACGCTGAACAGTAGCATAACGCACCTGGAAAAATTCATCTAAATTATTCGAAAAAATACCAATAAAACGCAGCCTTTCTAGAAGAGGAACACTAGAATGTGTCGCCTCTTGTAAGACGCGAGCATTAAAGTCTAACCAACTTAGTTCCCTATTGATAAATCGTGATTGAATTTTCATGTTGATTTTAAAATTTCATTCGGCATCCCCAAACTTAAACTCCCATCATGAATTTCTCCCCAATGATCTTGTTTAAATTGAATTTTTACCCATGCTGCGGTGGGTAAGTGATATAAATCGGATTGCGTTAATACACTCACTACTGAAGTAAATGCAGGATTATGACCCACACAAATTACTTTGGAATACGATTCAGGCAAAGACTTGACAAACTGAATTACATTCGAGAGGTCAAATGTATATAGCTCTTCTCTGACATGAAGTTGGTCAAAGGGTCGTTGGGTTTCATACATCAAAATACAGGCTGTGTGCAATGCTCTATTTGCAGGACTTGAAAAAACAATCTCGAATGGATCAAAAATTGTCTTTGAGGCTTTGGCCATTGCTTTAATTCTACGAATCCCTTTTTCAGTGAGTCCTCTATTCCGATCTTCAACTTGATTTTCCCATGAAGATTTTGCGTGTCGTAAAAACATCAATTCCTTCATCTCTAGGGCGCTAAACGTTCAATGGTCCAAAAGTTTCCTTGCCATTGACAACGAATACGATCATGAAGACGATTAGGCCTTCCTTGCCAAAACTCAATACACATAGGCTTTATCACATACCCTCCCCAATGTTCAGGTCTTTCTACTTCTTTATTTTGATATTCGATTTCTAGCGCTGCTAGCTTAGACTCTAAAATAGAACGATCTGAAAGTACTTTACTCTGTTCTGATACAATCGCTCCCAATTGACTCCCTTTTGGGCGCGTTTTAAAATAGTTCGATGAGGTCTCAGCGGTTAGTCTTGAAGCTTCCCCTTTAATGATTACTTGTCTTTCTAATGCAGGCCAAAAAAAACTTAAGCCTACCTTGGAATGATGAGCAATTGATAAACCTTTTTCGCTTTCGTAATTCGTATAAAATTCAAATCCTTCTTCCGTAAGTGCTTTAAGCAATACAACTCTTGCTTTTGGAAAATCATCTAAGCCCAAGGTGGCGAGTGACATTGCATTGGCCTCTTCTATTGCTGGATGCTGCAATGCTTCCTCAAACCATTTTTTAAAAAATGATAAAGGATTGTTTTCAATATCAGTTACATTCAAAGTGCTTTTTGAATATGTTTTTCTTAAATGTCCTAGGTCTTGATTTTTCATTTGATATGCAAGTTACAATCCATTTTAATTATATGGAAAAAGATTTGAGATCTTCTGCTAATACTACTGATTTAAAGACTTCTGATGCCTCTTCAATGAATTCATTTTTATCTGAATATCGATTGGAATAATGTCCCAATAATAACTGTTTAACATTTGCTTTTTTAGCAATTGTTGCTGCTTCTTTAGCAGTACTATGCTTCGTTTGATCAGCAAGCTTCTGGTGTTGTTCAAGAAATGTTGCTTCATGATACAAAAGATCAACCCCTTTTATCAAGGGCACTAGACTTTCATTGAAGGCCGTATCACTACAGAAGGCATATTTTATCGGAGGATCTGGGGCTAATGTTAATTGGCTATTCTCAAATATTTTACCATCCTCTAGGAGAATTTCAGAACCTTCCTGAAGGAGTTTAAAATGGTATGGTTTTAAATCCAAACCCTTTATAGCTTCCGTATTAATTTTTCTTTTGCTTGATTTCGTTGTAAATAAAAATCCGTTTGTATAAACACGATGGTCTAATGGCAATGTATGCACGCTTACTACTTCATCCTCATAAAGAAATTCAGATTCAGAGGAGGAAAGCTCACGAAAATGAAGTGGGTAATCAGTCCATGATTTAGCAAGCTTGAGTTGAAGTGTAATGATTTCTTTGATACCCTCTGGCCCGTAAATCGTTAATGGAGCAGTTCTGCCCAAAAGCCTGAACGTACTAATTAAGCCAATGAGTCCGTAAAAATGATCTCCGTGTAAATGAGAAATAAAAATATGTTGAATCCTAGAAAACTTAACTTTTGATTTACGTAGCTGTATCTGAGTTCCTTCACCACAATCAATCAAAAACATGTTTCCTTTAACTTCAAGAAGTTGGGAAGTTGTGTGTTTGTTTTCTCGTGGAGTAGCTGAATGACATCCTAAAATCGTTAGTTTCATAGTCATCAAAAACCTAAGTCTCTTTGCATACGCTCGAAAGAAATAAAATCCTCAGCCTCAGTAAGTGTAGGAACAATATTCGAGTCATTTGGTAAATCATGTGATTGGCTAGTTTCAATTATGAGCACCAAGCAACGCTTGTGTTGTGCTATAATTTTTTGAATGTCTTGAAATAAATTTGATGGGATAATTTTATTTCTGCAGTCTATAATCAAATCTATAGCCATAAGAGTTTTCAGCTGACTTAAGCAATTCGCTGGTTCAAGGCTCAATTGATCTGCCTTTAAAATTCCAATCTCATTTTCATCCAATTGTATCATCCAATCGAAATATTAAGTTTAGAGGCAAGGAGGTAAATGATAGCCATTCGGATAGCTACTCCATTTTCTACTTGATCTAATATGATTGCCTGATCAGAGTCAGCAACTTCACTACTAATTTCTACTCCTCGATTAATAGGTCCTGGGTGCAGTATTATAATTTCTTTTCTGAGCTCTTTCATTAGCTCGTTTGTAAGTCCATAACTCTGACTGTATTCACGTGAAGAAGGGAAGTAATTTAACTCCATCCTTTCGTTCTGAACACGTAACATATTAACTGCATCGCACCAATTTAAGGTTTGTTTAAAGTCCGAAGAAACTTCAACTCCCAAAGAATCTATATGCTTAGGAATCAGTGATTTAGGAGCACAAACCTTAACTTTTGCTCCAAGCATTTTGAGTGCGTAGATATTAGATAATGCAACTCTAGAATGCAGTATATCTCCCACTATTGCAATACGTTTTCCACTGAGATCTCCAAATTTTTCCTGTAAAGAAAAGGCATCTAAAAGAGCTTGTGAAGGATGTTCATGTGTACCGTCTCCAGCATTTATAATACAGGATTTTACACGCTTTGAAAGAAAATGTGCAGCCCCTGGATCCGGATGTCTAATCACTACCATATCTACTTTCATTGCCAAAATATTGTTGACAGTATCCACTAAGGTTTCTCCCTTTTTAAGTGAAGATTGATTTGCTGAAAAATTTAGTACATCAGCACTAAGTCGTTTTTCAGCTAATTCAAAAGACAATTTCGTTCGCGTACTATTTTCAAAAAATAGATTCGCTATAGTAATGTCTCTGAGACTGGGAACTTTCTTAATTGGACGATTAATAACCTCTTTAAAATGCGTGGCTGTTTCGAATATCAAGTGTAAATCCTCCTCCTGAAGGTATTTAATTCCCAAAAGATGTGAAACACTCAATGTATTCATTCAATATGCTTTTCTAAGTAAACTATATTCTCTTCTGTATCGTTTTCAGACCATACTACTTTTACCTTATCTCCTTGCAAAGCATCAATTTGAGCACCAAGGTAATCAGGCTGAATTGGTAAATGCCTACTAAACCTTCGGTCTACTAGGACAAGTAATTCTATAGATTCAGGTCTACCATAAGTGTCGATCGCTGTCAATGCAGATCGGATACTCCTACCAGTAAACAAAACGTCGTCAATAAGCACAACGTCTTTTCCTTCTATACTTTCATTCATTTCGGTGGCATTGGCATTTAAAGGGCGTTCACTTCTTCTAAAATCATCCCTAAAAAAGGTAGTGTCTAGTTTTCCAACCTTAGGTTTAGAAACTCCAGACTGTATAAGAAGTTGGACTAGTCTGTCCAGTAAAAAAGTACCTCGAGGTTGAAGCCCTACTAGAACTGCATTAGATAAATCACCATGTCGTTCTATCAATTGATAGCAAAGTCGATTTAAAATGATGTTGATCTTTTTGTCGCTAAGAAGAACTTTAGGCGTCATTGAATAAGTAATAATACAAAAGTAGGAGTTTCTGAACTATAAAAAAAACCCTCCGTATGGAGGGTTTTAAAATAATAGATCGATTAAAAACTATTGTTAATTTTTATCTTTATCCATTTGATCTTTCAAACTGGCTAAAGCATCCAAATCACCAAGAGTTGCTTTTTCTGCATTAGACGAAGCAGCTTTCTTTGCTTCGCGTTTTACATTTTTCATCTCTTGCTCTCTAAAGGTAACGGTGTGGGAAGCCACAACTCGTTTAAACTCTTTACTAAATTCAATGATTTTAAATTCAGCTTCTTCTCCTTTATTGAGTTTGTTTCCATCCTCTTTTTCTAAATGACGTGCTGGAACGAAAGCAACGATATCATCATTAAAATGAATAGTCGCTCCTTTGTCAACGATTTCAGTAATTGTTGCAGTATGTGAGGAATCTACAGCAAATTCTTTTTCGTATTTATCCCAAGGATTGTCCGTTGTTTGTTTGTGTCCTAAACTAAGCTTACGACCTTCTACATCTAATTCAAGAACAATTACATCAATTTTATCTCCTAGGGTCAGAACTTCAGAAGGATGTTTCACCTTTTTTGTCCATGACAAGTCAGAAATATATACTAAGCCATCAATTCCTTCTTCTAATTCAATAAAAACTCCAAAATTGGTAAAGTTTCTTACTAAACCAGAATGTTTAGAACCGATTGGGTATTTAGAAGTAATGTCTGTCCACGGGTCAGGAGTGATCTGTTTAATCCCTAAAGACATTTTACGAGATTCGCGATCCAGTGTTAGAATCACTGCTTCTACCTCATCTCCTACCTTAACAAAATCTTGTGCTGAACGCAAATGAGTTGACCAAGACATTTCAGAAACGTGGATTAATCCCTCAACACCTTCTTCAATTTCAACAAAAGCACCATAGTCAGCAATTACAACTACTTTCCCTTTTACTTTGTCTCCTTCTTTTAGGCCTTCAGCAAGTTGATCCCACGGGTGTGCGCTCAATTGCTTAAGTCCAAGCTGAATTCTAGATTTATTGTCATCAAAGTCAAGAATAACAACATTTAACTTCTGATCCAATTCAAGAATTTCACTTGGGTGGTTGATTCGGCTCCATGAAAGATCGGTAATATGAATTAAACCGTCAACACCTCCCAAGTCAATAAAGACTCCATAAGATGTGATGTTTTTCACTGTACCTTCCAATACTTGACCTTTCTCTAATTGGCCGATGATTTCTTTTTTCTGTTCTTCAATATCTGCTTCGATAAGAGCTTTGTGAGAAACGACAACGTTTTTAAATTCATGGTTGATTTTCACAACTTTGAATTCCATTGTTTTGTTTACATACTGATCGTAGTCTCTAATTGGTTTTACATCAATTTGTGATCCAGGTAAAAATGCTTCAATGCCGAAAACATCGACGATCATTCCTCCTTTGGTTCTACATTTCACAAAACCACTAACGATTTCTCCGTTATCATGAGCGTTATTCACACGATCCCATGCCTTAATGACACGTGCTTTTCTGTGTGACAATACCAACTGACCTGTACGGTCTTCACGCATGTCTACAATGACTTCAACCTTATCACCTACCTTTAGATCTGGGTTGTATCGAAATTCATTTAGGGAAATAACGCCCTCAGACTTTGCATTGATATCGATGATTGCTTCACGATCCGTCATATATACAACTTCACCTTCGATTACATCATCATCCGATGTATCTACAAAATTGTCTTTGACTAATTTTTCAAATTCATCAAGTTGCTTATCTTCAATTAGATCAATTCCTTCTTGGTAATTGTGCCAGTTAAAGCTTGATAAAAATTCCGCTTGCGCTGCATCAGTATCCTCTACACTTACTTTTTTATCCTCTTTTACAGCAACGTCTTCTGTAGTATCCGCAACACTAGCTTCAGAAACTGGAGTTTCTATTGCGGTTTCTTGTGGAACAGGTGCTTCTTCTTTGGCTTTTACAACCTTTTTAGGAGCAGCTTTCTTTGCTTTTGGAGTTGAAGTTTCTTTTTTAGGAGCAGCTTCTTTAGTAGTTGTTTTTTTTGCTGCTGTTTGTTTTGCTTCAGCGCTTTCTTTAGCTGCTGAATTATCGGTTGGTTCTTTGGCCATTTCCGAGGGTTTTGTATTCTGTAAACGGGAAAAACTTAGTTGCGAGTACAGAAGATGTTATCGTTTTTTAAAATGCTTTTGGTTTTTCCTACCAACAAAAAGCGTGCAAATATAAAGTTAATGGTTTGATTAACAAATAATTTATTTGCTTTTATATGGCTTTAGGAGTCTGATTTAGAAAGAATGTATCCATGCAATTGATCAAATACTTCTGTAATGCTCATTTCACTCACATCTATTTCGATGGCGTCGTCTGCTTTTCTGAGTGGTGCAATAGCACGACCAGCATCTAATGCATCTCGAGCATTGACATTGTTCAAGACCTCTTCATAAGACTCTTTATGATTTGATTCCAACTGTTCTTGATAACGCCTTTGTGCTCTAATTTCTGGAGAAGCCGTTAAAAAAAATTTACATTCTGCATTTGGAAAAACTACAGTTCCTATATCACGACCATCCATAACAACACCTTTCCCCTCACCCATTCTTTGTTGTTGTTTGCTCAGAAAAGTTCGGACAGACTCATTTGCTGCAACTTGACTAACAAACTCATTTACCTTGGGGTCTCGAATAGATTGAGTAACATTTAGCCCATTTAAAAAAGTTTGCTGTACTCCTTCAACTTCTTCAAAATAAATTCTAATCTGATCTAAAGATTGGATCAGTTTATTCATCTCAATACCCCCTTTGGGATCTTGATTTAGACCAAAAAGAGTCACTGCTCGGTACATTGCTCCTGTATCTACATATGTATAGCCTAAAGTTTTGGCAAGACGCTTTGCTTGAGTACTTTTCCCTGTGGCAGCATGACCGTCAATGGCTATGATAATTTTTTTCATTACATAAAAATAGCACTTATAATTTAAGATGCTATTAACTGCTTTGCGTTGACTACATTTTGTGAGGTCACAGCAAGTCCAATTACTTCATGCATTTCTGATACATAATGAAATTTAAGTCCCCTTAAATACTTAGGATTAATTTCTTCAATGTCTTTTTTATTTTCTTGACACAATATAATTTCTTTGATTTTTGAACGCTTTGCTGCTAATATTTTCTCTTTAATTCCACCTACAGGAAGTACTTTACCTCGGAGTGTAATTTCTCCAGTCATCGCCAAGTGATTTTTGACTTGTTTTTGAGTAAAAAGAGAAACCAAAGAAGTTAACATCGTAATTCCTGCGCTAGGCCCATCTTTAGGCGTTGCCCCTTCAGGCACATGAATATGAATGTTGTATTCGTCAAATTTAAA
Organism: Flavobacteriaceae bacterium; assembly: GCA_017851655.1. Lineage (GTDB taxonomy): Bacteria > Bacteroidota > Bacteroidia > Flavobacteriales > Flavobacteriaceae > MS024-2A. The sequence goes on from JAFMMH010000011.1 coordinate 18,348, forward strand.
GGAAGAAAGTCCCATCATATCTGCATTTGCTTTGATATATTCCATTGCAATAGTTGCGGATTCCTTCATTATTTTACCTAAATTCCCGGTAATACTTAAGCCTCCTTTACCCTTAGAAATGGCAGATTCAATGAATAAAATATCTCCTCCTACAGCGGTCCAAGCTAAACCGGTAACTACTCCTGCCACATGGTTATTTTCATATAGGTCCCTGTGAACTTTTGCAGGACCTAAAATTGTTACCAAATCTTCTATTTCAGGAGAAACTTTGTATTCTTCATCCATTGCTAAAGATTTAGCTGCATAACGAACCGCTTTGGCAACTTGCTTCTCCAAACCGCGAACTCCAGATTCTCTAGTATAGCCTTCTACTATTTTTTCTAAAACTGTTTTCTTTAAATTCAACTGCGCCTTTTTCATTCCATGCTCCTTCAACTGCTTTGGCAATAAAAACTTCTGTCCAATTGCTGTTTTTTCTTCTATAGTATAGCCGCTGACGGAAATCATTTCCATCCGATCTCTCAGAGCTCGGTGGATGGGTGCTAAACTATTGGCGGTTGCGATGAACATAACCTTAGACAAATCATAGCCTAATTCCAAAAAATTATCGTAAAAGGTAGTGTTTTGTTCAGGATCTAAAACTTCCAGTAATGCTGAGGCAGGATCTCCTTGGGAACCGGTAGATAATTTATCAATTTCATCTAGAACAAAAACAGGATTAGAAGTTCCTGCCTTTTTTAAACTTTGAATGATTCTTCCAGGCAAGGCACCAATATAAGTTTTACGGTGTCCACGTATTTCTGCTTCATCACGCATTCCTCCTAGAGAAATTCGAACGTATTCTCTGCCTAGAGCCTCAGCTATGGATTTCCCTAAAGATGTTTTCCCTACTCCCGGAGGACCGTGTAAACATAAAATCGGAGATTTCATATCGTTTCTCAACTTTAGCACCGCTAGGTATTCAATCACTCTTTTTTTAACTTCATCAAGTCCAAAATGATCCCGATCAAGAATTTTTTGAGCTCGTTTTAAATCAAAGTTATCTTCTGAGTATTCCTCCCAAGGTAAATCCAAAAATAGATCCAAATAATTTCGCTGTACAGAATATTCTGCAACCTGAGGATTCATCCTTTGAAGTTTCAAAAGTTCTTTGTTAAAATGCACTCCAACCTCTTCACTCCATTTTTTTTCTAAAGAACGCCCTCGCATTTCTTCTACTTCCTCTTCATATGATACACCACCCAATTCTTCTTGAATGGTTTTCATTTGCTGATGTAAATAATATTCTCGTTGCTGGCTATCCATTTCAGAACGGACTCGAGATTGAATATCATTTTTCAATGCCAGTTTTTGATACTCTTCATTCATGTGCTTCAAACATACCAAAGCACGCTGATGAAGGCTTAATTCTGTCAATATTTTTTGCTTCTGTACTACAGAAACATTCATATTGGATGCTACAAAATTGATTAAAAATGAAGGGGTTTGAATATTTTTAATTGCAAAAGCCGCTTCAGAAGGAATGTTAGGGTTTTCCTGAATTATTTGTAATGCCAAATCTTTTATAGAATCTATTGTGGCAAGAAATTCTTTGTCATCCTTCTTTGGAATTTCTTCATTTACAGATTCAATCTCTGCTTTTAAATAAGGTTGTTCCTCTAGGATCGATTTGATTTTAAATCGCTTTTTACCTTGAATAATAATCGTGGTGTTACCATCAGGCATTTTTAAAACACGGAGTATCTGTGCTACGGTTCCCATTTCATGAATATCTTGAGCTCTAGGATTCTCCACCTCCTCATTTCGCTGGGCTACTACTCCGATAATTTTATCCGCATTATTTGCGTCTTTTATTAATTTAATAGACTTATCACGTCCAGCTGTAATAGGAATCACCACACCAGGAAAAAGTACTGTATTACGCAATGGAAGGATGGGAACCGCATTCGGTAAAGCCTCGTTCTCCAGAGCTTCCTCATCTTCAGTAGTCATTAGGGGTATTAAATCTGCATCAGATTCTATATCTTGCAGTGACAAGTTGTCAATCGTATTAAAAATAGATCGTGCCATATTGGGTTTTTAAGTCATGTTGTCATTTTTAAAACGATAATTCTATCCGTAAAATACCAGATAAATATCTTAGGCGTTTAAAAACAACTTCGAATTAACCATCGACAATAGTTGTGCCATAAAAAACAAAAAGAAGTGTAACATTTGTTTTCCTATCCTCTCATATACACATAGACATCCTGATTGAACTATAAAAAATTACATATAAACAACCTAATCCAAGCCTGCAAAAAAAAGGATCAAAACGCTCAAATGGAATTATACCAACGTTATCATCAATCCCTATACATGGCTGCATTCAATGTTTTGAAAAATCGTGACGATGCTCAAGACGCAATGCAGGATGGTATGATTCAGGCCTTTGAAAAACTAAATCAATTTAAGGGAGATGGAAATTTTGGTGGATGGCTTCGTAAGATTATAATTCGAAAAAGTATTGAATACTACCATCATAACAAGCGCATAGTAAGTGATGTCTCTCTTGAAAATAGATCAGAGTTAAGTGAAGATCCAGAAGTAGACAAAGAAGAATTTCCCAGTTTTAATTCTGCGCAACTAGAATATGCCCTTGAAAAAATAAACAAACGATACAGTCTCATTTTGAAACTCTATTATTTGGAAGGATATACTCATGAAGAAATTAGTGAAATATTACAGTGGAGTTACAGCAATTGTAGAACGACACTTTCACGTGCCAAAACACAATTAAAAAAACAACTCAATGAAGGAACAAGAACTTAAAGAACAGTTTCGGAAGTGGGAACAAAGTCATCCGGCTCCTGCTCTTGACTCGAATCATGCAACTCGTTTTTTGATACAACTCAAAAAGATTAAGCGAAAAAACAATCAAAGACGTCTCTATCAATGGGCCGCAGTTGCTCTCCTTTGCATTGGTCTTGGTGGGGTTTTTCAGCTTTCTCAAGAGCAAAATTCTGAGGAAGTTATTCAGTTTCATAAAGCTGAATTTCATTTGATGCAGTTGATAGAAGAACAAATGAATACCATTGAAAATACAAACTCTCCTGTCAAACAACACATAATAGAACGCAGCAAAAACAAACTTCAGTTAATCCAAAATAACTATAAAGAAATATATAAAAAATGGGAGGCAAATCCCGCACAACCTCAACTTATCCAAGCATTGATCAGTAATTTGAATACCCAAATCAACCTGCTCAATGAAATTAACACTTCTCTAATTACAATTAAAAACACCAAATATGAAGACCTTAAAATTTAACTTTCTTAGCCTTCTTTTTCTAGGACTAAGTCTTCCACTCTTCGCCACCCAAACAACTAGCAAAGAAATTCACAAAGAAATTGAAGTGAGGCCAGACGCCCTAATTGAAATCAGCAACCAATTTGGAAACCTTAACATCAGCAGTTGGGATGAAAATAAAGTCGTGATTGACGTTACGATTACAGTCAAGGGAAGCAACCCTAATAGAGTCCAAGAAAAACTTGACGAAATCAATGTTGACTTTAGTCTTTCTCCTGAGCATGTCATCGCCAGAACAATTATAGATAATGGTTGGGGATTCAAATGGTTCAATAGCTCTAGGATTAAATATCAAATTGATTATGATGTCAAACTTCCCCTCAGTAGCTCTGTAGATTTAAGTAACGATTACGGAACACTTCAACTCAATGCTCTGGAAGGATCCGCTAAAATTAGCTGTGACTATGGAAAATTAGTCATCGGTGAACTTTTGAACGAAAACAACATCCTTTCATTTGATTACACTTCTAATTCTACTATCGACTTTATGAGGGGAGGTCAAATCAATGCAGACTATTCTGGTTTTGAATTGTTAGAGGCTAGTACAATCTCCTTGAATGCGGATTATACCAATTCAAAATTCAACACTTTAGAAAAACTAGAGTTTAAAAACGATTATGGAAAATTGGCGATAAATCAAATCAATCAACTTCAAGGAAAAGGAGACTTTCTAACCTTACGTCTCGGAACACTATTCAAAAAACTAAACCTCGACTTGGAGTTTGGATCTATTCGAGTAGATCAAATAAACCCCTCTGTAGAAAGCATCCTCATTGATTCAGAATACACTGGAATCAACTTAGGGATTGATCCTGACTGGGAATTCAAATATGAAATTGACCTTGAATTTGCAAGTCTAAAAAATAGTCTGCCAATCCAACATATGATTCAACAGGAAAATTCTAACAAAAAAACATACAAAGGCTTTTTAAAAAACGAAAATACCACTCATAGTCTTCGAATTGATTCTGAATTTGGTATTGTGAAACTACAACCAGCAAAATCTTTAACTCAACCTTAATCTAAACAACAAATGAAAACAATTTCTATTAATACACTTAACTTCGTTACGCTCCTATTAGTCACTACATCCCTTTTTGCTCAAACCGAAACGCGAAACATCAACTCGTTTGATGGGATTGATGTCGCTGGTCATTATGACGTCATTTTAACTCAAGGAAAAGAAGGAAACTTGACACTAAAAGGGGATAAAGACGATTTAAAGCAAATTGAAACCTACGTTAAAAATGATATCCTCATCATCAAACAAAAAAAGACTTCTTGGTTAGGGAGTTGGGGAAATAATTCAGGAAAAATTACAATAAATGTCCCAGTAGAATCCATAGACAAAGTAGTTCTTAGTGGATCGGGTAGCATTAACGCAAGGCATCAACTGACTTCCCGAAACTTTGATGTAATGCTTTCTGGCTCGGGAAAAATCAACCTAAATCTTGTAACAGATAACTTCGAAGGAACCCTTACCGGTTCAGGAAATATTAAACTCCAAGGAAAGGCAACTAATGCAGCTTATCAGCTTACTGGCTCTGGAGACTTTGAAGCTAAATTTTTCGAGACGACCAACGGTTTGGCCAAAATTACAGGCTCAGGAGATATCGAAATGAATGCCAGCTCGAAAATTAATGCACAAATAACCGGTTCGGGTGATATCATTTGTCATGGTAATCCAGACATACAAAAAACAAATACAACCGGTTCGGGAGATGTCAAAATCATAAACTAGGATCGTTTCAGTGGGATGCGTAACAGCATGATCCCTCCAAAAATAAAGAAGATTATGAAAAATAAAATACTGTTACGCATACTGCCTGAAATATGATCAATCAGTCCAAAACAGATCATTCCGATTACGATTCCAATCTTCTCAGTGACATCATAAAAACTAAAAAAAGAAGTTGTGTCTTGGGTATTATCAGGTATGAGTTTGGAATAAGTAGATCTTGAAAGCGATTGCAACCCTCCCATAACCATTCCAACAAATCCAGCAACAATATAAAATTGTAAAGGTGTTCGGGTGTAATAAGCTACAACACATAGCACAGCCCAAATAGCATTGATTGCTACAAGGACATTAATGTTGCCAAATCTTTCTGAGGCGCGAGATGTGAGTATAGCTCCAAAAATAGCTACAATTTGGATCAGTAAAATACTTACAATCAAACCGACTGTTTTTTCACTAGAACTTGCCCAAGAAATTTCTTCTTCTCCGAAATAGGCCGCTACTAAAAGTACCGTTTGCAAAGCCATACTGTATAAGAAAAATGCAGGCAAAAAACGTTTCAACCCCATATGTTGATCCAGCTGATTCCAAACCAGTCTGAGTTCTTTAAAGCCGTTCCAAAAAATATCTTTAGTAACCTTTACCTCATGATTCCCTTTGGGAAGGAAATAAAAAGCATACTGACTGAAAAAAGCCCACCAGATTCCGACGGAAACGAAAGAATAACGCATGGCTTTCATTGAGGCCTCTCCTGGAGTACCAGTAATACCGAACCACTGAGGCTGCATTACCATTGCGAGATTAGCCAATAATAGTAAAACACTGCCTACGTATCCCATAGAAAAACCTCTTGCACTAGCACGGTCTTGTTGTTCAGGATAGGCAATGTCAGGAAGATATGAATTATAAAAAACCAAACTCGACCAAATCCCTACCATAGCTAAGAAGTAGAAAAACAAGCCCAGATAAATGGTTTCTAATTCAAAAAAATATAAGCCTACACAAGAAAGTGATCCCATATAAACAAAGATTTTCATAAACTTCTTTTTGTTCCCTATATAGTCAGCTATCCCCGATAAGATGGGAGAGATAAAGGCGACAATCACAAAAGCAAAGGCAGTCACAAAACTTATAACCGCTGTGTTCTTAATATCGGATCCAAAAAAAGAAATGGTATTTTGATCTACAAATAAAGCTCCAAAATAAATAGGAAAGATTGCTGAAGAAATAACTAAAGAATAAACAGAATTAGCCCAATCGTATGAAGCCCAAGCATTGATTAATTTTTTACTTCCCTTTTCCAAAGGAACTTTTGGTGATCGCATCTATATAATTTAGTATCTAAATGTAGCAAAATCATATTGATATTATCAATTCAATTCTTGTTGATTTCTTTCGCACGTTTTTTAGCCTCAGAAATCCACTCGGACAAATTATTGATTCTTCGTTCGTTAGAAGGATGAGTGCTTAAAATTTCTGGTGGTGATTTTCCACCAGAGTTCTTTTTCATTCGTTCCCACAGTTTGGGTGCTTCCTCAGGATTGAACCCTGCAATTGCCATTAACTCTAAACCTATCCGATCAGCTTCAGTTTCGTGTTTACGACTAAAAGGTAATACAGCACCAACAGTACTTCCAATTCCGTAAGCTGTCAGAATAGCTTTTCTTTTTTTCTCTGGTTGGCTCTCGGTGGTTTTTAATGCTACCAAATTTAACCCCTGTTGTGCCAAACTTAGCGTCATTCGCTGTCCCCCATGATCCAAAAGCGCATGTGCTACTTCATGTCCCATAATGGCTGCAATGCCATCCCTATTTTGAGCTACAGCTAAGATACCGGAGTAAAACACAATCTTTCCTCCCGGCATACACCAAGCGTTTTTTTGAGGGTCTTTAACCAAATTGTATTCCCAAGCATAGTCCTTGAGATATTCTGGTGCACCTTTAAATTCATAATAGGCCTGAGCTGCCCTTGCGATTTGTTCGCCAATTTCGACAATTTCTCTTTGTTCTGGTGTATTTTCTAAAACAGTATGCTCCTTTAAAAAGTTCGAATATTGATTAAATGCCATTGGAAACAATTGCTTATTCGAAAACGCATTAAACGTTTTTTTGCCGGGAAGTTGGTTTACTTTACAAGCACTCAATAAAAAAACGAAAAGCAATAGAAAGAAGGTTCTCATGAGATAAGGGATTTAAACCAAAAATACAAAATCAGTCTTTAAAAAATGTTAAATAGTGGGTTCTCCTTCTTGAAATTTTAAACGCTAAAAAAGTTTGGTTAGCTTTGATGAAAAATTTGCAAATGAAAACCTATACCCCACTATTTCTCATATTATTCTTCATAGGATGCAAGGGAAACTCTCAAGAAACGAAACAACAAAAAACCAAAACATACGCAGTAGTAAAAACTGACGCAGAATGGAAGGCTGAACTTCCAGAAATGACCTATTATGTTTTGCGAAAAGCAGGAACAGAGCGAGCCTTTTCTGGTCCTTTAAATAATAATAAAAAAGAAGGGGTTTATGTTTGTGCGGGCTGTCAAAGTCCCCTCTATGAATCCCAATACAAATACGATTCCAAAAGCGGCTGGCCATCTTTTGACAGAGGAATAGATGAAAATTTAGAATACGATGTAGATTATAAGATTGGCTATGCCAGAACTGAACTCAAATGCAATGTCTGCGGAGGACATCTAGGTCATGTCTTTAACGACGGCCCTCGAAACACTACTGGGAATAGGCATTGTATCAATTCAGCAGCCTTAAAATTTATTCCTTCCGATGAAAAACCATAAATCCTACCCCATCCAAAAAAGTGAAGAAGCCTGGAAAGAAGAATTGGATGCAGAATCCTATAGAATTTTAAGGGAGAAAGGAACCGAATATCCTTTTACTGGATCCTACAATACCCATTTTGAAAAAGGTATTTATAAATGTAAAGGATGTGATGCACCATTGTATGATTCATCCAGTAAATTTGACAGTAGTTGTGGTTGGCCAAGTTACAGCGCTGCTTTGGACGGTGCTTTAGAATTTATTCGCGATACGACACACGGTATGGTACGTACTGAAATTGTCTGTGCGAATTGCGGCGGACATCAAGGACATGTCTTTCAAGATGGCCCTGCCCCTACTGGTGAGCGCTACTGTGTAAACTCTGCCAGTGTACGATTTCATCCGAAGGAAAAATAAAATACCAAAAAATTGCCCTCAGTTTTGTAACTTTGCACAGAATTTAAACAGTATTTCATGACTGCATATGATATCATAATTTTAGGAAGCGGACCTGGCGGATACGTCACTGCGATTCGTGCCTCACAATTGGGTTTTAAAACCGCTATTGTAGAAAAAGAAAGCCTTGGAGGCGTATGTCTCAATTGGGGTTGTATTCCTACCAAAGCACTCTTAAAATCAGCTCAAGTGTTTGAATATCTGAAACACGCTGGAGATTACGGTCTTACCGTAAAAGAATACGACAAAGATTTTGACGCTGTAGTAAACCGCAGTAGAAATGTAGCTGGAGGAATGAGCAAAGGCGTTCAGTTTTTGATGAAAAAAAATAAGATTGATGTCATCGACGGTTTTGGAAAAATACTTCCAGGGAAAAAAGTAGCCGTAACCAAAGGTGAAAAAACCGAAGAATACCAAGCAAAACATATCATCATCGCTACAGGAGCTCGTTCACGTGAGCTTCCTAGTTTACCACAAGATGGAGAAAAAGTTATCGGTTATCGTAAAGCAATGACCCTTTCAAAACAGCCTAAAAAATTAATCGTAGTAGGATCCGGTGCCATTGGGATCGAGTTCGCCTATTTCTATAACGCCATGGGTACGGAAGTAACTATTGTAGAGTATTTGGACCGCATTGTTCCAGTAGAAGACGAAGAAATATCCAAACAATTGGAACGTTCTTTCAAAAAAAGTGGAATCAATATTCTGACCAATGCCGAAGTTACTGGAGTTGACACCAAAGGAAAAGGTGTAAAAGCTACTGTAAAAACCTCTAAAGGAGAACAGATCCTAGAAGCTGATATTGTACTCTCAGCTGTAGGGATTAAGACCAACATCGAAAATATAGGATTGGAAGAGGTTGGTATAGCCGTAGACCGCGATAAAATTTTAGTAAACGATTTTTACCAAACGAACTTACCGGGATATTATGCCATTGGAGACGTAACCCAAGGGCAAGCCTTGGCACATGTTGCCTCTGCAGAAGGAATCCTCTGTGTGGAAAAAATTGCAGGAATGCATGTAGAACCATTGGATTACGGTAACGTACCGGGTTGTACCTACTGCGCCCCTGAAATTGCTTCTGTAGGACTTACCGAAGCTCAAGCCAAAGAAAAAGGATACGATATTAAAGTAGGTAAATTTCCTTTTTCCGCCTCTGGAAAAGCACAAGCTAGTGGAAATTCAGATGGTTTTGTAAAAGTGATTTTTGATGCAAAATACGGTGAATGGCTTGGATGCCATATGATAGGTGCTGGTGTAACTGATATGATTGCAGAAGCGGTCTTAGGACGTAAGTTAGAAACTACAGGACACGAGGTGCTCAAAACTGTACACCCCCACCCCACAATGAGTGAGGCCGTAATGGAAGCCGTTGCTGATGCGTACGATGAAGTGATTCATTTGTAGAAATAACAAACACTTATTTTTTTAAAGCCCTCTTAGAGGGCTTTTTATTTTTTTAGTATATTTGAAATACAGCACCCAAATCTGTGTTCTACACCCATGAAGTACCTACGGCTCATACCCAACTTTCACCAACAACAATTCACTTCAAGTGCTTCCTTTGCTGGATGTACTCCACATCCATTGCACTTTAGTTTTGCGACACATTTGTTGGAACAAGGTATTTGGTTGAGACATATACAAGTTTTATTGGGGCATAACATTAGTAAAACAACGGAGCTTTATACACAAGTCTCTGTTCAAGAAATTGGAAAAATAAAAAACCCTTTAGATGATTTTTACAAAACCAAAAGTTCAACAATACATGCTGATTTTGGAAGTATTGTTGAACAAAAAATAAAATATAACGGAAATAAACACACCTAGAGGTGAGTATATACATTAGTTGTACTTAATTGAAAATGACAATCGAAATATTAACAGAAAGAACAAGAGTCAGATTAATTAAATTATCGGATTTAAATTCAATTCATAAACTACATTCACTACCTGAAACTGATGAATATAATACGCTAGGAATACCAAAAAGTGTTGAGGAAACTAAGTCTATTATTGAACCCTGGATTACAGAAAATGAAAAGGAAAACATTCGAAATTACACTTTCGCTATTGAATCTAATTTGAATAATGATTTCATAGGGTTATTTGGATTAAAACTCGGACATAAAAAATATAAAAGAGGTGAGGTTTGGTATAAAATACATTCTGCCTATTGGAATAAAGGAATTGCAACAGAAGTCCTAACGAGAATGATTAATTACGGATTTGATGAATTAAATCTGCACAGAATTCAAGCAGGGGTTGCTCTAGGAAATATTGGCTCAATAAAAGTTCTAGAGAAAGTAGGTTTTATTAGAGAAGGAAGAGGACGACAAATATTACCTCTGAAATCAGGTTGGTCGGATAATTATGAATTCTCTATTCTTGAAACAGATGAAAGAAAACTAAGTACAACAAAACCTAAACTGCATTAAAACGCAGTTTAGCCTGAACGTTATGAGCAATATAAAGAAACGATACAACGGAATGACACAAAAAGGAGAACCATTGAATTTTGCCACGTCTTGACAACTAAAAATATCTGAAAAGAAAATTTATTTATTTGGATGGAGACCAGCGACCATTAAAAAAACGGGGCGAGACCGAAAAGCCATACGAGTAGGACATTATAAACAAATAAAAATTATGAATTGGTATTTAAAAGTTTTAAAACAGTACGCTGATTTCAGCGGAAGAGCAAGGAGAAAAGAATATTGGATGTTTGTTTTATTCAATATGATTTTTGCGATTGTTGCAGCAATTTTAGATAACGTTTTAGGAATTGCAATGGAAGGAACTGGATATGGTCCATTATACGGAATTTATGCACTTGCTGTGCTAATTCCAGGATTAGCTGTTGCTGTAAGACGACTTCACGATGTTGGAAAGAGTGGTTGGATGATTTTAATTACTTTAATTCCATTAATTGGAGCGATTTGGCTTTTAGTTCTTTTGGTGACAGACAGCAATCTCGGAGAAAATCAATACGGTCAAAATCCAAAGGAAGCGACAGTCTGAAACCAAAACAAGTCCATAACATTGGCTATACGTAATGCGGGAGAAAGTAGTGATTACATTAAATTATTTTTAAGGCAGACGGACAGCTAAGTGCCTTGAAATCCTGCACTACCCTAGCCCAGAACGTTGTGTGCAACTAAAAAATACAAACAAAAAATAAACTTTTATACTATGGAAAATCCTGTGCAATGGTTGGAGATTGCCACCACAGATCTCGAGAGAGCTAAAGACTTTTACGCGAAAGTATTTGAACTAGAATTTCAATTCATTGAAATGCCAGATAGTAAAATGTATATGTTTGGCGAACCAGACAAAGTAGGTTCCGCTGGCTGTTTGGTAAAAGCAGAAGGAAGTAACCCGAGCGAGAAGGGAACTGTCATTTACTTTTCTTGTGAAGACGTTGCGTCACAATTAAAACTTGTAGAATCGGCAGGAGGTAAATTAATTGTACCCAAAACGGACATTGGTGAATTTGGTTTTTTTGCTCATATTACTGATACTGAAGGAAACCGAATTGGACTGCATTCAAATAAGTAGAAGCCCAAATTAAATAATAAGTACATAAGAATGTGTGTTAGAATTAACGTTTTATGTGGTTTGAAACGTTTGTAAGCCTTAGGTCAAAATACATTATTACCATGGACTTTTAGGACTTGAAAAACTCAACAATTCGTTTATCTATTATTCATTGGTAATGATAATAATTGTGGTTGCTTTGGCGAGCTTATCACAATGACCCCTTTATCCTCAATTAAATAAAATCTGACCCCGATGGGTATTATTGGATCTACCATTCCATCGTCATCAAATCAAAATGGGATGAGAATATAATGGATAGTCTAAAGGTTCACTTTAAGCCATAATTCCAAAAAAAGATTTCGGTTCTAAAAGGATAGGTGAAATAGTAAGCTGTTGAAAATGAAAAATATTCCTGCTTCTCTATTTTTAAAATATTTAAAAGCTAAAAAATATTCACAGTTTTGTACATTAGTTTGAATAGATCAAACAATTAGAATCAATCAAATAAATATCTAAAATGGAAACCGAAAAAGACTCGTTGGATTCGTATTTAGAAAATCATTATATCCACAGAAGCAATTGGTTACGAGCTGCAGTACTGGGTGCCAATGATGGTATTTTATCAACGGCAAGTTTAGCCATAGGTGTTGCCGCAGCAAGTGAATTTAGAGATACTCTTGTTTTAGCTACGCTAGCGGGAATGGTAGCTGGTGCCTTATCTATGGCAGCTGGTGAATATGTTTCTGTTAGTTCACAGACAGATATTGAGAATGCAGATATTGAAAGGGAAAAGAAAGAATTAGAGGAAATGCCAGAAATAGAATTACATCGCCTTGCTGAAATCTATGAAAAAAGAGGTTTGAAAAAAGAAACAGCGCTAACTGTTGCTCAAGAGCTATCAGCACATGATGTATTGGGTGCACACATCAGAGACGAATTAGGTATTAATGAAATCAGCCAAGCCAAGCCATTACAGGCTGCATTTGCATCAGGAGCAGCATTTACTGTTGGTGGATTACTCCCTTTTTTGGTAACACTCTTTATCCCTATGAAGAATATGGAATTTTCACTTTACGGTTCTGCAGTAGTTTTTCTTATTATTTTAGGAGCTATGGCAGCAAAAGCTGGAGGCTCTAGTGTACTGAAAGCAGTAATGCGAATTACCTTTTGGGGAACTGTTGCCATGGGATTAACAGCACTAACGGGTTCACTTTTTAATGTGGTTATTGGATAAAAATTAATTCAGAAAATAAAAACCTAGCAATGAAAGAAACAAAGTCAAAAAGCGGATTATTAATCCTAATGATTTTAATAGTGGTAGTCATTTGGATTTTATCTTCCTTTCTAATCATTTTTGGGTTAGATAACTGGTCAGATCGTGGAACTTTTGGAGATTTATTTGGAGCAGTAAATGCACTCTTTTCCGGATTGGCTTTCGCTGGATTAATCTATACCATAGTTCTACAAAAACAAGACTTAGAACTTCAAAGAAAAGAAATAGCACTAAATAGAACAGAATTAAAAAAAACTTCCAAAGCCCAACAACACTCTGAAAAAGCATTGATAGAGCAAGTTGAGCAAATGAAGATTGCGTCAAAATTGAATGCGCTAAAAACACTAATTGACTATTACAATATCCAAATTTCAAACCCTAATAATTCTGAAGAGATTATAGCAAAAGCTAAAGAAAAGAGAAAGGCTACCATACAAGAGATAGATCTTCTGATCGACAGAATCGGTGATGATGAATTGGAATAAAAAAATAGTTTTATTCGTAATCTACAAAGCGAACTGTTTTATCACCTCTTGTCTTCCTTTTTGTTTTTAGGGGTTTTTAGTTCAATAATATTAAGATGTTGCATGCCTTTTTTATTAACCCTCACTAACTCATATCAGCACAATTTAAATTCCAAAAAGAACAGATCATAAAAGCCCCTAAAATCCTTTTCTCAACAAAATTTTCGATGCATTTATTGTATTTTTGAGAAAAAAAGAATGCCCTCTAAACTATTTGCGATTTTAAAGTTAAAATGCCCTCAATGCAGAAAGGGAAATCTTTTAGTTGGAAATCCGTATCAACTAAGGAATTTCAATAAAGTGAATGACTATTGTCCTCATTGTAAGTTGCATTTTAAAATTGAACCTAGTTTTTTTTACGGTTCGATGTATGTTTCCTATGGTTTAGGAGTTGGCATTAGTATTGCAATCTATATACTCCTTTTACTCTTTGGACTTGCACAAGGAATGATTCGTAATTTTATCATCATTTCGATTAGTCTCATACTTCTTATGCCCTATATCAATGCTTTGTCCAAAGTTATTTGGGCCAATTTATTCTTTAAATACAAACCAAATAGTGACAACTAATTCATTATTACATGCATCCAGATAATCAAAATAGGAGTAATCAATCCGATACACTTCCGTTCCTTGAGGCCAAAGAAGTTGTAGCAAAGTTATTACACAAACATCTGGAGAAGAGTCAGAGGAGAAGTCACAAAGTACTGCAACAAGAAAGCCCAGAATTAATAGCTGATATTTTAAAACTCGAAACTGTATTTGATCATGGATTTCAAAACCTTTTCGAGCTTGAATCTTTTATTGACAATTATCTTAAGCACACCAATAGACTCAATAATCCTCGTTATATGGGGCATCAGGTAGCAGTTCCACAAGACCTTTCTGGAATTCCAGACTGGATTCATGGAACTATAAATAATCCCAGCTCACTTTACGAGATGGGGCCTGCTGGTGCTACTTTGGAAGCATTTATGATCAATTGGATGCTAAATAAATTGGGTTGGTTTAAAGGAACTAATTTATGTGATTTTAATACTCATCAAAAAAATGGAAGTGGCGTATTGACTCATGGCGGATCTATTGCTAACCTAACTGCATTATCTGCAGCTAGAGCTGCTATAGCTCCTGAAGCTTGGACCGAAGGAAATCCCAGTGACCTAGTCGTTATGGGTCCTGTTACTGCTCACTATTCCATTGCAAGAGCTCTCTCCATTATGGGAATGGGAAAAAATGCCTTTGTTCCCGTAGCTGTAGATGAGAACGAAGTCATCATTACAGCGCATTTAGAAAAAGTTTTTCAAAAAGTTAAAAGTCAAAACAAAAGAGTTATGGCTGTTGTAGCAAATGCTTGCGCTACCTCAACAGGACTTTTTGATCCCCTCGAAGAAATGGCCGTTTTTTGTGAAAAATACGGATTGTGGTTTCATGTAGATGGTGCTCACGGTGCTGTAGCTCTGCTCTCTGAGAATGAAAAAATTAAAGTTTCTGGAATAGAAAGAGCAGATTCTATTATATGGGATGCGCATAAAATGCTTCAAGTTCCCGCTTTGTGCACTGCTGTACTTTTCAAAGACCAACATCATCAATGGAATAATTTTCGTCAGAAAGGAAGCTATGTTTTTCATGAAGACGATGTGATCGGAATGGATTCTATGCCATATACCGTAGAGTGTACCAAATCTGCATTGGGAACCAAATTGTTTTGGAGTTTTGCTTTAAAAGGGGAAGATGCAATAACTCAGTTTGTAGAAAATAGTTTTAATAAAGCAAAAGAACTTTATCACTATCTCAATTCTTTAGAGGACTTCTACTGCCCCTACCCTCCAGAATCCAATATCCTATGCTTTCAATTTAAACCTAATGAGCTAAGTGATCAAGATCAGTTAGTGATTCGCTACCAATTAATTGAAAGTGGTGCCTTTTACATTACCTCTTGTGAGGTGAAAGGAAAAAGATATTTAAGGACGGTCCTTATGAATCCTCAAACAAATCGAGAAGATTATATTGCCTTGGCTGAAGCCATTACAAAAATAGGAACAGAACTACAGTGAAACTATTTTAGAAAATCGAGATTACATCCTAACTGAAAAAAAACTTAGTTTCTTTAAATAGCTTAATTTTACCCAAAATCCCAGTGAAATGAATATATCCAATTTAAAATCCTTATTGACTCAATTGCTTACAGAGAAAGGAATTTCTCCTTTTTGGTCTGAAAATTTGGCATTAATTTTATTATTAATCCTGTTTCTATTCGTTGGATATGTTTTGTTTTGGATCACACGTAAAATCATTTTAAACTTTTTTGTTCAAATAGCAGGGAAAACAAAATCTCATTTTGATGACTTTTTGATTAAAAACAGAGTACCAAAAATACTCTCCTATCTTCCTGTGTTATTTTTATTTTATGAGAGTATCCCAAAACTTTTCATAAGCTTTGAAATGGGCCTCTCAAGTCTCATAAAAAATATTCTTGAAGCACTTCTTATAATACTCATTATTGCTCTGATACGTGCTGCATTAAAAACAGTAAATGATTTTTTAAAAACGGTTCCTTCATTTAAAGACAAGCCCTTGGACAGCTACCTTCAGGTCTTTATGATCTTTCTCTGGTTTATTGGGGGGATTTTAATCCTGTCTGTATTGACAGGAAAGGATATTGGAGCTTTCTTAACAACATTAGGAGCACTTTCAGCAGTTTTACTGTTTGTGTTTAAAGATACCATTCTAGGTTTTGTGGCGAGTGTTCAGATCACTGTAAACGATACAGTACGGATCGGAGATTGGATCAGTATGCCAAACAGTAACGCTGATGGTGATGTAATCTCCATTAGCCTTTCTACTGTTCAAGTTCAAAACTTTGACAAAACCATTACTTCTATTCCTACCTATAAATTAATTTCAGATTCCTTTATCAATTGGAGGGGAATGAGCGAATCTCCAGGGAGAAGAATCAAACGCTCCATTTTAATCAAAATAAGTAGTATTCGATTTTTAGAGCCAAAAGAGATTGATGCCCTTATGAAAATTGATCGAATTGCCCCGTTTATAGAAAAACGAAAAAAAGAGATTGAAGAAGCAAATATAAAAGATCAAACAGATAAAAGTATGCTCATAAACGGCAGAAACTTTACAAACCTTGGATTATTTCGACATTATACGGAAAACTACCTAAACTCAAATCCTAATATCAATAAAGAAATGACCTCCATGTGCCGTCAACTGACTCCTACATCTCAGGGAATTCCTTTGGAAATTTATGCCTTCTCTTCTGATAAAGATTGGCAAAACTATGAGGCCATTTCAGCAGATATTTTTGACCATTTGTTAGCTGCAATTCCATATTTTAATTTGGAATGTTTTGAACTCACACCCACAATTTATTCCTCCTAAAAAAAAGACCGCTCATGGCGGTCTTTTTTAATTGTAGTTTCAATTGGATTTATTCTCCATTTATATAAGGTGCACCTGCCTGTTTTAATGCTTTTTCAATAGCAGGAATACTAACTTTAGACAATTGATCTACTGCCATATTTGCCTTAGCAAATAAGCTTTTAGACGTTGCCAAACTTTTCTTATGAACAGCTGTTGGACCGTACGAATTTTCCATTCCATTAAATGCATTGTACAGAAAACCTTGGACTCCTGAAGGATTTCTTTCTCCAATCTCATCCCTTGAAGCGCTTCCGTTTAACATTTGCTCGATACGATATATATCCATTTTCATTTGTGCTAATTGCGGTTCTATCGTTCCGGGAGTAGCCCCTGAACGCGCTAGCGCTTTGACAAATGCTGCATGCTTCTTCTTACTTTGTGAAAAGGCGTCCTGCATTGCACTAACCTCCTTAAGAAATTCTGTAAGTTCTTCACGAAAAGCATTATAATCCTCATAAGATGCTCCTTTTAGTACACCATTTCTAATCGCTTTAACATCAAATGAAATGGGACCATCAAGAGCAGTAACTTGACCGCCTTTTTCAAGATGCAAGCTAGCTTTATAAGTTCCTGGAGTTACTAAAGCACCACCTCCCCTTCTTGATCTTCCACTCAAAGAAATTGGAAAAGGATTGAAATGTTCAAGATTCCAGGCTATACGGTGACTTCCTTTAGAGGCTTTTTGCTTTACTTTATTAATAATATTACCCTCTTGATCCGTTATTGTTAAAAGAATCTGGGCAGCCTCTTCTTGACCTTCTTGATCTAATGCATCCCAACCTGGGAATGGAACATTTTTATTTGCCTTATTGAGATCTTTCTCCTTTTTTTGACGCAGTGATTTTTGAGTTGTAAAATCATTGGAAAGATGATATGTAAATACCGCACCATATTCTGGATTCTTAGCGAAATAATAATCTGCCCCAGTATTTCCGATATTACTTCTGGGAACAAACCATTTGGCTGGTCTCGGTTCAAAAAGTTTGCCTTCCTTACTTAAATTTTGATCTGTAAATTCTCTTAGTGCACTGTAATCATCTAAGACAAAAAAACCACGACCGAAGGAAGCAGCAACTAAATCATTCTCGCGTTTTTGAATAGTCAAGTCTCTGAATGAAATCGTAGGTGTGCCAGGTAGTTTTTGCCATGAGCTCCCTCCATTTAACGAAGTATAAACTCCGTATTCAGTTGCAGCAAAAAGCAAGTTTTTTTCTACTGGGTCTTGTACCATTCGCCATACGATAGTTCGTTCAGGAATGTTAGAACTAATCGAAGTCCATGTCATCCCTTTGTCAGTACTCTTGTATAGATAAGGGTCAAAGTCCCCTTCTTTATGATTGTCTAAAGCAACATATACGGTATTAACATCATGTAAATCAGCTTTGATGTCGTTTACGAAAGCACGCTCAGGAAGGCCTAATGAAGTAACAGGGATTTTTCTCCAACTCTGCCCTCCGTTTTCAGTAACTTGAATAAAACCATCATCGGTTCCGGCATACAATAATCCTTCTTGGATTGGCGACTCTGCCAAAGAAGTAATGGTATTGTAGTTAGACATCGCTCCAACATCCCAAGCATTGTCCCATCCCTGCTGGCGTCCCATTATGGGAAGTGTTATTCTATCTTCAGTTCGAGTCAAATCACCAGAAATGACTTCCCAATCATCTCCTCTAGTTTCAGATTTCCAAACTCGATAAGAGGCGAAATAGAGTCTTGCGGGATTATGAGGGCTAACTAAGATTGGTGCGTCCCAATTGAATCGCTCATGAGGTTCTCCCTCAGCAGCTTGAGGTTGAACAGACACTTGCTCCCCAGTAGTCAAATCAACACGATGAAGTCCACCTTGCTGGGTTTCTGCATAAATAATATCATTATAAACAGGATCTGTAGCAGATTGGTGTCCATCTGCAAATAGTGTTTTATACCAGTGTTTGTTCGCTATCCCTTCCCGTTCGTCTGTTGCAGAAGGTCCACCAGCAGAACCATTGTCTTGTGTGCCTCCAAAAATATGATAGAAAGGTTCCGCATTATTTACTGCAACTTTATAAAATTGTGTTAGAGGTAAATTTTTAATGTATCTCCAGGTCTCTGCTAAGTCAAAACTTTCATATATACCAGCATCTGTTCCTAACATGATGTAGTCAGGATCGTCTTTTTTAAAGACTATCGCATGATTGTCCGAATGCTTATCTTGTTCTTTAAGCTGAACAAAAGTCTTCCCACCGTCCCCTGAAGTGAGAACACGTACATTCATCAGATATAATCGATCGAATTCATGAGGGCTTGTGTACAGTTCCTGATAGTAATGAGGACCTGTTCCACCAGAAACGGTATCAGACATTTTTTTCCAAGAAGCACCTCTATTGTCAGAACGATAGACAGCACCTTTAGTTCGATCCAATTCAATAGCTGCATAAATGACATCGGGATTTTGTGAGGAAATTGCAATTCCTATTTTACCCATATTAGATTTTGGCAAACCGTTTGTAAGTTTAGTCCAATTTTCACCACCGTCATCCGAACGATATATTGCTGTTCCAGGTCCACCTCCCATTAAGGCAGCGACAGTTCTATGTCTGTCCCAAGTAGCAGCATAAAGAATATTCGGATTTCTAGGATCTATCATGATGTCTGTTACACCAGTCCATTGGTCATCTCCTAAAACTTTTTTCCAATCTTTACCTCCATTAGTAGTTTTGTATAGTCCTCGCTGATCTCCTTTGTTCCACAAAGGTCCTTGAGCAGCAACCCATACAACATTAGAATTATCAGGATGAATAATGATTTCAGAAATATGTTCTGATTTTTTCAACCCCATATTTTCCCATGTATTTCCACCATTTAGGCTTCGGTAAACACCATCACCATAGGCTACATGTCGTCCTCCGACATTTTCTCCACTTCCAACCCAAACAATTTCTGGATTTGATGGGTCTAAGGCAATACAGCCCGTTGTGTAAGTCGGTTGGTCATCAAAAATTGGAGACCAAGTTGTTCCTGCATTTTCTGTTTTCCAAACCCCTCCTGAACCTACAGCTACATACCATACATTATCATTTTCTGGGTGAAATACAATATCTGCTATCCGACCTGATAAAAAGGCAGGACCAACATTTCGAAAAGCAAAAGCGTCTAAAGAAACTTCTGGGACTGTCTTCTGCTGTACTTTCTTACTTTTTCTTTGAGCTTGTGTTCCAAGAGGGAAACAAACTAACACCGTCAGTAGAATACTGCTTAGAATTGATTTCATATTGAATTGTTTTCGGTTAAAATACAAAATATTCTATTGGAAAATACCAGAAACTATTCAATCAAGAAAAACTTTGTTTATTGAGTAATGAAAAAAGAGTTTGCCCTTAAGGAAAGGTTCTAACTATTAGTTCTTCCCGCCCAGAACACTTTCTATCCCTAGTCGATAGGAATCCAAACCAAAACCAATGATTAATCCCTTTGCTACAGGGGTAATGTAAGAGGTATGCCTAAAATCTTCTCTAGCAAAAGTATTCGAAATATGAATCTCAATTACAGGACTATTTATGGCTTTAATCGCATCCCCAATTGCCACTGAGGTATGCGTATAAGCCCCAGCATTCAGTAGAACAGCATCTGAAGAAAACCCAACTTCATGAAGTCTATTAATAATTTCTCCCTCAACATTAGATTGAAAATAATCAAATTGAACTTGAGGAAATTTCATTTGAAGGGTATTATAATAATCTTCGAAAGTCTTGTCTCCATAGACAGAGGGTTCTCTTGTTCCCAAAAGATTTAAATTTGGGCCATTGATAATACTGATCTTCATTTTTATTATTTTAGTAAAAGTAAATAAATTCATTTTAATCCCCTAAAAGCCGTGTTGTGAATTGGATGCAAGCACTTTCAGATTATCAAATGTACCTTCAAATCGAAAGAGGCTTATCTCAGAATTCTATTGTCAACTATGGAGATGACGTTAGGGCCTTTCAATTGTTTCTTGAAGAGAAGAAAATTGAAGAAAGTCCTATTGATTGTTCTAGAGAAAACATTCAAGAATTCATCTATGAAACCGCAAAAAAAAACAGCCCACATACTCAAGCAAGGCGAATTGCAGGTCTTCGAAGTTTTTTTGATTATTTAATCTTTGAATCCTACAGAAAAACGAATCCGACAGATTTAATCGAAGCACCAAAACTGGGAAGAAAATTACCTGATGTATTGTCTCTTAAAGAAATTGATAAACTTATGGAAGTAATTGATCTTGCTCATCCCCAGGGACATCGCAATCGAGCAATACTTGAAACCCTCTACGGAAGTGGTCTTCGAGTTTCTGAGTTAACACAACTGAGTCTCTCCAATCTTTTTTTTAAAGAAGCCCTAATTCGTGTAACAGGCAAAGGGAACAAACAACGACTTGTTCCTATGGGAACAGAATCAAAAAAGTTTCTTAAAATTTACATTAACAAAATACGTGATCATCAAAAAATCAATCCTAAAGCTCAAGATCTGGTTTTTCTCAATAGAAATGGTAATGGATTAACGCGTCAAATGGTATTTACCATAATCAAAGGTTTATCAAAAAAAATCCCCATACGAAAGAAGATTGGCCCGCACACCTTTCGACATTCTTTTGCGACTCATTTGTTAGAAAATGGAGCAGACTTAAGAACCATTCAAATATTAATGGGACATGAAAGTATAACAACTACAGAAGTATATACCCATTTAGACAGTCATCATTTAAAGAAAGTCATCGAACAATTCCATCCAAGAAATATTAGCTAATCACTAAACGAAATCCTTCTCCGTGGATGTTTAAGATTTGAACATTCTCGTCGGCACTTAAATATTTTCTCAATTTGGCAATATACACATCCATACTTCTAGAAGTAAAGTAATTATCATCTCTCCAAATTTTATTTAAAGCAACATCCCTTGGCAGGAGGTCATTAATATGAAGAACTAAAAGCCGGAGTAATTGATTTTCTTTAGGAGATAATTTTATCGGATTTTCGTCTTTAAATACCAAATGTCGAAGTTTAGAATTTAAAGAAAATTGACCGAAAGAAAACTCAAAAACATCACTGGATGGAAGCGATGGTGCAATACTTCGGTTTAAAATAGCTTTTATTTTGGCCAAGAGTACCTCAGAATCAAATGGTTTAGACAAATAATCATCTGCTCCTACCTTAAATCCTTTCAAAACATCCTCTTTTAAATTTTTAGCGGTAAGGAAAATTATAGGGACTGATTCATTGATTTCTCTAATTTCTTTGGCTAATGTGAATCCATCCTTGTAAGGCATCATCACATCCAAAATACAAAGATCAAATTCATCTTTTTTAAACTTTTCGAATCCTTCAATTCCGTTTTTTGCAAGAGTAATCACATAGTCATTTAGACTTAAATATTCTTTTAAAATGTTTCCAAAGTTTGGATCATCTTCTACGATTAGAATTTTTTTATTTTCACTTTTCATATTCTTTTGCTGAGGCTTTTTTAATTGTTTTGAGATAATGGAAGGCTAATTTTAAATGTGGTGCCTTCTCTTAGTTTGCTTTCCAGGTTAATCTGACCTTTATGAAAATCGATTATTTTTTTAACGTAAGCTAATCCTAGGCCATGTCCTTTGACATTATGAATATCTCCCGAGGATGCTCTGTAAAACTTATCAAATACTTTCTTTTGAGTTGATGGATTCATCCCTATTCCGTTGTCAGTTATTTCAATTACAAATTGATTTTCATTTGTGAAAGTTTTAATAAATATTTCAGGTTTTTCTTCACAATATTTTAGTGAATTGTCCAAAAGATTCACGATGATATTTGTTAAGTGATTTTTATTCCCA
>JAFMMH010000056.1 GCA_017851655.1 Flavobacteriaceae bacterium
CGACCTCTTCAATTTCATCATTGAGTAGTTTACTTCCGTATTGTGGGGGAGGTTGTGATCTAAATTGAGATGCACTATCAAGTGCAATTGGACGAACATTCTGCCAATAGGGTGTCAAACATTCAGGGGAATATCTTTCACCATTTTTAGAAATAAAATATTTTGGTTGCCATCTGTTAATGTCAGTATTTAGATCTGGTGTATTTTTTGGTTTATATCCTAAATAATCAGTGTAGGGAGTTATTTTATCCGCAGATCTATTCCCATATTGGTTAGAACCATCGTCATACCTTGCTTTGATTACGGACTCTGCTGCTGACACCCCTATTTGAGCTGGAGATCAAGATATTAAGTTATTTAGATCTGTATCTAAACCTAATTCCAACATTTTATCTTTAAAATAAAGGGAATCACTATAATAATATTCTAACAAAGTTCGATAAGCAGCATAGGATATTGCCACTTCCTTATCCATCAAATCCCCTTTGATTTTTTTTTGATTTTTGTGATAAACAGGCTTAGCATTTGGATCATATACTGACCACGCATCAAATACAGCTGTAAAAATCAAACCAAGATACCTTGAAGTTATGGTGGGTCTTGGACTAAATCTTTCTGTATCATTTGCCGTGGCATCGAGAGCAACTTTTCCCCAGAAATACGCAATGTTTTCATTAGAAACAGGATTACTTTTTCCTGTAATCGATTTGTTGTTTGAGCAGCCTACAACTAAAAGAAATCCAAGCCCTAAAATCAGGCTATAAAACTTTGTCATGTGTAAAATTTGTTTTTTTAAATATAAAAATTTAATGCTTTTCTGTAAAAATAACATTCTTAAAAATATCATGAAAATAGTATCGTATCCAATCCTAGCTAACTAAACAGAATCAGAAAACATTTGAATGAATAACTCTTGTTCTAGTCATTGCTTTTCAGATTTAAAATTTGAAATTAAAATTAAATTCATTTTTTGATTTTAAATAAAGTAATGGTATCTTCGTTTTATTCCGTGTGGACTGGAATTCAAATATAAAGTCGCGGGTGGAGAGAACGCATCCGAAATAATCGTTACGTATTTTTTAACTCATCTGTAAAATTATTTTGAGTCTCAAAGGATATTTTTCTCTTATTCTATCAAAACGTTCATATCTATAAAAATATTGATATAGTTTGCCTTTAGACCCATATCCTAAAGAGATTTCATTCTAAGTTTATTGATGATGATATTTTTTAATTATGAAATATTACAACAAAACACGAACTATTGAACAAAAAGTAAACGATCGTGAGATCTTAGATCAATTAAAAAAGCAAAACGATTTGCTTGAATTAATACTTGTAGAGCTCAAATCAAAAAAATGATTTTTTAACCTATCGGAAGGGGCATTTTATTTTTAATAATTGCTAAATTAGCATTTATGAAAAAAATATTCGCCCCTCTTTTATTTTTCATTTTAGTTGCATCCTGCAACAAAACAGAAAATACTATTGCACCCCCAATTGTAGAAACCCCTTCATTTCGTGGAATTCTCAATTCAGAAGCACCATTTAGTGGTGATTTATTGTTTTTTAAAGATGTCCCTTACGGTTCTGGTGAGCGAAATAAGTTGGATCTAATTCTCCCTAAAGGAAAAGAAATTCAAGGTATGGTCATCTTTTTTCATGGAGGTTCATTTCAATTTGGAAAAAAGGAGGATCTCTACGGAGATGAACTTAATTCTTTAGTTACTGTAATGATCAATAGCAACATTGCCATTGCTAGTGTTGCCTATTCTTTCATAACAGATTCGAATTCTCAAGGAGTATTTTCATCTTTAGAGGATGGTTCTGATGCCATTGAATTCATAAGACAAAACAGTGCGTCTTTAAATATTCCAAGTGATAAAATAGTTTTAGCTGGAGTTTCTGCTGGAGCTGGAATCGCTTTATGGAATGGCCTTCAAGAAGAAACAAATGATGAAGTTGAGGGAATTGTAGCACTTTATACTCAAAGCACCTATGACCTTTACAAGTGGAATGATCTTTTTAGCGGATTTGATCTGGATAGCATTCGAGCTACAGATCCTGAAATTGAAGAATTATTTTCTCTTTTTTATGGAGGAGAATACAATACTGAAAAAGCCTCTCAATTGGATTTCAGTGAATACATAGATGCTAACGATCCTTCACTGTATCTCTACAATCCTACTTATGAAGATGATGTTTTTGAAGCTGATACCCTGAATTTGGATGTTCTTTTTCACAGCTTTAAACATGCAGACGTTCTCAGAGCAAAAGCGACTGAGGTTGGCTTAGACTTTTCTGGAGCATATAAAGAGTTTCCGCAATATTTTATAACTAGAATACTTCTTGATTAAATTATCAAGTACCCAGAACTTAGGGCATTAAAGAGTATCCATTCATTTGATAATTGGATAGTACACTTAGAGCAGAAAGAGCGGGAATCACATTAACATTTATATCTTCAAAATTAATCCCACGAGCTGAAATTGCTTGAGAGCAAACATATAACTGAACTCCATTTTCTTTGAGCTTTTCAATAATCTCTAAATTAGGATTAGGACTTCCATATTTCTTTTGATAGGCTTCATCTGTTAGTACTGTAAAGGTCGCGGCACCATGGATAGCTGCTACTATCTTTATGTTGGGCTGGGGTACATTCGCTACAGTTAGCATATTCATTGTTCTGGCTATAACCCAAAGGCGCTTGTTTACACCACTCTTCAGCTGATCTGAAGTAATGTCAAAAATCAATTTATATTCCTTAGTTGGATCTGGCTGCTGAGCTGTATCTTCAAAATATTTAATTTCTCCATAACCATCAATCAATGGGGTTTGCCATTCTTGTCCTTGTAAGTGACTCACACATAGGAAGGTGAATAAACTAATAAAAATAGATGCTGTTTGAATTGATCGTTTCATTTAAATCAAATTGGAAGTTAAAATTCAAAAGTACGAAAAGGAAAACGAAATAATTTTAAAAAACTTGATTTGCATAATGTGACTTGGGTTACTGATTAAAAACTAAAAAAAAGTATCTTAGAACATTGAATTTAAGCATAGTGGAACCTATTTTTCAACAACTCATTCGTCGGTTGACCTTTCTTTTTTTAGCTCTTATAAGTACAATTTTATTAATTGCTATTACCCTCGTCACTTATAAAGACAATTCTTTAATGGATGAGACTATAAATCAACCGAACAGTGAACTTAGCTGGGATCCGAAAAAAATGATATTCGAAAATCCCAAAGCAACTGACCTGGTTAAAGAAGGGTATTCTTTAGTTTCAGAGAGTTCAAAATATATGGGACCCCTGGCTGAAGAACCCTCACAGAGGTTTGCAGGGAATAATCTTTCGTGCACGAATTGTCATTTAAACGGAGGAACACAAAGTGGATCTGCTTCTTGGATCGGAATTTTAGATCGATTTCCTCAGTTTAGGGGACGAGAAAATAAAATTGGCACTATAAAAGACAGAATCAATGGCTGCATGGAACGCAGTTTAAATGGAGTCAAACTGCCAAACAATTCGAATCAAATGAATGCCATCATTGCCTATATAGAATGGATAAGTTCAGAAATACCAGAAGTTAACTTAAAAGTTTTTAAAGGTTTTCCAAATATCAAAATCCCAAATGTTGCTGTAAATCTAGATATGGGCAAACAAATCTACACTCGTGAATGTGTCCTTTGTCATGGAAGTGATGGAGAAGGAATTCGGTATAAAGACGATAAAAAAGGCTACCAATACCCACCGCTTTGGGGTGAAGACTCTTATAATGATGGAGCAGGAATGCACCGTGTTATTACTGCAGCTGCTTTTATTAAAAATAACATGCCTTATTTACAAGCAAGTTGGGATGATCCAAAATTATCTGATCTGGAGGCTTTTCATGTTGCAGGATATATCAATAGTTTTTCAAGACCCAAAAAAAACAATAAGGAGAATGATTTCCCTGATAGAAAATTAAAACCAGTCTCTACTCCATATGGCCCTTGGTCGGATACCTTTAGTCCGGAGCAACACAAATATGGCCCCTTCCCTCCTATTATCGCTTATTACAAAAAGACTTTCAATCTAAATAAGACAAAATAGTTGTTTAACGATGGTCTGAATATGTAACAAAAGGTACATATAGAAAGAAAATCCTACTTACTTTTGAGCTCTTATTTAATTCATGGATTCATTCATAAATACATTTTTGGAAAGTCTTTTCGGGACATTTAATTGGACGATTAACTCTATACTTTTTCAGGTTCCATGGAATACGAATTATTTCTGGGGACTAATTTTCATTTCATTGATTGTTTGGGGATTAGAAATTGTATTTCCTTGGAGAAAAAATCAAAAGACTTTTAGAAAAGATTTCTGGCTTGATTGTTTTTACATGTTTTTTAACTTTTTTTTGTTTTCTATAGCAATTAGTGGATTTTACGATTTAATGCAGCTTGGTTTTGATTCAATGGGACTCTCTCTCAGAAGTCTTGTAATAATAGACTTAACCAGCCTTCCTCAAATGTTTCAATTATTGATCTTTTTTTTCGTTTTAGATTTTGTCCAATGGACGACACATATCCTACTTCATAAAATACCTGCTTTTTGGAAATTTCATCAAATACATCATAGTGTAAAAGAAATGGGATTTGCCGCACACCTTCGTTACCATTGGATGGAAAACATACTATACAAGCCCTTGAAAACATTTGGCGTAATGATCCTTGGTGGTTTTGAACCAGAGCAGGCATTCATTGTCCATTTTTTTGCCATAACAATTGGACACCTCAACCATGCAAACATTAAAATCTCATGGGGTCCTTTAAAATACCTTTTAAATAACCCGATTATGCATCTATACCACCATGCCTATGAATTACCCAAAGGAAAGTTTGGAGTAAATTTTGGCATCAGCTTGAGCATATGGGACTATGTGTTTAAAACCAATTATGTACCAGACTCAAACGGAGACATTAAACTAGGCTTTCCTGGCGATGAAAAACTACCACAAAATTTCGTAGAACAGCTAGGACATGGTTTTGTTCAAAGCAAAAAACAAACTCCTAATTCGGCGTTTGGATCGTAATATTTCTAAATTCTGCTTTACCGTGGTCTCCTTGCAACATAATTGGGCCTGAAGTTCCTTCTTTACTATCGATTGCTCCACCAGTAATTCCAGGAATAATTTGATCATTAATAATCGTTTTTCCATTTGCAACTATAGTCACACGGCGTCCAATTAAGGTTATATCAAATACCTGCCACTCCCCAGCTTTATTTGCTGCCATTTCATTTGGAGTTAAAAAACCATAAATCCCGCCAAATAATATTGAATCTGGATCTTTTCCGTAACTGTCTTCCACTTGAACCTCATAGCGTCCTCTCAGATATATTCCTGAATTACTGTGCTCAGGATAGCGTACTTCAATATGAAGTTTAAAATCTGTGAATTTCTCCTTTGTAATTAGATTTACTCCTGAACGTGGATTAACCAAAAGTCCGTCTTTAACTTCCCACTGATTCTCTCTATTGGTTTCAATAGGCTTCCAATGTTCCATAGATTTACCATCAAATAAGACCGCTATTTTTTTATTCCATTTTACTTCTTCGTTTCGTATCAGTTTAGGTGCTCTAACGCCAGTAAAGGACAATATCTCTCCTTCATTACTTATTATAGTTCCCTTCAGTTGATCCTCTGAAATTTTAGCGGAAAAATGCATATAAACTACACCATCCCATTGAGGAGGTATACTAAAATCTACTAGATCATCTTTAAAAAACACCTCTGAAATCGGACGTGCACTGCCGTTATGTGCAACAAAATGTCCGACAAGTGCCTTGTTTCCAGATAACTTAACTTCAAGCCATGAGGGCATAATACGGCCGTTTTTCTCAACTTCTAAATCCCATTTGCCTATAATTTTTTGATCATTTTGGGCGCCGACTAAAGCCGGAAAAAGCATGGCGATAACTAATATTCTTAAGTAGTTTTTAAATTTAAATTGCTTCATTTTTAATTTTTTTAATTTGTTAATATATCCGTTCCTAAATAGGTCTTATCTGTATTGTAGTACCAACTTCTATTTTTTGGTATCCGCATTCCTGATAATTCTAATTCATCCTCCAATACAATGTATTCTCCATCATTTTTGGTTTCATCATGAAAGAATTGATAACGTTTCATTGCAAAAGTATTTTGATCAAAATAAAAGTACCATGTATCTGAACCAACATCTGGATCATAGGTAACTTTCAATACCCAATAGGTAGTTTTTTCAATAGTTTTTTCTGTTACTGTTTGATCTATAAGTGTACCCTTGTCTTTTAACTTCATTGGCAACCCATACAAATACGTATAATAATTTCTATACATTCTTGCGGTGTCACAATTCAATCTATATTTTTCTTTAATTTCAGGTGGAATCACATCTGAATTATTAAATTGAAGTTCACAATCTTCATTATTTAATGTGGTACTCCACTGATTTTCATCCATTAGCACAGTCATTTTAAAAAATGATTGAGGAAGATCTAATGAAATCTTACTGGTTCTTGTTGCTCTTTTAGGACTTTCCATAGTAACCGTAAAGGTACCGTCAAATTTTTCCCAGTTTGAGTTTGGATCGTGATATGCAATGGCCTTGTCCAATAACTCTATTCCTGTTGGGACTTGACTTGCAATTGGCAAACTGATTAAAAAAAAACCTAAAACCGTTAAAAATTGCATTATAAGGAGGAATTAAATTTTCATGAAATCAAACAATTCTTTTTCAGAGATTGAGGGGTTTGCGCCATCACTCCCAGCAACCAAAGCGCCCATTGCGCATGCACGATCTAATGAGCTTTGGATATTATGTCCATGGACAATTCCAAAAATTAATGTTGCTAAGAAAGAATCTCCAGCCCCAACAGTGTCCTTTACTTGGATTTGGAATCCACTATTAGAATACCATTCTCCGTGATAATACAACACGGCTCCAAACATCCCTTTAGTAACACAAATCATTTCTGTTTTTGTTTTTTGAGCTATGTAAGCAATATGCTGATCCATACTATGATAGGGAGAATTCAACATTTTCGCTATTTGATAAATTTCTTCATCATTGAATTTTAAAAAATGTGCAGACTCCATTAATTCAATTAAAATAGAATCACTAAAAAATGGCGGACGTAGGTTTAAATCAAAAACATTAAATTTTGAAAGTTTCAAAAAAGTTTTTAAGGCATTGCAAGAAGCTCCCCGAGTAATGAGACTTCCGAAAACAAAAGCATCAGCTTGTTTAACTAAATCCAAAGTCTTTGGTGTGGTCTCTATAAAATCCCAAGCAGCATTAGTCTCAATTTCGTAATGAGCAGATCCCGCATCGTTTAAACTCACTAAAACTTTTCCTGTGGGATGCTCTTGATCAATTTGAAGATAGTCTGAAGAAATTCCTTGGTTAGTTAATTCACTTTTAATTTGCACTCCCAATGAATCATTACCAATGCGGCTAAAAAACTCTACATCAGCTCCCAAACCTTTTAAAGAGCTTGCTACATTGAATGGTGCGCCACCTAACTTTCTTTTTTCAGGGAATATATCCCATAAAATTTCTCCAAAACAAATTATCTTATTTGATCCCATGTATTTAAAATTACACTTTTTTGGTGTTTTAGAGTACTATTGAAATTTAAAATTATAGGATAGGGAAACTAGAGCCCCACGAAGTATTGAGAGTTCATATGCTCCAAGAGGGCTTCCTAAGAAAACGTCTCCATCCTCTACACCGTTTCGCTGAGTGTAATAAATATTATAAGGATTGTTTTTACCGTATAGATTGTAAACTGTAAAAATCCAATCCCCTTTAAACCGTCTTTCAGGATCTTTACTGTAAGCTATTTTCCATGAAAAATCAAGTCTATGATAGATTGGTAATCGAGCATTATTTCTATATAAATAAATTGGTATAATAACATTTTCTTGTTCGAAAATTCCGTTTGCGATAGTATAAGGACGTCCTGTTTGACCCACAAAATTAAAACTAAAGGTATTGTATAGATCTCCTTCAAAATTAACAGTCGCATTTACGGTATGCGGTCTATCAAAATCTGACGCGAACCATGCGTTATTATTAATTCTGTTTTGTGGATTTACCTCATCGGTTTTAAGTAAACTCCGAGACCATGTGTAATTAAAAACTCCATTTACTTTACCTAGAGTTTTTCTTAAACTAAGCTCTAAACCGTAGGATTTTCCTTCTGCCTGTGTGATTTCATTCTCAATAAATTCAGCAAGGAAAAAATTAGCTCCAGGTCTGTAAGTCAGATTATTATCCGTTTTTCTATAATACCCTTCTGCAGATAACTCCAAATTAGATCCTGGAATATTTTGATAGAGTCCTAGACCGAAAGTATTGTTTTTCTGAGGAGTGATATAACGATCTGAAATTTTCCATCGTGAAGTGGGCAAAGGTGTATTCGTGTTATAAATATTCTGAATATACTGAAATATACGAGCGTAACTCATTTTTACTGAGGTGTCTTCACCTAGTTTATAATTGATCCCCAAACGAGGTTCAGGATTAAAATAATTAGAAACTGTTTCTTGATTTCCAAAAGATTTAACCCCATCGTATAAACCATCTGAATCATATTGGGCTTCTTCGAAAGGTCCAACAAGTGTAAATTGAGTAAGTCGTAAGCCTGCTGAAATCGACAGATTAGGAATGGGTTTCCAATCGATATTCGCATAAGCTGAAGATTCATACCCTGTTTCTCTATCCAAGATTACAGGATTTATGGTAGTTCCGCTTCCAGGATCCAAACTTCCAGGACTAATCTGATAACGCTTTATCTCCAGACCTGAATAATATGTTAGGTCTTCATCATTGTTGTTGGTGAATTCAAATTGAGCACTGGAATATTGAATTTGAGATTCAAAACGAATAATGTTTTCAGAATCAATTTCAGGAAAAAGATTTTGAGGTTTGTAATTACTATGAATCAAACGGCCAGTTAGATTTGTATCATTAGTAAAGGTATGGAGCCATTTGAGGGAATGATTACGAGTTTTAAAATCGTACTGATTGGATTCCGATACTATATTTTCTATAGAGGAAACTAAATCCAATTGATAAAAATCATTTGACAAGAAATTGGTGTAGGTCAATTGATTATTTGGATTCAACAAATAGAGTAACTTAACCGTACTGTCTATGAAATTAGCCTTCGTGTTTTTGAGTCTGGGTATCAA
Organism: Flavobacteriaceae bacterium; assembly: GCA_017851655.1. Lineage (GTDB taxonomy): Bacteria > Bacteroidota > Bacteroidia > Flavobacteriales > Flavobacteriaceae > MS024-2A. Next base: position 9,229 of record JAFMMH010000056.1, read on the forward strand.
TAATGGAAAAAGAATATCGCTAAAACCAGTTCTCCCACCAGCAATTAGCATCAATTTATCTTTAATAAGTGGGGTCGTAATTGTTATTCTATTTGAAATTAAACCAATCCCCCCTTCTATCTTAAATGAATCTGTATAAGGATTTTTTACCTTAATCTCTAAAACAGAAGCTATTCTTCCTCCGTATTTTGCTGGAATATTGGCTCTATAAATATCAACTCCAGAAATAACATCAGGTGTAAAAACTGAAAAAAGCCCAAAAAGATGTGTTGGATTAAAAACTGGTGCACCGTCATAAAGCAAAAGATTTTGATCTAAGGATCCTCCACGAATAGAAACACCATTACTTATATCACCAGAACTATTTACTCCAGCCATAAGTGTAATGCTTTTTAATACATCAAATTCCCCCAGAGCGGTAGGGACTTTTATAAGGTCTCGCACATTAAGCTCCAACACTCCCATCTGAGGGCTTTCAACATTTTGGTTGCGTTTTTGAGCGAGAAGCACAACCTCAGAAAGCTGTTCCTCCTCTACTAGCATTGAAACAACAAAAGTTTCACTTTTATTCAAGTCAACATTCAACAGTTGAGTTCCATAACCCAGATACTCAATAGATAGCTGATAAATTCCTTCTTTTAATCGTTTAGAAAAAATCCCACTCGCATTTGTTATTCCTCCACAATTACAAGGTGTAATCAAAACAGTAACACCGTTTAAAGGCTCTTTGGTCTCTTGATCACTAACATTCAAAGTCAAAGAATACTCTTGACCAACTAAGAGTTTGCTTGATCCAAGCACAAATAATGCAACCAATAGAAATAATAAGTTATTTTGCTTTTTCAAATTTAATGTCTATTTGGATCTCTTGGATAATCATCTTCTCCGTCTTTGTATCCGTCTCCATCGGTATCAGGATTATTGGGATCTGTTCTTCTTAAAGCCTCAACTGCATCAGGTAATCCATCTTGATCGGTATCAATAGGAACACTCTCATTATCTAATGGATTGGTTTCAGCAGTATCTTCAAACTCATCTGAATAACCATCATTATCGTCATCAGTATCTACACAATTTGGAATTAAATCCAAGTCGGTATCCAAAGGCTTGTCGTTTGGATCTAAATCACTAGAATTACATGCATTTTCATAAAACAAGATATATCCGTCTCCGTCCTTATCGTTATCGCAAATGTCTCCAATCCCATCACCATCTAAATCCGATTGATCTGGATTAGGTGTAGATATACAGTTATCCTCCAAGTTTAAAACTCCATCTTGATCAACATCAAAATTCCCAGCTGCAATTTCACCAAATAATAATCGCTTATCGGCACTTAAGACTGAAGTTCTGTATCGTGACTCTTCA
>JAFMMH010000057.1 GCA_017851655.1 Flavobacteriaceae bacterium
TAATTATTAATATTACAACGATTTCAAGGGATGAGGGATTTTTTTGGTTGTTGTTTTAGGGGGCTGCTGTTTGGAGTTTATGTGGATACGTTTTGAAAAAAACGCCATTTTCTATATCTTAATGATATTATTACAAACCAATTAAAATGATATGAAGAATAGAAATCTTCTATTTATCTTTTTTTTAGCCCTCTTTGTTTCTTGTGAAAAGAAAACCAAATCAGAGCTTATTGATAAGAATATTGTTGGTCAATACATTGATAATTTTAATAAAAACGATGTTGAATTATATCAACAGTTTATTACTAATGCTGATGTTAAAACTTTTTTACTCGATAATGTTCCTTTAATTGACATCCCTGACAAAGACATTGAAGAAACCTATTATTTCAGATGGTGGACTTATCGAAAACACATTAAAAACACAGAGGACGGTTTTGTAATTACGGAGTTTCTTCCAAAAGTATTTTGGTCTATGAAGCACAATACAATCAATTGTCCCGCTGGCCATCACATCTATGAAGGAAGATGGTTAAGAAACCCAAAATATATTTCCGATTATATTAATTTTTGGTTAAAAAAATCCGGTGATGGAATCAGGCAATATAGTTTTTGGGTTGCAGATGCTTCACTCGCATTTCAAAGCGTTCACCGTAATGATTCTTTAATTATTGATCAGTTGCCACTTCTTTTAAAAAATTACCAAAAATGGGAACTTGACAGAAGGATTCAAAAAAATACTCTTTTCTGGCAGTATGATACTAATGACGGTATGGAACATACTGTGAGTGGGAGAATACTTAATAATGGTGTCGATACATTTACCGTTTCTGCTACTAGACCTACTATAAATAGCTACATGTATGGAGATGCAAAGGCAATTGCTAAATTTGCTCAAATCCTTGATAAACCATTAATTCACTTATCCTTCACTGAAAAGTCAGAAAATATCAAACAAAGTGTTCAAGAGCGACTTTGGAACAAAAAACTTAACTTTTTTACCGTATTACCAAAAGATTATAACGAAGGGCATAGACCATTGAATATTAGAGAACTCATCGGTTATTTACCCTGGTATTTTAATTTGCCCGATGATAAAATGGAGTATGCCGTTGCTTGGCAAAAAGTAAAAGATACTCTCGGTTTTGCCGCTCCAATAGGGTTGACTGTAACAGAACGTTCTCACCCTTATTTTCAGATTAGTTATGAGGGTCATGAGTGCCAATGGAATGGTCCCTCTTGGCCTTTCGCAACAACACAAACCCTCAAAGCATTGGCAAACCACATTAACAACTATACTAATCATCAAATGGTTTCTATAAAAGACTATTACGAACTTTTATTACAATATGCTAAAAGTCATAAGAGAACGAATCAGAAGGGGGAAATTATTAATTGGATTGACGAAAATATAAACCCTTTTACTGGGGACTGGATTTCTAGAACTCGATTGAAAAAATGGGAGAATGGAACCTGGAGTAAAGAAAAAGGAGATGTTGAAAGAGGTAAAGATTACAATCACTCAGGATTTTGCGATTTGGTCATATCAGATCTTCTTGGACTGAAGCCACAAATAGATGGCAGTATTAAAATTAAACCCATGGTTCCAGAGAGCTGGGATTGGTTTTGTATTGACAGGGTACTTTCTAATGGAAGAGAAATTAGAGTTGTTTGGGACAAGTATGGTGAAAAATATAAAATTGGGAAAGGGTTTATGATTTTTATCAATGACAAGCTTGTTAAAAAATCCAGTAATCTAAGAGACTTTATTGTTGGCCCTATTTAATTTGTGATAAATAAATTTAAGATCATAGAAATGAAAAATTTAATAAAACACAGAATACTTACAAATTAGAGCATCTAATTTTAGATAAAATCAAGCCATAAACGCTCTAAAAAAAGAGATACAACTGAATTAATTGTCAGTCTCCTTTTTTCTATTGAACTTTTGTTTCAATACAATTCTAAAGTAAAAGTATATGTAAATTATAAAGATTACGGTTCCAACGATAAACATTACTTTGTTATTCATAATCCTTTAATTTGAATCATTTCTTCGTTGTCTAATTGCTATTGCAAATCCTAAGATAGTAACTGGCCAAAGGCCAACATAGAGCCCCTCAAGTTCTTGACCCGAAAACCATAAGTAAATAGAATAAAGAAAGCTTAAAAAAGCTAAAATGATGGGATAATATTTTTCTAAAAATTTCATACAACAAGGTAAACAAAGTAATTTAAACAAAGGTCATAAGTTAAAGAAGATAGTAAAAAAGGAATACCGATGATTCAAATTAGGCTTACTATTTCGTTCTATAAACTAGTATTTTTAGAGTAAACAATTGAGAATATAAATCAATTAATACCTAATAAGTATAAGGATTTATTAATTTAAAATTACTTGAAATCCAATAATTAATAATATCCAAAGGAAAGTTAATACTACCCAATATTTCTTTAATAATCTGACCATTACATATAAATTTAGTTTCCTAATCAAAGTAGCAGGACTTTAGCTTCATCATAAAAATAATTGTCTAAAGTAAATTATCCTTACAAGAGTTAGATTGATCTTCCAAAAAAAACACTCCTAACCCTTTTCAATTTTATAAACCCAAATGAAATAAAAATGATTAGAATAAAAGTACTCTATCCATTAGAATTTTTTTTGAGTTTTTTAAATGTAAACTTTTATGGTTTAGGGAAATATATTTTTAACAAAAAAACAGGGCATTTAGAGCTAAATCTGATACAGTGCACAATCAAAAGTACGGCTCATAAACTCCATTCTTTAATAATGTGTTATATTTAGTAAATTTGACAAAAAATTGAAATGATAAAATATCCTATTGATGAAGATTCTTGTGCCTGCAAAGTATCATTGGACTTTCTTGGGGATAAATGGATTCTTTTAATTATTAGAGATTTATTTAGAAAAAGATATACATTTTCCGAATTTTTACATAAAAATACAGAAGAAAGAATAGCATCTAACGTTCTTTCTGACCGATTAAAAAAACTTATCGCTTTAAAGATTATAGATTTCAATCTAAATTCACACAACAGAAAAATTAAAGAATATTATTTGACTGACAGTGGGATTGAGTTGTATAACATAATTTTTGAACTTCAAATTTGGGCAATCAATAATGTTGACTTTAAATTTTCAAACAACACAACTGTATGGAGTAAAGAATTAGAAGTAAAGAATAAGGAGATTATGATTGAAGAAAAAAAATCAAATTATCGGGAGTTCAGAAAAAAAGAGTTTAATTTTTAATTGCAATTAAAAATTTAATATCTTCATAAAATATTTAGTAAAGGTTAACCATAAACCAATTTGACTTCATACCGCTAGAGTTTCTGGCGGTTTTTTATTAACTATAAATATTATCTCTAAACCGAGGTTGTAATTTCCCACAATACAGGCGCAAATAAAAAATTTGAATAAAACTATAATTCCCATTATTAAGTTTTATTTGAGCTTTTAATTGTAAACTTGTAATAAGGCTTAAAATAAAGGATTTACTGTTTTTAACTCTACTTTAAACACGCATATTGAATAGGATTTATTTAAGAATATTCGCTAAAGGGGATGTAATTTTACATCAATAAATTAATAAATGACTATATGGACAGTGAAACCTTTCACAAGATTGAGAAGTTCAAAAATAAAATAGATTTAATCGTCAAAAGCGAAAAGCATTCTCATTATGTTTTAGAACAATTTGATACTATAGCAGAGCTATTTGGGTTAAGTGAAAATTTACTGATAGATGAAGGCAATGAAGAGTATTACGAAGAGTTGAGTATCTATCTAATTAATAGTTTAGCTAAAGAGGTTTATAAAAAGTAGCTAAACTTCTATTTTTCCAATTTGGGGGAAGTTTGATTTTTTCATACAGTAGGGATCTCGAACTCACTAATTTGGTTTTTAAATCATCAGTTCAAAGGGGTAGAAATATTTTGAAGATCAAAGGTTCAAATAAAATTTGTCTGCTCAGTTTTTAGATTGAAGGAAAATCAAAAGAATTACAGTTGTCACCTCTTTTTAAATTCTTTTTAAAAAGGTTTGTAACTTGCCTTTAAACCTTTTTATCATGAGAAAGTTAATCTTATTTTCAGTTGTAACAACATTTTCAATTCTCTGCTGTAATGCACCAAATACAACGCCATTTAATAACAATACTATTGCTACTGCCCATCCCTTAGCTTCTCTTGCAGGTAAAAGAATATTTGAGCAGCAAGGAAATGCTTTTGATGCTGCTGTTGCAGCAGGCTTTGCTCTTGCTGTAGTAGAGCCAAGCATGAGTGGAATTGGTGGGCGTCTCCAAGCTATATATCACGAAGCTTCAGGGAAAATTGGAGGGGTAGATGCATCGACTCAAGTACCTATGAATTATCTACCTACTGAAGAAAAAAATGCTTCAGGTTATAAAACGATTGGGATCCCTGGGGTTGTTGCCGGCTTACTAAAATTGCACAAGGAGCATGGTGTATTGGCTTTGGAAAAGGTGATGCAACCAGCAATAGAATATGCTGAAAATGGATTTCATATTTTACCAGGAGAAGCACTTAGACAACAAATGGCGAAAAGCGTTTTCCAACAGTATGAAGGGACAAAAGCACACTTTTTAAATGCGGAAGGGACATCTTTCCAAGCAGGAGATTTAGTGATCCAAAAAACACTTGCCACTACCTTAAAGCAGATAGCTCTAAATGGGAATGCTGGATTTTATGAGGGAGAGATTGCCCAAAAAATAGTCACTGACATACAATCTAATGGGGGTTTAATCACCCTAGAAGATTTAAAAAATTACAAAGCCCTTTCCGCTGAGGTATTGGAAGGGAAATTTCAAGGGCAAAAAATTTACGCATTATATTTACCCTCCTTTGGTGCGATAACCATTCAAATTCTTCAAATTCTAGATCATTTGATGCCAGCTGTTTCGGAAGAGGATTGGGCAATAAATATTGGTGATGCAACTGAATTAGCATACACATATAGAAAACATCAAGAGGATAGGGATTCATTAGATTTGATTATTTCCTACGAACATGCGGCTAAGTGGGCAAATCAAATTCAGGAGAAACGACTGAATCTGGTTGCAGAAAAAACACTGGATATGCCTGGAGCATGGGTTGCTTCTATTGGTCATACCTCGCATCTTACAGCAGCAGACGAACACGGCAATGTCGTTAGCCTTACGCAGACTATTGGCCCTAATATGGGATCTAAAGTAGCATCTAAAGAGCTGGGTTTTCTTTACGCTGTTACCTTAGGGGGATATTTAGGAGAATATAAACCAGGTGATCGTTCCAATTCTCATATTTCGCCAACTTTGTTTCTGGATAACGGGCAAGTTAAAATGGCGACAGGTGCTGCTGGTGGAAGCAGAATAGTTACAGCAGTTACCCAAGTGGCTCACCGTTATTTTGCACAAAAACACGATTTAAAAAATGCGTTGCTTCTCCCAAGGGTATATCCCTTTGAAGATTCGCTTTGGATTGAGGATCATGAAGGGGTAAAACAGTTGAATGCAGATTTGAATAATACTGAATATCCAATTAAAATGATTGATCAAAAAGCTCGTTTTGGTAGAGTTCATGCAATAGTTTATGATCCTATTAGTCACTCTTGGATTGGGGCTGCTGATCCTGATTGGGAGGGAACAGTAGAAAATTATAGTTCTAAATAATACCAATGTATTATGAAATCTTACATCAATAATGCGATTTTACTCTTCTTCTAATTTTAGATCATCCTCTGCATCGTTCTTTAAACCATCCAGTTGGATACGTAATACAAGTTCGTGTACTTTAAGATTCAATTGAGATAGGGAGCTAACAGTAGGAACTTCGTAGGCATATCCGATTTTAAATTTCCCTACAGAAACTAGAGAGAGAAGCGACAAGGCACTGCTTGTCCGATAAGAGAGTCCAAAATCTAAACGGTTTTGCCAGCTAAATATGGCTGAAATATCCGTAGTTAATGGTAATCCTTTCACTTTTCGCAGCATTAGTGAGGGTTTGAAATATAAATTGGGTGTCATTGAAAGATCTACACCACCGCCTAAATAGGAATGGACTCGATCTTTTGCTGTTATTGCTATATCTAAATCACGTTTTACATTAAATAATCTTGGGAGAGAGAGTGATATCCAAAACAGTTCGTTTTTTAAAAATGCACCTACTCCAATGTTTGGATTAAATTTAGAAATAGACTGTTTTAATGGATCCGGACTAAAAGTATATGAGTTTAGTTTAGTAGGATCTGCATTGTAAAAATTACCTCCTGCTTTTATCCCTAAAAAGAGTTGCGTCGATTCGTTTGTTTGAAGACGATAAGAAAAATCAACATTGGCAGAAGTTTGTTGTTCAACAAAAACTTTATCTGAAACTACAGAGATTCCTAGACCCACATTATTTTTTCTCGCTGACGAATATGAAAAAGCTAGTGTAGATGGGGCATCCTGAACAGAGGACCATTGTTGTCTAGAATTGAACGAAAAACTATTTGAATTTTCTGCTCCTGCATAAGCTGGATTAATAACATTCATAGTATATCGATATAGCGAATAATAACTTTCTTGCTGTCCGAAGGACAAGAACGCCATCAAATAAAATACTAATGAGATTTTTTTGAACATGTTTATCGAGTTAAATAAATCCATCCAACTTTGTCTGCCTCTCCATCGGAATCTAGATCGATTCTATAAAAATAGCTCCCTTCTGGAATTCTCTCTTGACCTGAAACTGCTGGCCAATCGTTTTGATAGTTATTAGCTTCATAAATCAAAACTCCAGTACGAGAGTAGATGAATACTTTGTTATTATTGTATTCTTCTATTTTCAAAATAATCCAACGGTCATTGATACCATCTCCATTATCCGAAACAAACTCATTAATTAACAGGTCATCTGCTACTCTAGGGTTAGGATCTATAGCGTCTTCTATTCCATCATTATCGTTGTCTAAATCGAAACAGTCTAAAATACCATCACCATCAAAATCTGGACTCTTGGAATTTTCGTCTTTGGGGTCTGATCCACAGGCAATTTCTTCTTCATCAGATTGGCCATCATTATCATCATCTAAATCACATAGGTCACCCAGTAAGTCTTGATCATAATCTTTTTGATCAGGATCAAAAACGGTGGGACAAACATCGCAAACGTCACCTATCCCATCAAGATCGGTATCTGATTGATCTTCATTTTTATTAATCACACAGTTATCACATACATCACCAACACCGTCTTCATCAGTATCTAATTGATCTGGATTAGCAATATCAGGACAGTTGTCTGTGGGTCTACTACTTGATCCAAATGAGTTGGGGACTCCATCGGCATCACCATCTTGAAAAGGAAATTCATTTACATTTAAAGGATCCGTTCCTTTTTCAATTTCTGTATTATCGTCATAACCGTCGTTATCGTCGTCTAGATCTAAACAATTGGGGATGCCATCAAAATCTGTATCTGAAGCTCTCGACAAATTGTCCAGGGGATCAGAACCGCAGAACATTTCTATTTCATCAGACTGGCCGTCGTTGTCATCGTCTGTATCGTAAAAATCAAGAATTAAATCACTATCGGTATCTAAAGGAAAACTAAGCACGTTTTGACTATCCGTTCCCACAGCTTCTTCTACGAGATCGGAGAATCCGTCATTATCATCATCATCATCTAGCACATTGATAATTCCATCGTTATCAGTATCCAAAGGAAAACTGAGGATATTTAGTGGATTAGTAGATGCAATAATTTCAATGGTATCTAAAAAGCCATCACCATCATCGTCTGTATCTGCATTATTTCCGACACCATCGGAGTCCGTGTCTGTCCATTCGGTGGGATCATTTGGGAATGCATCATTAGCATCAAGTACACCATCGTTATCCGAATCTGTATTGGTATTCCCTCCATTACCACTAGAAGGTTGATTTGAAGATGTACAAGTATTCAAATCATCCGTAATTGTTAGATTCACTGTGGTAGAGGCCGTATTTCCAGAACTGTCAGTAATCGAATAGATAATTTGTTGTGTTCCTAGATTAGCACAACTCATCATACGCTTCCCAGTAGGGATGGTTTTCCCAGATGAATTTAAACTGCTTTTTGAGCGAATCTTAGCTGTCTCTGAAGAAGATGTTGAAGGGACTTGGGCTTCATCTGCAAAAACGACTGTCAAATCTTCTGAGATGATAGAGTAGGTTGCAATACTACAGTTGTCATAGCTTCCGTTGTCTATAAGATTATAGGGAATATTAATATTGCCTTCACTATCAAGGGTGAGTACAATATCGTTTGCCAGAATGACAGGAAATTCGGTATCTATCGTAGTTACTGTTTGAACATTGGTTGTTACATTTCCAAAAACATCTATTGCAGTATAAGTAACTGCAGTTACACCAATAGGAAACTGTAAAGGGGCATCATTGCTAACGGAAGCTATACCACAATCATCATTGGTAATGACATTTCCAAGATCAACACCACTGGCAAAACAGGACCCAGAATCAGAGTAAATTTCAATAGTTTGATTCTGAATTAAAATTGTTGGTAGCGTATTGTCTGAAAAGGATACGTTTTGAGTTGCAGTAACTGTATTTCCGTAGGAATCACTGGCAGTCCATGTTACTATAGTAATCCCGGTAGAAAAACTATCTGGCGCATCGTTGGAGTAGGTAAATGAACAATTATCTGTTATTGTAGGTAAACCCAAAATAATTGAACATGAATTAGAAACGATATCTTGAGGAGGAATTAAAACTGGGGGAGTAGTGTCGCTTACAGTAACAATTTGTATTGCACTTGATGAATTACCCGCAGTATCCTCTACTGTCCATGTAACTGTTGTAACTCCAACAGGAAAATTTTGAGGGGCGTTATTTGAAGTCTGTAAAACCGTGCAATTATCACTTGTAATAGGGGTCCCCAATATAACTCCTGAAGCTTCACAAGAATCACTGTCAGATACTACATTGATGTTGGAAGGGGCTGTTATTATTGGTGCAATAGTGTCGGAAACCGTTACTAACTGCGTCGCAGAAGCAGTATTTCCTGAAGCATCTGTAACCTGCCATATCACAGCCGTAATCCCGAGAGGAAAACTATCAGGAGCATTATTTACAGGTGTTAAATTATCACAATTATCCGTAGCTGAAGCAACCCCAATCGTAACGGAACAACTGCTTGTATTTATATCATCCGGGACAGTAAGAACTGGCAGTTCATTGTCTATGACTGTTATTTTTTGTGTAAATGTATTGGTATTGCTTGCACTGTCTGTTACTGTCCAAGTCAGTGAATTTACCCCAATATTAAATATCAATCCTGGATTATCATTAACAACTGATATTATTTGGCAATTATCAGTAGCCGTAACGGTACCAGTTGAAACTACCGTTGCGATACAACTACCACTGTCTGTAAAAAACTCTTGTTCATAAGGCATTTCAAGACTCGGTATTATTTTATCACTAGCCTCAACAAGTATTGTTGAAGTTGCAGAGAGCGTAATGTTATTTGTTAAGGTTACAGAGATAGTACCCACGAATTCTAAATCTTGATTACTCGGGAGGAATAGGTGTGTAAAAGTCACTGTATTTGAAGCAATATTGAAAACCTCAGAAGGCTCTCCGTTCCCGTAGTCAACTTCCCAAGAATCAGCAGGAGGTGGGATAGCATTTACAAAAATGTCATCAAGACCCCAATTATCATACATATCGCCACTATTTTGAGGCTGATACCAACGGAATCGTGTAGAGTTGGATTTAGCTCCATCAGGAATTGTAATGTCATTAAAGTTCCATCGGTACCAAGCAGAACCGGAAGTTGTATCCCAACCATCATAGAATGTGATCCAATTACCATTATTTACTGAGTATTGCAAATATACTTCTTCAGCAATACCCTCTGGTTCTTCACAAGAAATCCCCCCATTAGATACCTCTTGGCTTGAAAGTTGAGGATCATCATCTCCATATCGTATTAAAAATTCAATACTACCACCTTCAGAAACATCAACCGCTGAGGTAGTTACAAAGCGCTTACCAATTTCATCACCAGATTGTTGCGTAGTACCCGCCCAAAAATAACTTGAAACAGGATTTGTATCTCCAGTTGAAGAAT
>JAFMMH010000058.1 GCA_017851655.1 Flavobacteriaceae bacterium
TAAATATTTTTTTAACATCCTCTATGGACTCTCCAGATGCATCTAAACAATTCTGAATAGCTGCAGGTACATTACTTAAAGCAAATTCATAAACTTTACGCCCATGCATTTTGATGTATTTTGTTCCTTTTCCGCTTTGGTTTGAAGGACCGTAAAAAATAAATTCAGCTTCTCCATCAAAAGTATAGGTCGCTGTTTTATGAGATAAAATTCCCCCTTCAGCATCGCATTCCTCAATAACGGTTGCTCCAGCACCATCAGCATAAATCATAGAATCTCGATCAGTTTGATCCAAGACTCTGGAGAGCGTATCTGCTCCAATAACTAAACATTTTTTAGCCATACCAGCTTTGATAAATGCTTTCGCTTGGATTACACCTTCTACCCATCCTGGGCATCCAAACAAAATGTCGTAAGCAACACAGTCAGGGTTTTTGATACGAAGTCCTGCTTTTACTTTTGAGGCTAAACTTGGGAGGGTGTTAACTTGGTTTGTATTTAGAGCAATATCTCCTACGTTATGAGCAACAATGATATAATCAAGTGTTTCTGGATCTAATTTTGCATCATTTATAGCGCGTTTTGCAGCTTCTACAGCGATATCAGAAACAGTTTCATTTTCTTTGATATAACGTCTTTGTTCTATGCCTGTAATGGCTTTGAACTTTTCGATGATTTCTTCATTAGGATTTGAGATTCGCTTCCCATCAGCATCATAAAAAGAGTTTAGAGAAAACTCAGAATTTAACTGAATTTGGTCAGGGATACTACTTCCGCTACCTGTGATTTTAATATTCATAATAGGTAAAGCAAAAATACTTCTTTGAGCAGGATAAGTATAGAGAAGCTAAAAATCGCTACGAAGTCTAAAGCATAGAATTTGGAGCTAATTACAGTATTTAATATACTTTTAAATGCTGTATATCAGGCATTTATGTATGATTCTATAGGTGAACAACTACAGACTAAATTACGGTCTCCATAGGCTTCATCTACTCGTCTTACACTTGGCCAGAATTTATTTTCATGCACAAATTCCAGTGGGAATGCTGCTTTTTGTCTAGAATAAGGAAATTCCCATTCATCAGAAGTTATCATTGCTAAAGTATGTGGTGCATTTTTTAATAACGCATGATCATGTGGGTTTTCAGAAGCAATTTCCATTCTTATCGAAATCATTGCATCGCAAAAACGATCTATTTCTGCCAGATTTTCACTTTCTGTTGGTTCTATCATCATAGTTCCTGCTACAGGGAAGGAAACCGTTGGTGCATGAAATCCGTAGTCCATGAGGCGTTTAGCAATATCGGTAACTTCAATATTAAATTCTTTAAACGGACGGCAGTCGATGATCAGTTCGTGAGCGGCTCTTCCTTTTTCTCCGGTGTAAAGAATTTGATAAGCACCTTCAATACGTTTTTGAATATAGTTTGCATTCAGAATAGCTATCTCTGTAGCTCTTTTGAGTCCTGATGAACCAAGCATTTTGATGTATCCATATGAAATTAAACATGCTAACGCAGAGCCAAAAGGAGCTCCAGAAATAGCAGAAATGGCTTCACTTCCTCCTGTTGGAACAACTGGGTTTCCTGGTAAAAATGGTGCTAGATGTTTAGCAACGCAAATTGGGCCTACTCCAGGCCCACCACCACCGTGAGGAATAGCAAATGTTTTGTGTAAGTTCAGATGACAAACATCTGCTCCAATTTCAGCTGGACTTGTTAATCCTACTTGGGCATTCATATTGGCACCATCCATATAGACTTGTCCTCCACAATCATGAATCAACTTGGTAATATCTTTTATCTTAGCCTCAAATACACCGTGTGTGCTTGGATATGTTATCATTAATCCAGCAAGATTGTCTTTGTGTTCTATCGCTTTTTGGTGAAGGTCATTCCAGTCAATATTTCCTCTATCATCTGTTCCGGTTACCACAACTTTCATTCCAGCCATTACTGCAGAGGCTGGGTTAGTTCCGTGTGCTGAAGCAGGGATTAAACAAATGTTTCTGTGAGAATCATTTCGCGACTCGTGATAGGCACGTATAACCATTAACCCTGAATATTCACCTTGAGCACCGGAATTAGGTTGTAAAGAAGTCGCTGCAAATCCTGTAATGACATTCAATTGTTTGGTCAGTTTTTCAAGCATTTCATGATATCCTTTCGCTTGTTCTATAGGAACGAAGGGGTGTACACTTCCCCAATTGGGATCACTTAATGGGAGCATTTCAGAAGCAGCATTAAGTTTCATAGTACAAGATCCTAACGAAATCATAGAATGATTTAAAGCTAGGTCTTTACGTTCTAAGCTTTTTATATAACGCATTAACGCTGTCTCCGAGTGATAGGAATTAAAAATAGCATGCGTTAAAAACAGACTTTTTCTTTTTTGATTATTTGGGATGGTTTGAGTTAGCTCTCCAGTAAGAGGGGGTACCTCTTTATTTACAACTTCAGCAAAAACAGAAGCAATTTGTTGAATTTCATCTTCAGAAGTTGTTTCATTGAGAGAAATACAGACTGTATTTGTGTCTGGATAATAAAAATTAAGTTGTTGCTTTTCTGCTATTTTTTTTATTGCAGTTGCATCTATTTCAACTTGAAGTGTATCAAAAAAGTGGTCATTTTTTTGGTTCAATCCTATGCCTTTTAGCAAGGTGTTTAATTGACTGGCTTTATTATGTATGTTTCTTGCGATAAAGCTCAGTCCATTTGGGCCATGGTATACTGCATACATACCAGCCATAACAGCTAATAAAACTTGGGCTGTACAAATGTTAGAAGTAGCTCGATCGCGTTTGATGTGCTGTTCTCTAGTTTGTAGCGCCATACGTAGTGCAGGATTTTCATCAAGATCCTTTGTTTGTCCAATAATTCGACCAGGAATATTTCTTTTGTAGTGACTTTTAGTGGCAAAAAAAGCAGCATGAGGACCTCCGTATCCCAATGGAATCCCAAAACGCTGTGTAGTTCCAACGACAACATCTGCTCCATAAGACCCCGGATTTTCAAGAAGTACAAGACTCATTATATCGGCTGCTACAACAGTAGATATTCCAAATTCTTGTGCTTTATCCATCCAGGATTTAAGGTCAGGAAGGGCTCCGTTTTTGCCTGGATATTGAAATATGGAACCAAAATAGTTCTCTGAAAAAGTACTTGTGTTAGGGTCACCAACAGTCAGTTCTATTCCCATAGGGTTGGCTCTTGTTTTGAGCAAGGACAATGTTTGAGGCAAAATATTTTCATCTACAAAAAATTGACAAGCATCCTGCTTTTTTTGTTCTCTTGTACGGGAACCAAATAGCATAGTCATTGCCTCTGCTGCGGCTGTACTTTCATCCAATAAAGAAGCGTTAGCGAGCTCCATTCCTGTTAAATCACAAACTACTGTTTGAAAATTAAAAAGTGCTTCCAGACGACCTTGTGCAATTTCTGCTTGGTAAGGGGTATATGCGGTATACCATCCTGGGTTTTCAAGTATATTCCTTTGGATTACAGCTGGAGTAATTGTTGGGTGATATCCCAAACCAATAAAGTTGGAAAATTTTTTATTTTTCCTCCCTAATTCCTGAATGTGCTTTGAGAATTCAAACTCGCTTATTTCACGCTCAAGATTGAGAGGTTCATTGAGTCTAATACTTTCAGGTATAGTCTGATCTAGCAATTCATCAATAGAGTTTGCATTGATTTTAGCTAACATTTTTTGTACTTCTACTTCATTTGGTCCGATATGTCTTTCAACAAATTTGTCCGTTCTCATAACCATTTATTAGACCTCAAAAATAAGTCATATAAATTAAATTTTTTTACTCTTTTTTTCATTCTAACAAAACTTTTTAAAAATTTTAAAACATCTGCTTTAAAGTTGCGATATTTACATGTGCGAAATGTCTTAAAAACTATTTTTGATTTTTATATTAAATCGAGTATTCACGTAGCTTTATCAGTACTTTCTCTTTCAAAAATAAGTTTGTTTGTTTTAGGTTCAGATGGGACTGAACTATTGTTAATATTTATTTTTTTTGCTGCCCTTTCGGCCTATAATTTCATCAAGTTTTTTCCTCTTTTGATCACAAAAAAAATAAGCTTAGAGTATAGGCTAATTTTATTACTCACCCTAGCAGGAATACTTACTTGTATTACGGCTATTTTTTATCTGCCTTTGAAGATTTTATTTTTTGTTTTAATTGGGGGTTTCTTTGTGATTGGATATTCTATTCCTTTTCAATCTAAAACTTCTAATTGGAGAAACAGAAAAGGTTGGAAAATATATCTTGTCGTTTTGAGTTGGGTATGTCTTACAGTCGGAGTTCCACTGGCATATCCTAGCTCTTTTGAAATCTTGCTTTTTATAAAATTAGCAATACTTCAAGGGATTTATATTTTAGTTGCCATAATCCCTTTTGAAATTGGTGATTTAGAATCAGATAATTTTGGTTTGCAAACACTACCACAAAAATTTGGGATTTTAAATGCAAAAAAAATGGGACTTGCTCTTCTAGTAGGCGGTTATTTTGTTACAGTAGGAATGTTTGGATTCAGTTCAGTAATTGCGGTTAGTACTCTCATTACTTTTGTCCTTTTAGGAATTGGCTTATGGGGAAGTCATAAAGACCAGTCAGTATATTACGCTCGTTTTTGGGTGGAATCCATTCCAATCCTGTGGTGTTTTATAATTCATTATTTTTAGGGATTAATTCTTTTCTCAAACTATATTATAAGATGAAAAAACTCATTCTGCTCCTTTTTATTGCTTGTGCACAAGAACTTCCAATTGTGGAGACCGTTGAAAAAGTGACCTTTCAACAATTGATGGAAAACAATTACCCTTTAATTGATGTTCGTACTCCTCAAGAATTTCAAGGAGGGCATATTGAAAATGCGACCAATATAGATTTTAATGCCGCAGATTTTACGGATAAAATCTCAGCTCTAGATAAAGAGACCCCATTTTTGATTTATTGTGCGGTGGGTGGTCGAAGTGCCAGGGCTGCATCCTTAATGAAATCATTGGGATTTAAAAAAGTTTATGAACTCAAGGGTGGGTATAATAATTGGTAACCCCTACCTCTTATTCAACTGTTTTTTTAATTCGTTAATTTCGTGCTGTTGTGTTTTGAGTGCTTCAACTAAAATAGGTATCTTCAAATGCAATATGAAGTTCATTTCTAGAACTTACATAGAGGTCTCCATGAATGGCAAATTGTCCCCAGCCAGTTATAGAATAAGTTAAAATAACCAAAAAAAATAAATGTTTTATCCAAAGGGGCATGTTGTTTCATATGATTAAAACAACAATTTTAATAAAAAAGACAATTCAAATCAAGTTAATCCGGCTCTTCGAAGTAAAGCAGATGGATCAGGTTCTTTTCCTCTAAACCTTTTATAAAGTGTCATAGGATGTTCAGTGCCTCCTTTTGAAAGGATATTTTCCAAAAAGGATTTTGCTGTAAGTGGTTCAAAAATTCCTTTTTCAAGAAATAATTCAAATGCATCAGCATCTAATACCTCTGCCCATTTGTAACTGTAATATCCAGCAGAATATCCTCCTTGAAAAATATGCGAAAATGCAGTACTCATACAGTTTTCAGCAGTGTCTTCAGTGAATTGAAGATGCTGAATTTGATTTTTTTCATGACGCTTTATATCGTCGATTAAATCTGCATTTTTGTCATGATATGATAAATCTAAATAGCCAAAGCTCAGCTGTCTTAAGGTTTGAAGTCCTTGTTGAAAGTGGGCTGCTTTTTTAATTTTTTCTATCAACTCGTGAGGAATCACTTCACCTGTCTTAAAATGTTTTGCATAGAGTTTCAGTGCTTCTGGCTGATAACACCAGTTTTCCATAATCTGACTTGGTAATTCTACAAAATCCCAATAAACACTTGTACCACTCAAAGAACTGTAAGTGGTGTTTGCTAATATTCCATGAAGTGCATGACCAAATTCGTGAAAAAGTGTAGTCACCTCTTGAAAGGTTAATAAGGAAGGCTCTGTATGAGTTGGTTTAGAAAAGTTACAGACAATTGAAATGTGAGGTCGTTTTCCTTTTTTTTGAGAGCGATAACTTGTCATCCATGCTCCATTACGTTTCCCTGGTCGAGGAAAAAAATCGGTGTATAATAAAGCATAAGGAATATTATCTTTATGAACTTCAAAAACTTCAACATCTTTATGATAGACGGATACCTCTTTGTTTTTACGCAATTCTATACCGTAAAGTTTTTTAACAATTTCAAAAAGGCCATGAAGAACATTATTTAGAAGAAAATATGGTTTGAGCTCTTGTTCGTTTAGATCTAATTGTGCTTGTTTTAGTTTTTCTGAAACAAATGCGGTATCCCATTTTTCCAGTTTTTCTAAATCAAGTTTTTCAGAGGCAAACGCTTCCATGGCTTTCCATTCGCTTTCTGCAGCAGGTTTTGCTTTAGTAGCTAATTCATCTAAAAATGTTTTTACGTTCTGCTCGGATTGTGCCATACGTTCTTCCAAAACAAATGCAGCATGAGAATCATAACCCAATAATTGAGCTCTTTCTTTTCTGAGTTTCACAAGTTCTATAATAATGTCATTATTGTTTTGTTCGTTGTCTTTAAATCCACGTTGACCAAAAGCAATACTCATTTTTTTTCTAAGCTCCCTGTTTTCAGAATAGGTCATAAAAGGAACATAGCTTGGGTAGTCTAGGGTAAAAACCCATCCTTTTTTAATTTTTTTGTTTGCTTCTTCCTCTGCCATTTCAATAACCGATGGGGGCAAGCCGATTAACTCTTCCTTTTTCTCAATATGGAGAGAAAACGCTTGAGTATCGGCTAAGACATGTTCTCCAAAAGTTAGGCTCAATTTTGCTAATTGTGTATCAATCACCCTTAGTTTTTCTTTAGACGTATTGTCTAAATTTGCGCCGTTTCGAACAAAATTTTTATACTCTTTTTCTAGGAGTGTATTTTGTTCAGCAGTAAGTTTCTTTCTATCCTCATTTTGGTAAACAAATTTAATCCTTTCAAATAAGGTATCATTGAGTCGGATATCATTTTGGAATTGTGTTAATAGGGGAGATGCTTCTTGGGCAGTCTTTTGAAGTTGCTCACTCGTTTCAGCACTATTCAGGTTAAATAAAAGCGAAGTGTTTCTATCAATAAGGGTTCCACAGTTCTCCAGTTTTTCTATAGTGTTTTCAAAGGTTGGAGATTCCTTTTGCTGAGTAATAGAATCAATTTCTTTTAAAGCAATTTCTATACTTTTCTGAATAGCAGGAATAAAGTGTTCGATTTTGATTTTGTCAAAAGGAGCTGATTCGAAAGGTGTTTGGAATTTTTTTAATAATGGGTTGTCCAAAGGGTTTATTTTTTGATGTTTTTACTACTCTCCAGTACTTTTGTTTGGAGGTCTTTTTTGTACTCAATGATTCGGTTTTGAATTTCTGGATGATGACTTCCAATAATTTGAGCTGCCAAAATCCCTGCATTTTTTGCGCCATTTAGTGCTACAGTAGCAACGGGAACCCCTCCAGGCATTTGAAGAATGGATAAAACAGAATCCCAGCCGTCAATAGAATTTGATGATTTAATAGGAACTCCGATGACAGGTAAGGGAGTTAATGATGCAATCATACCGGGCAGATGTGCAGCACCTCCAGCACCAGCAATGATTACCTTAATTCCTCTTGAATGTGCTTTGGTTCCATATTCCATCATTTTTTCGGGTGTTCGATGAGCAGAAACAATATCTACTTCAATTTCAATTTGAAATGCTTTTAAAATAGCAACTGCTTCTTCCATGATAGGGAGGTCCGATTGGCTTCCCATAATAATTCCAACTTCAGCCATATTATTTTGATATTACTTTAATGGTTTCTTTTACTTGCTCTGCAATCTGTCTCGCAATTTCGAGCTCTTCATTCACTATAGTGATGTGACCCATTTTACGAAAAGGTCGAGTTTCTTTCTTGCCATAAATATGAGGGTTTACACCTTCTATAGCCATGATGTGTTCAATGTTTTTGTAATGTACAGGTCCTTTGTGATTTATACTTCCAACTAGATTTACCATCACGCCTGATACTTTATTTTGTGTACTTCCCAAAGGCAAATCCAGTAAGGCTCTAATATGTTGCTCAAATTGGGATGTGTATGATGCTTCAATACTATAGTGTCCACTATTGTGTGGTCTTGGAGCAACTTCATTTACCCAGATTTCACCATCTTTAGTTAAAAATAATTCTACGGCCAATAAACCTACATGTTCATATGATTGAGAAACTTGAAGTGCAACCTCCTGTGCTTTTTTCTCTATCTGTTTTGGAATGCGTGCTGGACTGAGTACGTATTCTACTTGATTTGCTGTAGGGTGAAATTCCATTTCCACACTTGGATAGCTTACTGTTTCTCCACTTGGGTTTCTACAAACTATAATACCAATTTCTTTGTCTATATTAACCAAATCTTCTGCTAAACAGCCTCCTTCATTCACTTTTTCAAGGTCTTGATTGGATCGGATCATTTTGACACCATAACCATCGTATCCCATAGATTCAGATTTCCAAACAAAGGGGAAAGAAACTAGACCTCTTGCTACGGCATCTTTGAGCGCTTCTTTTGACTCGAACAACTGAAATGCTGCTGTTGGAATCTTATTTTTTTTATAAAAGACTTTTTGATGACATTTATTTTGGATAATCTCAATAACCTTCGCTTGGGGGTAAACTTTGACTCCCTGTTTTTCTAAATCTGCTAAAGCGCTTGAATTTACATTTTCAATTTCTATGGTAAGAATATCAGTATTTTTCCCAAAGTCCATGACTGTTTGATAATCCATCAGGTCACCCTGAACAAATTTATTACAAGCAATACGAGCAGGGGCTTCGGCACTGGGATCCAAAACATGCGTATTGATGTCCCATTGACGAGTTGTATTGAGTAGCATTTTGCCTAATTGCCCACCTCCTAAGATTCCGATTGTTTTTGTGGTTGAGAAGAATCCCATCATATCCTTTTGGCAAAAATACGCATAAGTTTTTTGGAATGGAAAAAAGCCATCTAAATTGGGTATCTTTGTGTAAAATTTTTAACATGATTAATCTTGTTTTATTTGGAAAACCAGGAGCTGGAAAGGGAACTCAAGCTTCATTTTTAAAATCAGAATTTAATTTGGTTCATATATCTACAGGAGATTTATTCAGGAATCATATTTCAAATCAGACTGATTTGGGAAAACTTGCAAAATCCTATATGGATCAAGGCGATCTTGTTCCAGATCAGGTCACGATTGATATGCTAGAAAACGAGGTTGATCAAAATAAGCAAGCAAAGGGGTTTATTTTTGATGGTTTTCCCCGAACCGAAGCTCAAGCAGAAGCATTAGATGTTTTTTTAACTAAAAAAGGCATGAAAATAAATGCAACTATTGCTCTTGAGGCAGATGATGATATTCTTGTGCAGCGCCTATTAGAACGAGGAAAAAGTAGTGGAAGAACAGATGATCAGGACGAAGGTAAAATCCGAAATCGATTTGATGAATACAACTCCAAAACAGCACCCCTAAGAACCTACTATAACAATCAGCAAAAATTTCATAGTATTAATGGTATTGGTACTATAGAAGAAATAACAGCTCGATTGACAGAATTAATTAATAGTTTATAGCCTCACATGACAGAAGGGAACTTTGTTGATTATGTTAAATTACAAGTAAGCTCTGGTAAAGGAGGAAAAGGATCGATTCACCTTCATAGGGAAAAATTTATAACCAAAGGGGGGCCCGATGGTGGAGATGGTGGAAGAGGC
>JAFMMH010000059.1 GCA_017851655.1 Flavobacteriaceae bacterium
TGCGCAGGAGTTATCGGTTTTAATTTTCTTACTGACATCTGGCGCGATTATAAATTACTGTAAAAATCTATAGTATCTCCTTCTGCAACATGAACAATAGCTTTCTTAGTTGCATTGGTTTTACCTTTCTGAATCCCTGTTTTGGTGTAGCGAGTCTTACGTTCGGGACCACTGTTAAGTGTTCGAACTTTATTAACGCTTACACCATAAGCGGCTTCTACTGCTTTTTTGATCTCAACTTTGTTTGACTTTGGGTGTACCAAAAAAGTATATCGATTATGAAGCTCACTTCCTAAAGTAGCTTTCTCTGTGATGATTGGTTTTATTAATACACTCATTGTTATTTATTCAAAATTGATTCTAAACCTGCAATTGAACTCTCACTAAGAATCAAACTATTTGCATTTGAAATGCCGTAAGTGTTTAGTTCTGAGTTGATTACAACTTTAGAGTTCTTTAAATTACGAGACGACAAATATACATTTTTATTCAAGTCCCCCAACACCAAGAGGCTTTTTTTGTCTGCCAAACCAAGAGCTGAAAGCATTTGAAGGTAATTCTTAGTTTTTGGTGCATCCCATTGAATATCTTCTAAAACAATAATTGAATTTTGTTTTGCTTTAATACTGAGTGCTGATTTACGAGCCAAACGCTTTACCTTTTTATTGACTTTCTGACTGTAGTCTCTAGGCGTTGGTCCAAATACACGTCCTCCTCCTTTAAAAAGTGGATTCTTAATGCTTCCTGCACGGGCAGTACCAGTTCCTTTTTGTTTTTTGATCTTACGAGTACTTCCAACGATTTCAGCACGCTGTTTGGACTTGTGAGTTCCTTGACGTTTGTTTGCTAAATGTTGTTTTACGTCTAAATAAATTACGTGATCATTGGGTTCAATACCAAAAACTGATTTATCTAGTTTAACCTTTCTTCCGGTCTCTTTTCCTTCTATGTTGAGTACGTTTACTTCCATTATTTCTGAACTATTACGTATGCGTTTTTGTGACCAGGTACACATCCTTTAACTAAAAGGAGGTTTTTCTCGGGCACTACTTTGATGACTCTAAGGTTTTGAACTTTAACCTTCTCATTTCCCATCTGACCTGCCATACGCATTCCTTTGAATACACGTGCAGGATAAGACGCCGCTCCAATAGAACCTGGTGCTCTAAGACGATTGTGCTGTCCATGAGTTGCTTGACCAACCCCGGCAAAACCGTGTCTTTTCACAACTCCTTGGAAACCTTTTCCTTTCGATGTCCCTGAGACATCAACAAATTCTCCTTCATTAAAATGAGTTACCGTAATGGTATCTCCTAAATTTAAATCTTCTTCAAAATTCTGGAATTCGACTAGCTTTCTTTTAGGAGTAGTATTGGCCTTTTTAAAGTGCCCTTGGGCAGCCTTAGTAACTCCTTTTTGTGCCTTGTCATCGAAACCCAGTTGAAGTGCTTCATACCCGTCAACCTCTTTGGTTCTGACTTGGGTAACCACGCATGGACCTAACTCAAGAACGGTGCAGGGAATATTTTTCCCATTTTCGTCAAAGAGACTGGTCATACCGATTTTTTTTCCTATTAACCCAGACATTGTTTTTAGTTATTAATTAATATTATTGTTGTTTGTAATTATACTTTAATTTCTACTTCTACTCCACTTGGTAATTCCAATTTCATCAACGCATCAATGGTTTTTGAAGAGGAACTATAAATGTCCAACAAGCGTTTGTAAGAACATAATTTAAACTGTTCTCTTGATTTCTTGTTAACGTGAGGAGAACGTAAAACAGTAAAAATTTTCTTGTGAGTTGGTAATGGTATAGGACCAGTTACAATAGCTCCAGTAGTTTTAACTGTTTTTACAATTTTATCTGCCGACTTATCTACTAGATTGTGGTCGTATGATTTTAATTTGATTCTAATTTTTTGGCTCATGCGATTTGATTTATGCTTTTTTACCATTTACATCTGCAATGACACTCTCTGAAATATTAGAAGGTGTTTCTGCATAATGTGAAAATTCCATTGTAGAAGTTGCACGACCGGAAGAAAGTGTACGTAACGATGTAACGTATCCAAACATTTCCGAAAGAGGGACTTCAGCTCTAACAACCTTAGATCCCGCTCGATCATCCATGGAATTTACTTGACCACGACGTCGATTTAAATCTCCTACAATATCTCCCATGTTTTCTTCAGGTGTCAAAACCTCAAGTTTCATAATGGGTTCCATAATTACTGCTTTTGCTGCTTTGGCAGATACTTTAAATCCAAGTTTAGCAGCCAATTCAAATGATAACGAATCTGAATCCACAGGGTGGAATGATCCGTCTTCAAGTGTGATTTTCATGGCATCGAGTTCAAACCCAGCTAGTGGACCATTTTTCATTGCCTCTCTAAATCCTTTTTCTACAGAAGGAATATATTCTTTAGGTACGTTTCCTCCTTTGACAGAATTAACGAATTCTAAACCTACTTTTCCTTCTTCCGCTGGTTCGATTACAAAAACAATGTCAGCGAACTTACCTCTACCTCCAGTTTGCTTTTTGTATACTTCACGGTGTTTCGCTGAAGCAGTTAAAGCTTCTTTATATTCTACCTGAGGTTGCCCTTGGTTTACTTCAACTTTAAATTCTCGACGTAAACGGTCAACAATGATATCCAAATGCAATTCTCCCATTCCAGATATAATTGTTTGGCCTGAAGCTTCGTCTGTTTTTACTTGAAAAGTTGGATCCTCTTCTGCGAGTTTTGCTAAAGACATCCCAAGTTTATCGACATCAGCCTTTGTTTTGGGTTCAACAGCAATCCCGATTACAGGATCAGGGAATACCATACTTTCGAGAATAATGGGTGACTTTTCGGCCGAAAGTGTATCTCCTGTTTTAATATCTTTAAATCCTACAGCAGCTCCAATATCTCCTGCTTCTATAAAATCGATAGAATTTTGTTTATTGGAGTGCATCTGATAAATTCTAGATATACGTTCTTTATTACCAGAACGATTATTCAACACATAAGATCCTGCATCTAAACGACCAGAATATGCGCGGAAAAATGCAAGACGTCCCACAAAAGGATCGGTAGCAATTTTGAAAGCTAGTGCTGAAAAAGGTTCACTAACAGAAGGTTTACGAGAAATTTCTTCATCTGTATCAGGATGTGTTCCTATGATTGCTTCTTTATCTTCTGGAGAAGGCAAGTAGCGACATACTGCGTCTAAAAGAAACTGCACTCCTTTATTTTTGAAAGAGGAACCACAAATCATTGGGATTATACTCATATCTTGAGTAGCAGCACGCAATGCCTCGTGAATTTCGTCTGGACTGATCGAATCAGGATCTTCAAAGAATTTTTCTAAAAGGCCTTCATCGTATTCTGCAACAGCTTCGATAAGCTCTGCACGATATTTTTCGACATCCTCTAGCATATCCTCAGGGATAGGCACTTCGTCAAAAGTGGAACCAAAATTATCTTCATGCCATACAATGGCTTTGTTGGTTACAAGATCAACAATTCCTCTAAAATCTTCTTCGTCTCCAATGTTAAGAACAATTGGTACAGCATTGGATTTAAGCATTTCACGAACCTGAGTACTTACATTCAAGAAGTTAGCACCTTGACGGTCCATTTTATTTACAAAACCAATACGTGGTACTTTATAATTGTCCGCGAGTCTCCAGTTTGTTTCTGATTGTGGCTCAACACCATCAACTGCAGAAAACAAAAAAACCAATCCATCTAGTACTCGAAGGGATCGGTTTACTTCCACTGTAAAATCTACGTGGCCGGGGGTGTCTATAATATTAAAGTGATATGGCTTGGAATCTGCTGTTGGTTTTCCTTGATACTGAGGGAAGTCCCAAGTACAAGTGGTAGCAGCAGAAGTAATTGTAATTCCTCTTTCCTGCTCTTGCTCCATCCAGTCCATCGTTGCTGCTCCATCATGAACTTCACCAATTTTATGGCTTACTCCAGTATAGAATAGAACGCGTTCTGTTGTTGTGGTTTTTCCAGCATCAATATGGGCTGCAATTCCAATATTTCTTGTGTATTTTAAATCTCTAGCCATGGCTGATATTCAATGTGCGTTTTGGTATATTAAAATCTAAAATGTGAAAAGGCTTTATTTGCTTCTGCCATTTTGTGAGTATCTTGACGTTTCTTCACAGCAGCACCTTCTTCTTTCGCAGCAGCCAAAACTTCATTAGCCAAACGGAGGGCCATTGATTTTTCGTTACGTTTTCTAGAAAAACTAATGAGCCATTTCATCGCTAGGGATACTTTTCTATCCGGACGAATTTGCATAGGGATCTGAAAGGTAGCACCTCCTACACGTCTACTTCGAACCTCAACGTGAGGCATGACGTTAGACAATCCTTCTTTCCAAACATCTAGTGCTGATTTTTCTTCGTCTTGTTTGCGTTCTTCTATGATTTCTATAGCATCATAAAATATTTTGAATGCAGTGGATTTTTTTCCGTCCCACATCAAGTTATTGACAAATCGGGTTACCAATTGGTCATTAAACTTGGGATCGGGTAATAGGGGACGTTTTTTTGCTTGTTTTTTTCTCATGATTCAGTTGTAAAAGAAATTACCTTTTATTTTTTGGGTCTTTTGGCACCGTATTTTGAGCGTCTTTGCAAACGTCCTTCTACTCCGGCAGTATCCAGCGCCCCACGAACTATGTGGTAACGGACCCCCGGCAAATCTTTAACTCTTCCGCCACGAACCAATACTATCGAGTGCTCTTGGAGGTTGTGTCCTTCTCCGGGTATATATGCATTGACTTCCTTTCCGTTAGTCAATCGAACACGCGCTACTTTACGCATTGCTGAGTTCGGTTTTTTAGGGGTTGTCGTGTAAACACGAGTACAAACCCCACGTCGTTGTGGACACGAATCCAAAGCAGCCGATTTACTCTTCTTGGTAATCGTAACTCTTCCTTTTCGTACTAATTGTGCAATCGTTGGCATAAATTTTATATAATTCCCCATTTTTATGGGCGTGCAAATGTAGAATTTTTTTTCTTGGTTTCAAACCGTTCAATTACAAAATTTTGACAATTCTTTAAAAAAAGGACTTCCTATGTCATTTCTTTCAAATTCGATTTTACGCCTCCTACAATTTTAAAAACAAAAAATATTCCATTTATGAAATAAATTTATAATGAATCACTAGTCAAGTCATCCACAAATTAAAGTACTTTTGCGAAATGGAAAAAGTTACCATATTTGGATTAAGAGCAATTTTAGAGGCCATACAATCGGAAAAACCGATCGATAAGGTATGGTTATTAAAAGGAACTAAAAGTCCACTTGCTGAACAATTAATGCATTCACTCAGAGCAAAAAATATTGCTTTCAGCTTTGTACCGGTTGAACGTTTAGATCGTTTTTCAGACAAAAATCATCAAGGCGCTGTAGCTAGAATTGCTGCTATTCAGACCCATGAAATGGAACCTTTGGTTGAAAAAATATTAGCCTCTAAAAAAAATCCAGTGTTTGTTTTACTGGATGGGATTACGGACGCAAGAAATTTTGGAGCCATAATTAGATCTGCTGCAGCAACTAATGTGGATGCAATTTTTATCCCTAGTAGCGGAAGCGCACCCCTAAATGGTGATGTTGTGAAGACTTCGGCCGGTGGAGCCTTCAATGTCCCCATATCAAAAGTGCAACATCTTAAAGATGTAATTTATTATTTGAATTCTCATGAAATTCCGTCCCTAGGCCTCACAGAAAAGGGAAACAAAACATTGTTTGAACAAGACCTAAAAGGCCCTATTGCTATTGTATTCGGTGCTGAAGATATAGGTATCTCAAAAGGACTTTTAAAAATCTTAACAGACCAAGCGAAACTTCCGATGTCAGAATCAATAGACTCACTAAATGTTTCTGTCGCATGTGGTGTCGCATTTTACGAACTTGTAAGACAACGGATGTTGTCTTAATTTATGTACATTTACCCTTATGAAAAATATTATAATACTTCCTTTATTACTGATCTCGGTACATTTAAGTAGCCAAAGCTATGTAGATGCTACAGGGGCAGATCGATTCGCCTCCACTAGAGCTTTAGATGATTTTAATAGCTTGAAAACTTCAATTGAGACAGAAGAAGCATCACTTGAAAACATTAAGGGTAGTATGTATTTGAATTCTGAATTTCAGAATTCTACCGTAATTCTAAATGGAGAGAAAGTTGAAGAAAAAACTTTTTTGAGATATAATGCATTTAAAGATGAAATTGAAATTGCAAAAAATGCAAATCAAAAAACAGCATCAAATATCTTAATGAAAAGTCCAAACGTAGCTGCACTCATCGGTGATCAATTTTATCAACTGATTGAAATCTCAAAAAATAATAAAAAGGAAACTACTTACATGCTTGAATTGTTCTCTAATGAAGATCATGCTCTTTACTTAAATAACAAGAAAAAATTTGTTGATGAAAAGCCAGCACCTTCGGGGCTGGGGGGTTCACTACCAGCAAGATTTGAAGACCAACAATTTCTTTATCATTTTTCTAAAAGTAAACAAATGCTTGAATTAGTCAATATCAATAAAAAATCAATAATCAAACTATTTCCAGAGAAACAAGCACTTTTAAAAAAGTTTATAGCTGAAGAGAAACTTAAATTCAAGGACTATCAAGATGTTCTTCACGTTTTCAATACTTTCCCAATTAATTAGCGACTATTCTTCTTCTGGTTCAGATATTATCACTTTTCACCCCATTTCTGAACAAAAACTAAAGTCGTTTAACGATATATAAATTTATTTAAACGCCTCAAAACCAATGAATTTTCTGGCTTTCCATAAATTTATTAACTATAATTTAACATTTCGATAAGAAAAAAGTATATTTGTAAACTAAATATATTTAACATGAAACACTTTTTAACTTTAATGTCCTTATTGCTGTGTGTTCAAATCACATTTGCTCAAGGTACAATCTCGGGAAATATTACCGATGATGAAGGAGTTCCGCTTCCCGGCGCTACAGTATTGGTTGTTGGAACTAATGTAGGAACTACCTCAGATTTTGATGGTAATTTTTCTATTCAAGCAAACCAAGGAGATGTTCTTAGTTTTAGCTTCGTTGGTTACCAAACTTTAAATCAAGAAGTTACTAATCAAGACCAAATCTCGATAAGTTTAGTTGCATCAAATGAACTAGACGAAGTTGTACTTACAGCTTTAGGTATCGAAAAGAAGAAAGACGATGATCTTTCAGGTACCTCAGTTGTTGAAGTAGATCAACTTCAACGTTCTGGTGAAACTGGAGTTCTTCAAGGACTTTCAGGTAAAGCATCTGGTGTACAAATCACAAGAAACTCTGGTGATCCAGGTTCTGGTGCATACATCCAGATTCGTGGACAAAATACAATTAACGGAGATAACTCGCCATTAATTGTCCTTGACGGTGCTCCTATTTCTAATGCCAACATTGGAGGGAATACAGCAGGTGTAGTTCAGCAGTCTCGTTTAAATGACATCAACCCTGAAGACATCGAATCAGTATCTGTAATTAAAGGTGCAGCAGCAGCAGCACTCTACGGAACTGGTGCGGCGAATGGTGTATTGGTTATCAACACTAAAAGAGGCTCTAAAGAATCTAAAGGTTGGAGTTTTAATGTTAAAACATCCCTTTCTGTAGATAGAGTTAACAGAGAGTGGGACAAACAAGACA
The DNA here is from genome assembly GCA_017851655.1 of Flavobacteriaceae bacterium. GTDB lineage: Bacteria > Bacteroidota > Bacteroidia > Flavobacteriales > Flavobacteriaceae > MS024-2A. Next base: position 7,695 of record JAFMMH010000059.1, read on the forward strand.
CTTGGGGTCAAGGTTATGACGGAATTTGGTACGGTGAGCCTGGAATAGGGTACTTCGTAGAAAATACTGGATTCTCTTTTGGTGATGAAATTGCTTTAAGACCCGGCGGAAATGATACGTACGATCTAACTGGAGGTTATTTTGAAACTCCTGACGGAAGACAAATTGGACCTATAGTTGACAAAAACAGTAAAACTACTTACAACCAAGAAAACAGAGATGCGATATTTGGTGATGGGTACACTTGGGAGACAAACGCAAGTTTTTCATTCAAGGGTGATAGATCATCAACATTTATTTCAATCTCTAACTTAGATCAAGACGGTATCCTTAAGGGTGCTTCTGATTATGTTAGAAATACATTGAAATTGAACAACGACACTGACTTGACAGACAAGCTAAAAGTGAAGCTGTCTTCTACATACAGTACCTCTGAATCAAATCGAGTTCAAACTGGATCTAACTTAAATGGTCTATATCTAGGATATTTAAGATCATCTCCTGATTTTGATATTAGAGATTACAAAGGAACTAACTACAGAATTAGTGACGGTGTTACTTCAGTGACTCCTAACTCTCACAGAAGTTATAGAAGAGCTACTGGATCTTACAGAACGTTTAACAACGAAACAGGTTCGTTTAGTTATGCTGCTCCAACGTATAATAACCCACTTTGGACAATTAACGAGCAAAAGAACCTTAACACAGTAGATCGAATTGTTTTTTCTCCTGAATTAAACTACGATATTGCTGATAACATAAAAATTATAGCACGTTATAGTATTGACTTCTTCCAAGATAACAGAACAGATTACTGGCCTGCAGGTTCTGCTGGTGATGGTAGTAATGGTTTATGGGGTGAAGATAGAATTACAAACAAAATCAATAACTTTAACTTATTCGCTCTTGGAAATACCAGTATAACTGACCAAATTTCTTTGGACTATACTGTAGGATATCAGGCAACAGAAGAAAGCTACAGAAGATTGAGTGCGGGTGAAACTAATTTCACAAATCCTGATCAAGTATACTTGAATACTGGAAATACAACAAGTGAGAACTCAAATCCAGATTCTTATAATGCTTTAACAAGACAAAATGGTGGTTATGCAGTTTTAGATTTTACTATCTATGACAACATTCTTCTTCAAGTTTCAGGAAGAGCAGAAAGTCTTTCTACTTTACCAGGTGCTGGAGTGATTTTCTATCCTTCAGGATCCCTAGGATATAAATTAACTGACTTAATTAACAGTGATGCTGTTGATTTTGCTAAAGTAAGAGTATCTTATGGTGAAGTTGGAATTGGAGCAAATCCATACGCTACTTCTACTGTATATGGCCCTGGTGGAATATTCTCTTCTTGGGGTGATGGTTTAGGTGGTTATCTTTATGGTAATCCATTTACACAGTCTGCTTCTAGAGGTAATCCAAACCTTAAAGAGGAAAGAAAATCTGAAACAGAATTTGGTTTTGACCTTAGATTGTTTGACAATGCAATTACTTTAAATGCAACTTATTACCAAAACGAAACCAAAGATGGAATCATTGCGCTTCCTATTCCTGGGTCTAGTGGATTTACTACAACACTTCAAAATGCTGCAGTTATCACAAACAAAGGTTTAGAATTTGATGTAACTGCAAGAATCTTAAGAACCAATGACTTTGGTATTTCTGTAAATGCGAACTATACGCAAAACAGAAACTTAGTTGTTGACCTTAAAGGAAGTGCTTACTCGATCTTAAATGGATTTACAAGTACATCTTCAGGTATTGCCGAAGGTTTTCCTTTCGCAGTTCTTAGATCTGGTGTATATGAAACAGATGCTAGTGGTAACTATGTGCTTAACGCAAATGGATTCCCAAATGCAGCTGCTGAAAAAGAAATCGGTGTAGGAGATCCTAATGCTGACTTTAGAGCAGGTTTTGGAATAAACATTTATTACAAAAACCTTTCTTTGACTTCAGTAATCGAAACTTCTCAAGGTAACGACGTTTGGAATGGAACGTACGGAGTATTAAATTACTTCGGTATCCATCAAGA